>JBEKJJ010000326.1:0-7928 GCA_050011295.1 Bryobacteraceae bacterium
TTGCGGCGCAGACCGGATTTACCGATCAAGCCGCTCTTACCCGGACGTTTGCAAACGTCGTTGGCGCGACACCGGGCAAGTGGCGGCGTGAGCACTCACACCGCCGGATGTTTGTCGAAATACGCGAACAGCCATCCTCTCCCTCAAACGAATAGATTCTTCGCTCCGCATTTGAAGCAGGAATCCACAAAAGTGGTCCATGTCTTCAATAGGTCTCCTGACCGTTCCTGGTACGATCCATTTCGTGTTCAATGCTTTACACACGATTCGCGGAAGCCAAAACTGGAGAGGAGATTGAAGATGACGAAGATCAAGAACGTGGTCCTGGTGCACGGTGCCTTCGCCGATGGCTCAGGCTGGAAGGCTGTTGCTGGCATCCTGAAGAAGGATGGCTACAGGGTGTCGGTAGCGCAGCCTCCCGAGACGTCGTACGCCGACGATCAAAAGTACACCAAGGCAGCCATCGACGCTATGGGCGGACCGGTGGTTCTGGTCGGCCACAGCTACGGTGGCTCCATCATCACCGAAGCCGGGAATCATCCGAACGTTGCAGCGCTTGTCTATATTGCCGCCTTTGCGCTCGATGAAGGCGAGAGCTGCGCATCGATCGAACAGGCCCTGCCGCAGGCGTCCACGGCGTTCAAATCGGACACCAACGGTCTCTGGTGGATCGACGAGCCGCATTTCGTGGCTGACTTCGCAGCAGACATTCCACGGGATGAAGCGGAGTTCATGGCTATCTCGCAAGTGCCGATTTCTACCGACTCCTTCACTCATCAGGTCAAGAACCCGGCCTGGAAGCACAAACCCACCTGGTACATGGTTGCCAGCGAAGACCGATCGATCAATCCGGATCAGGAGCGCATGATGGCGAAGCGCGCCAAGGCCAAGACGGTCGAAGTAAAGTCGAGCCATGTGGCCTACATGACTTTCCCGAAAGAAACAGCCGCGCTGATCGAGGAGGCTGCGACATCTGCGCAGGTCAAATCGGTAGCAGGAGCCTAATACAGTCGTAACGCAGCTCTCAATCGTCGTCTGAGCGTTACCCGGCCGAAGACAGCCCCCGCCGATCCTGACGAAATCGGCGGGTCCGCGGGTGAATGTCGTCTGAGGAGAATGCAAAATGGGAGACCGAATCACCATAGAAGGCCAAGACGGCGCATTTAACGCCTACATCGCACGACCGAAAATCATGCCGGCCGCAGCTGTCGTTGTTCTGCAGGAATTGTTCGGTGTCAATGCCGACATCCGCAAGACCTGCGACGAACTCGCCGAGCAAGGCTTTGTAGCGGTCGCGCCCGATCTATTCTGGCGTCAGGAGCCGGGCGTTGATCTTAGCGTTACGTCGGAGGCTGACTGGCAGCACGGGCTTCGTCTTTATCAAGCTTATGATCGTGACGCCGGCGTCAGAGATATTAAAGACACCCTGAACGCTGTGGCCAAACTACCTGAATGTACGGGCAAGATTGCCGTCCAGGGGTACTGCCTCGGCGCCTTGATGACGTTCCTTACGGCCGTACGCAGCCAGGTCAACGCCGCCGTCGCCTATCACGGCGCGGACACTGAAAAGTATTTGGGCGAGGCCGACAATCTCAGTGCGCCGCTGCTTATGCATCTGGGAGAGGAGGACGAGTTTATCTCCAAGGCGGCGCAAGCTCAGATCAAGGCAGTACTTGCCAGCAAAGCAAACGCGACGGTCTACAGCTATCCGGGGCAGCGTCACGCCTTCGCTCGGCACAATGGAGCGCACTACAATGCCGCGGCGGCAGCGCTCGCCAACGGGAGGACGAGTGAATTTCTACAGCGACAACTGCGATGATGTTCCGTCGTTCCAGCCGCCTCAGGGGCGACTGGAAGCGCGTCTTGGCCGAGGCTTGGATGGTTGAGACTGAGAGAAGAACGGGGTTCCTTGCATAAACAACCTTGAGGTCAAAAGTATGAAAGTCCGCACGGTCAATGTCCAACGATGGAGCATCGTTTCGCAAAAGCCATTCGAAAATGTCGTCTCCGCAGTGGAAGCTGCAATCGGCAGGCCGAACATGAGCGAGTTCGCCAACGACATTGCCGCCGCAGCGACATATCAAGAAATGCGGGAGGTCGTACAGCACGCCGTCAGTGAAATTGGCCTGATGGAGTTCATGCGACTCGATGTTGGCGCCGTTCTCGCGAAGGCGCATCCGGAGAGAAATCCGAAAAGCATCCGTTTAATCATTGGTAATCCGCTCATCATGGAATCGATGGCTCGCCTTGTTCCTGACGCGGCGTCGTACGCGCCGGTGACCGTGTTGATTGATCGCCGCTCCGACGGCGTGCACTTGAGTTACGACGAGATGGCCAGTTTGATCGCTCCGTACGGTAATGCGGAAGCAGTGGAGATCGCCGGGGACCTGGATGTCAAAGTGAGACGAATGCTTCAGGAAGCGAGCTGATCACCTCGCATGCTGGCAATCGGATAAGGAGGAAGCGGTGACTCTATTCAAAACGGAGCTATCGAGCATGGAGGACCACAAAAAGGCTGTGCAGGGAGACATCGCACGACGGGCTTACGCACTCTATGAAATTGATGACTTCAAAGATGGGCTCGACCTGGATCACTGGTTTCGGGCCGAGCGAGAGTTAAGCGTGCCGGACCAAGCTTATCGAAGAAGCCGCCACCTCAATGGCTGCCCATCAGTCGGGTGCAGGTTGATAGCGGCCTTCACTCCCCGATGGCAAATGCGCTGGACTGAATTCGGATGGTTAGTTGGTGGGCCTCCACCGACACTGACAACGTCGGCGGAGGTCCCCTCCGCTCTGGTATTGCAGATCGCTGAAGGTGTCCGGCTCTCGAACACTAAGGTCGGCGCACTAATCTCTCGGGCCCAGGAGGACGGGGAAATCAACGCGGATGAGGCCCCCCCGTCTGCTAGGTTTAAATCAATCGCTGGCAGGCGCCATAATTCGCACGAAGTGTGACCCATCCGCGCATGAGGGCTGCCTACGATTCGTGCTTGACCGCCTTTGAAGTCGCTAAAGTCACAAAAAGCATCAAAAGCACGCTATCGGTACAAAATCGGTCCAATTTGCATGGCGCAGATTATTTTATGATCGGATGCCGCTAAACGACCTCGATTATCGTTGACACGTTGGAAACCTTGGAGACAGCCGGCTTTTTGAGTCCCATTTGCTTTGCGAGATAGGAGTCGAGCATCCTCGTAGGAAGAAGTCTCGGCAAAGTCCAATTCTTGAAACGTTGCGGAACGACCGCGTAGCGTGCCCTCGGTTTCACGGTGCTGAGTGCCACGTGGACGGCTTCGCCCAGACGCTCAGGTGGTAAGCCGTTACTACGGGCTTCGTTGACGATCCACCTCTGGAAGTTCTGAACAGCGTCCCAATACTCGGTCTGCTTGAACTCACTCAGATCTTCTTTTTCGCCCTTGTCGTACATCGCCGTGTTCACGGTGCCCGGTTCAATGATCACGACGTCGATGCCAAATAACATCAGTTCTATCCGCAGAGCGTCCGCCATTCCTTCGAGACCACACTTGGAGGAACTATAAGCACCTATAAGCGGGATAGGAACTTTTGCGCCGCTAGAGCTGATGTTCACGATTCGGCCGGCCGGACCCTGCCTCTTCTTATCCGTTCCTAAAAGAGGAGCGAAGGCTTGGATTACGACAAGCGGGGAGATCATGTTGGTTTCCAACTGCCGCTTGTACTCGCTGGGCTTCAGATAAAGCAGTGGCCCACTCACCACAATTCCTGCATTGTTCACCAGGCCAACCAGATTCCTGTCGCCTATCATGGAGCCGACCTTCTGGGCGGCTTGATGTACAGCGTCGGCGTCCGTAATGTCCATCATGAGAGGCACGAAGGCGTTACCGAATTCGCTTTGCAAACGATCGGCGTCAGCCTGCTTGCGTACAGAGCCGAACACGCGAAGTCCCTTTGAAATAAGAACCTTCGTGGTTCCCCAACCAATTCCGGTGGATACCCCGGTGACAACGACATCTTTGCTGTTCGCCATCGCATTTCTCCCTAAGTATGGATCACTGTTCATCTTCAATATTTTTTGCGGCTCTCAAGGACTAGACTGGCCGTCACACTACCGGCCGATGCCAATGCTGGTGGCCATCAACGGGTTCCGCTTAACGTTTCCTGAAGCAGGCGAAGGGCCTATAACCCTTTTTAGGGGAATTCCAATGCGGCTACCCGCTAAACCCCCATGCGGTGGCATGGTCCGTCATCGTTTGGGCCGTTCTCAGGCTTGCGGGCCGGCGCCTGGTGGCACATAGGCTCGCGCATCTTCTTACGTTCCTCCTGCCTGCAACTTTCGCCGCTTGAGGTGCACGTTTTGCGCTTGCCACAGTTGGATCACGCGCGCGGAGCGCCATTATGACCAAATGTGGTCATAAAGAGCCGTAGCTTTGCTCTTCTAGATGGCTACCCCTCCCGCAACTTCGATGCGCTGCGCGTTGACCCAACGGTTCTCTTCTGAAAGCAGGGAGGCGATTACCGGTCCGAGATCGTCGGGAACACCTGCCCGGCCAAGTGCTGTATTCTCGGCGATCCTTTTATTTACGGCGGGATTGTCGCGCCACGCGGGCTAGCTACTTCTCAGCGCAAAAGTGACAGCCTAACGTTTTTGGTTTGAGTGCGGCTCGGCACCCCGAGGTGCATGAACGTACCAGAATCGAGCGCCGCCACTCTACTAACACAGGCGGATGCTCTCCCCTGGAAAAATTCTGGAACATTTTCCTTGCTTTTTGTTTAATAATGTGTTTCACTATTAATAGTGAAACAATCGCAGATAGCCCGCAAACGCGACCGCCTTGCCGCGCGCCTTCCCGACGCCACCCGCATTCTCCGCGGCTCCCTGCTCGACCGCGTCATCCACCACCGTTCCGGCTGCCTCAAGTGCGCTCGCGGCGATGGTCACCCCGTCGCGGTCCTCGCCGTCGGTTATCCCGGCGGTCGCACCCGACAGATCAGCCTGCGCCACGAGCAGGTCCGTGAGGTCAAGCGTTCTCTGGCGAATTATCAAAAACTGAAGGCCGCCATTGAGGAGATCTGCGAACTGAATCAGCAGTTGCTCCGCGCAGAATCCGACGAGGAAAACAACGGGGGACGAGCCCAGTGATCACTCTCCGCTCCGCGCAACCCAGATTTACAGAAGGCTTCCTCGAACAGGCCGTGGGAGATCTCTGGGAGCCCTGGATGCGGCACGCCGACCGGATTCTGGAAGACGAGAAATTGCTGCACCTGGTGTACGAAGCCCTGGTGCGTCGTCATCCCAAAAGCCGTACGCGTGGGCGCCTGGGAGCGCCCGCCGAGATTGTGCTGCGCATGCTGCTGCTCAAGCACATCCGCAACTGGAGTTTCGATGTGGTCGAACGCGAAGTGCGCTCCAACCTCTTATATAGGGAGTTCACTCGCGTGTACGCCGGCAAAGTGCCCGACTCCAAAGCGCTTGGCCGCCAGGCACTGGCGCTGGGCCCGGAAGTAATCGAACAGATTCATCGGCGCGTGGTGGAACTGGCGGTGGAGAACCAGATCGTGCAGGGCCGCAAGATGAGAGTGGACACCACCGTCGTTGAAACCAATATCCACTACCCCACCGACAGCAGTTTGCTCGGCGATGGAAACCGCGTTTTGACGCGCCTGATGAAAAAGGTGACGGCGCTGGCCGGTTCGGTAGGAACAAAACTGCGCGACCGCAGCCGGAGCGTGAAGCTGCGCGTCTTGGACATCGCCCGGGCGGCCCGATCGAAAGTTCCGCAGAGCCAGGAGAAACTGAAGCAAGCTTATCGCAAACTGCTGGATTCCACCGGTCGAGTAGTGGGGCAGGCCAAACGCTTCTCGCAAGAGATCGCCAAGGGGGTGAAACAGTGCGCCGACTTCCTGCAACAAGCTGCGCTGGAGGGACTGCGCCAGGAGATCGAGACCATGCTGCCGCGCGTGCAACAGGTGATCCGGCAAACCAAAGCCCGCGTGTTCGGGGGTGATGCGCATGCGGAAGGAAAGCTCGGGTGTGGCTCTCATACTGGACATTGACGGTCAAGCCGCGCGGACAGGCTTGCGCAGCGGGCGAAGCGTTAAGGCGATTGCAGGCCCCCACCGATCACTTAGGGCGAGGGCGCGTAACTGCACGATGTGCTGACCGGTCTCCTCTTTCCACCGTGCGCCGCAGCGCTTCATGCGGGTTTCGAAGAGACTCTTGCAGGTTGCCTCGACGTTGCCAGTGCCAAGCGCCAAGCCCAGTCGGAGCGCCTGAGCGTAGTTCATACGATCGGCTTCGGCGCTGTGGCTTTGTAGATAGGTGATGGCCGCATGGACGGGGTGATCCGTGCCCACACCCTCATCCTTGCCCGAGGCGGTCAACTCCTCCAGAATGCCGCTTGCCGCACTCGCGCGGTTCAGCAGGCTTATCTTCCATCGCCGGAGCTTTTCGTCGGCCCCCGTGGCATCCTCGATTGCGCGGGCGGCGGCCCCAAGCTTCTCCATGAGGTGGTGCAGATCCACCAGGCGGTAGAGGTCGTTACCAAACTTGGCGACGAAGCCCTCGTCTAACAGATTCCACATCTCCTGAGCCCCGTCGCAGAGTAGCTCAATCTTCAAATCCGGCTTCTTGCTGCGCAGCGTCGCGACATCGGCAACCAGACGGTCGCGTAAACCGGTGAGATCTCCTTCGGGCATGCATCCATAGCGAATCGTGTGCCGTCCCACTCCGTTTTCATCGTGCAGCGTCACCGTACCGCAATAGGCCATGCGAAAGTTCCGTTCCACCGGCTTCTTCGGCGCGCCCTTTTTCGGCCGCCCCGCCGGCCGCCGCCGCGGTTCCTCCATCGGCACACTGACCCGGTCCAGCGACACACTAATGGAGCGGGCCTCCTCAGGCACCTCGACGGCATCGATCAGGGCGTCTTCAATGTCCTGGTGATCGGCCACGGCCAGAGCCCCGACCAGGTGAGCCACCCGCTCGAAACTGGCGCGCGAATACGGCAGGCGGCCAAACTCTCGTGCGCTCGCTTCCGCTTCCCGCGACGGGCCTTGCTGCACGGCATGGGCCATCGCCCGCGCCGCGCGTGGCAACCAGCCGTCCTCCACCACGCCGGCCCGCAGGCTCACCGGATCCACTACCCGGCCGCCCGGCTGTCCCCCACGCTCGCCCGATTGACGGTACAGCGATCTCTCCACGGAGACCGAACCCACCATCGTGTGGTATGGTGCTTCGCACCGTCCCACCCGCGTGTAGCGCACCCCTCCGATGATCACTGCAGGAAGGTCAATGTCCAAGCTCTGTAGAATGGCGCGGTGGCCGGCCAACTCCGTGCGTCCCGCACTTTCCGCCATCGCCTGTTCAATTTCCGCATAATCCACCGCTTTTCCACCACCGAGGCGGGACACCGTCCGCTGCAGGGCCGCTAGATGCTCGGCCATCGCCTTTCCTACCTCCGTAAACTCCTCTGGAACCTCAATCACCATCTTGGGCATCACACCTCCGGATATTAGGCCAAGTTTGGCATTCTGTTCTATCACATTCACGGCGATTTGTCCAGCATGAGAGCCACACCCCTTTGGAATTGGCCGAGTTCACGGCCGGATATTCCCTGGAATTGAACCTGCAAAACGCGTGGCTCCTCCCATTCGGCGTTTACGCCGAAAGTGACCGAACCCATGACGGTGTCAAAGGCCGTGCTTCGGGCGTATGCCCCAAGGCGGGCGTTGTCGAATCCGCCGGTCGCTTCGACAGCCTGAGCAGCGACCTGAAGCTGAGCGTAGGCTAGCTAGCGGGTGCGATGTAATGCCCGAGGAGATCGACATCCGCGTCACCGGCGCGGGCCTGGTAGTCGCTTTCATCGGTGCGGGACAATGCAAGAACCTGGTGCCCTGACCTAATAAGCTCACTGATAAGTGCTGTACCGATAAAGCCTGAACCGCCTGTAATA
>JBEKJJ010000327.1:0-8257 GCA_050011295.1 Bryobacteraceae bacterium
TTGCGATGCGCATAATCCACCGCTTCCAGCACCTGTAGGAAGAGACCGATGCGCGCGTCCACATCCAGCTTGCGCGAGTCCGCGTAACGGTCTAGCGGCTCTCCTTCCACGTATTCGGTGATCAGATACGGATCGCCGGCCGAGGAAACGCCGCCGTCCAGGAGCCGGGTAATATTGTTGTGGTTCAACGTCGCCAGCAACTGGCGCTCGATTTCGAATCGCCTGAGGAAATCTGGGCCGCCCAGGTGCGCGGCCATGATCTTCAAGGCGACGGTCTGTTCAAACTGGCCATCCGCCCGCTCCGCCCGGTATACCGTGCTGGTGCCTCCGCGTCCCAGCAATTCCACGGCTAGGTACGCGCCGAACTTGGCGGTGGGAACGGCCGGCGGGGGGATGGGGGGAATCGCTGCGGCATTCCGCATCTCCGCATTCGATTCCAGCATAGACGCCACTTCTTCGAGCAGGCTGGGGTCTTCCTGACAGCGAGCTTGGAGCCAAGCCTCGCGGCGTTCGCCAGGCGGCAGGGAGCGGGCTTCGTGAAACACAGCTTCCACTTCATCGATTCGCGCCATAGCAAACTTCTACCCGCCGCCGGGTGCTGGCTGCGAAAGCCGGCGGTACAACCAAGTCTTAGCGAATTCCAGGTCGCGGTCGATGGTCGCACGGGAAACATCCAGAAGCTGGGCCGTCTCCTCATTGGTGCAGCCCAGGAAGAATCGCAACTCGAGTACGCGCACTTTGCGTTCCTCGAGAGCTTCCAGTTGATCCAGAGCCACATCCAGCGCCAGCATATCGTCGCTGGACGCATCGATCCACGCCATTTCCTCATGCAACGGAACCCGGGCGGCCGATCCAGGGCGTTTCTGAGCCTTTGTCTGCCGGGCGTGGTCGATGAGAATCATCCGCATCAACTGTGCGGCGAAGGTGTAGAAGTGGCGCCGATTGGTTAATTGGACGCCCCGCACCTGGGCCAGCCGCAGGTATAATTCGTTTACTAATCCGGTGGCCTGTAGAGTGTGGCCGGCAACTTCTCGACGCAGGTAACCGATGGCGATGGCATGCAGGTCCTCATAAGCCAGCGACGCCAGGCTAGCCAGGGCGTCGCGGTCACCCTCTTTCCAGCGGTGTAAAAGCCGGGTAATCTCTCGTTCAACCGGAACGTCGGGTGGCATGAATCGAAATGCTCTGGGGTTAATACTATCTTACGCGAAGGACACTCCGGGCGGTTTTGGCAAACAAATTTGAGGCGGTTTGGAAGCGGCTTGCGCTATGTGAGTGCAAAGGATGTCCATGTTTTCCTCGATTGTGCCCAGATTCATCTTTTTTCTTGTGTTGGCAAGCAGTCTTCCGGCTCTCGACTTGGTGCGGGTTGAAATCCGCTCCGACCAGGCTTCCTCCCAATATGGTGTCAGCGGAAAAGGCGTCATATATGCCATGATCGACCGCGGGATCGATTGGCAGAACAACGACTTTCGGAATGCCGACGGTACCACTCGCATTGCTTATATTTTTGACTTGACCGACAGCACCGGGGCCAACGCCTCGAACAATCCCTACGGCGTAGGCACTATCTATACCCAAGCTCAGATCAATCAGGCGCTCCAGGGCGGCACCGCAATCCCCGAGCGCGATTACCTGGGCCACGGGACCGCCAATACTGCTGTTGCAGCCGGCAACGGCAGCAATGTTTTGAAGTACCACGGCATCGCGCCGGAAGCAACCATCATTACCGTGAAACTCTTGAACAGTCCGACCCCCGCCTATGGCAGTACGCCCGCAGTCCCCGAATTTCAGCCTCTGAACCTGATCCCGACTGCAATTCAGTTCGTGGTCGACAAAGCCAAAGAGCTGAACATGCCGGTGGTGATGCTCATGGACATTGGCTCCATCGGCGGCCCGACCGACGGCACCAGCACTGTTTCGCGTACCATCGACGCCGCGGTTGGCAATCAGCCCGGCGTGATCTTCATCGCGGCTTCGGGCGACGACGGAAGCTCGGCCAACCACGCCGCGGCCAGCGTGCCGGCCGGTGGCAGTCTTACATTGAATCTGAAGAAGGAGATGACCGGAGGATTGATTATTGATCTTTGGTACGCCGGCACGGATGCTTTCGATGTGAAGATCCAGACGCCGGACACATCTTACGGCCCATTTACGGCGCCGGCCAACAACACAGCCGATTTTGAAACTACGCTTTCCGAGCTGGTCTACGCTCAGTGGGGTGCGAACGTGCTGAATAGCGCGGGTGCACTCAATGGCAAACGCGAGATGGAGATTGAGCTGAATTCCAATAGCCCCAATGGCGAATATTCCATCACTCTGATCGGGCGCACGGTAGTGAACGGCCACTTCGATGTAACTATGAATCCTTCGGACCAGGCCGCCTCCGCGCTCAATTATTTTGAAAACTATGCTGTTCCGGGAAGCATCTCGGATTACGGCGCAACCCGCAACGCCGTGGTCGATGCCTGTTACGTGATCCGCACCAATTGGACCAGCGTGAACGGTCACTCTTACGGCCTGCCCGCCAACCAGGGCAGCGTCGGGCAGATTTGGGCGGGCCAAAGTCTGGGGCCGACTTTCGATGGACGGCGAGGGATCGACGTCAGCTCCCCCGCGGAAACTATTATGACCGCATACGATCCGAATTCCTACTGGGGCAGCAGCCAGTTTATCGGCAATGAAATCCAAGATGGCAACGGATTCTACGGATCGGCCGGGGCGAACAGTTCTGCGAACCCAGTCACAGGGGGTATCATCGCGCTGATGCTGCAGTTGAATCCGAAGCTGGATGCCTTCACCGTGAAGGACATCCTGCATAAATCAGCGCGATCGGATTCCTTCACCGGAGCGTTGCCGAGTACGACGTGGGGTTACGGAAAGATCGATGCGGTGAACGCACTTGGCATTGTGCACAACACGCCGCGGCCCATCGTTGGGTCCGTAGTAAACGGCGCGAGCTTTGCCGCTGGGGCCGTATCGCCCGGCGAAATGTTCACCATCTTCGGTTCCAACCTCGGGCCAGGTACGCTCACTTTTCACGATGACCTCAGCTGGGACCAGCGCTTCATCGGGGCCGTCAACGGTACCGAAGTTCTGTTCGATGGTGTGCCCGCAGCCATGGTTTACACTTCCGCCGGTCAGATCACCGGCGTTGTTCCCTACGCTGTCGCGGGCGAGACGTCGACGCAGGTTCAAGTGTTGTACGAGGGCGTTGCCTCGCAGCCGGTAGCGATCCCCGTGGCGGCGTCTAATCCTGCGTTTTTCATGGCCCCCGGATTCAGCAAAACGCAGCTCGCCGCCAACAATGCCGATGGCACACCCAATTCACCGGCCAATCCCGAATCGCGTGGCAACACGCTCATCATGTTCGCTACTGGCGAGGGCCAGACCAATCCGGCTGGGATCGATGGCGCGTTGGCGAACACCGCGCCTTATCCCAAGCCCGTGTTGCCTGTTTCTGTCACGATTGGCGGAGTACCGGCGACCCTCCAATATTACGGCGCGGCTCCCGGCGAGCTCGCCGGCGTGATGCAGCTCAATGTCGAGGTTCCGGCCAATGCTCCCACTGGAACGGCGGTGCTAGTGAGTGTAACCGTCGGGACTGCCCAGAGCCCGGCGAACGCGACGTTGTCGATCCATTAGGTTTCAGGGACTCGAAGCGACGTCGATTGCTCCGCAGTCCCAAGTCCCAAGTCCCAAGCCCCTTGAAGTTCAGCCTTCTTCCTGCATCATCCGCGCGATCTTCGTCACTATACTGCGCGGACTGAAGCGCACGGATAACGCCAGCAGCTTGTTCATCAAACCCGGAATCACCACCGGCTTTCCCGTCATTAATGCACGATAGCCGGCTTCGGCCACGGCGCGCGCGTCCATTACCTTCATGCGTTTGAACAGCCGCGAGTTTTCGAGCTTAGTGCGCGCCTGGAATCCGGTCGCGGTCGGTCCCGGGCACAGCGCCGTAACCGTCACGCCCGTTCCTTCCAGCTCATTGCCGATGGCTTCCGAAAAAGAAAGCACGAAGGCTTTGGTGGCATAATAAATCGCCATCAAGGGACCCGGCTGGAACGAGGCCGTCGAGGCTACGTTTAGGATCTTGCCGCTCTTCGATGCCACCATTCCGGGCAGGTACAGTTTGGTAAGCGCCACCAGTGCCGTCATGTTGAGCTGCATCATCCCCAGCTCATCATCCAACGGATTCCCGAGGAACGGACCGTACACGCCATAGCCCGCGTTGTTCACCAGCACATCCACTTTTGGGACTTCCCGAAAAACGCCTTCCGCCGCGCCCACCAGGGCCAGGTCCTTGGCGAGCACCTGGACGGGAGTGGGCTTTAGTTCCGCGGCGATCTCGACCAGACGGTCGCGGCTGCGCGCGATTAACACTAGCGCGTAACCATTTTCAGCAAAGACTCGCGCCAGTTCCAGTCCGATTCCGCCCGAAGCGCCGGTGATCAACGCAGTGGGCATAGCATCACTATAGCTTGTGCTTCGGCGGACCGGCCTTCGCCCACGGGCCCCGTTTTCTCGGCCGTCTTGAACTTCACCGAAACCTGGTCAAGCGCAAGACCCAGCGTCTCGGCCAGTTTCTCCCGAATCGGCGTTCGGAAATCCTTCAGTTTGGGACGCTCGAGAATCACCGTGGAGTCTACGTTCACGATGGAATAGCCTTTTTCGGCCGCGAGATCTCGGGCGTGCCGCAGAAACTTGAGGCTATCCGCACCTTTCCAGCGCGGGTCCGTGTCGGGAAAATGCATCCCGATATCCCCCAGCGCCGCCGCTCCCAACAAAGCGTCGGTGATGGCGTGCGAAAGAACGTCGGCATCGGAGTGTCCTTCCAAGCCGAATTCGGACGGAATCGCGATGCCGCCCAGAATCAAGGCCCTGCCTGCGACGATGCGATGAACGTCCCAACCCTGGCCGACACGAAAGTGGGTCAAGTCAGGATCGCTCAAGACGATTCCCGAGGGGCCAGCTCCTCGGCCAGAAATAGCTTGGCGAGATCCATGTCGGAAAGCTTGGTGATCTTGATATTGCGGTCGCTTCCCGGAATCACGCTGACTTCCACTTGATCCAGCCGCTCCACCAGGCTCGATTCATCGGTGCCCGCAAACCCGTCTTCACGCGCCTTTTGAAACGCCTGCTTCAATAAATTGAAGCGGAAAACCTGCGGCGTCTGCGCCAGCACCAGCCGTTCGCGCGGTATGGTCTGCCGGATTTTGTTCTTGTGGACCTGTTTCACGGTGTCCACCGGGACAATGCCGACGATGGCGCCTCCGCACTCCGCCGCTTCCGCGAACACGCTGGCGAGAGTAGAGAGCTCAATGAATGGGCGCACCGCATCGTGCACCGCCACCAGGTCCGTGTCTTCAGGGAGCGTTGCCAGGGCATGCTCGACGGATTCCTGCCGGCTGTCACCGCCTTCCACCAACCGCACCGGCTTACCGAAATTTTCCTTCCCCAGCAGATCTCTCACCCATTCCAAGTCTTCAGCTCGCAAAGCCACCACGATCTCCTTCACCGCGGACGACGAAGCGAACTTCCGGATGGTATGCAGAAGTATGGGCGAGCCGTCCAGCAGCATGAACTGCTTGCGGCTGGTGCCGGCCTTTTCCGGGACACTGCGTCCCATGCGGGTTCCAAGGCCAGCGGCTGGAAGGATTACAGAAACGTTCATTTCAGCGCTCTTTAACCGGCTCCGACACCCGATCCGCGAGCTTCCGCGGTGTGCGTTCCCGTGGATTGATCCCGCTGCCCGCTGCCGTGCCGATCCGAATGACTTTTGTCATGAACTGTGTGCACACGCTCGTCAAACCTTCCAAAAATCATTTTACCGGCGGTGGTCTGCAGCACGCTGGTGACGGCGATGTCGATGGTTCGCGAGATCATCTTCTTGGCATTGTCCACCACCACCATGGTCCCGTCGTCCAGATACGCCACGCCCTGGTTATACTCTTTGCCTTCTTTGAGGATAAAGACACGCATGATTTCACCGGGCAGCACCACCGGTTTCAGCGCATTAGCCAGCTCGTTGATATTCAAAACTTCCACGCCATGCAGTTGCGCCACTTTGTTCAAGTTGAAATCATTGGTCACAATCTTACAGTTATAAACCTTGGCCAGTTCGATCAGCTTCATGTCCACTTCGTGAACATTGGGGAAATCGTCCTCCAGGATCTGGATGTTGAGCTGGGTCATCTTCTGCACCCGCTGCAGGACGTCCAGGCCGCGGCGCCCCCGATTGCGCTTCAGGGAATCAGCCGAGTCGGCCACCAATTGAAGTTCCCGGAGCACGAATTGCGGGATCACCAGCGTCCCATCCAGAAAACCAGTTTCCACGATGTCCGCGATCCGGCCATCGATGATGACACTGGTATCCAGAATCTTGAAGGATTGGCTGGAAGTCTGTTCGCCGCCGAACAATCCGCCCAGGGCGCCCAGGTTGAGCATCTCGCCTTTGCTCGCCCCTACGGCCAAGCCCACGTAGCCCATCCAAAGCAGTACTAAGAGTTCCACAAAGGCGAGCGTGGACGAATTGCCCGGAATGGCCCGGCCCAGGATCAGCGAGATCAGAAAAGCTCCTATGATTCCAAGAAGCGATCCAAAGGCCGCGCCGAACAGGCGCTTCAGTGTAGTTTTCCGAACCTGGATTTCGAACAAAACGATAACTATTCCAAAAGCCAGGCCGGCGGCTGCAGCAAAATACTCCGGAAGATCAAAAGGGCGCAAGTACCAGGCGCACCCTGCCAGCAGCAGGATAAAGAGGACGCGGATAACCAGCACGCTATTCACTTACACCACCCCCCACCGAGCGGATTCTGTTAGTACGCCGCAAGATGAAATTAGGTTACAAATGTGTGCCATCGAGTATAGCACTGATGGGTGGGAAGTTACAGACTAAGTGGAAAAAGTACAGCCAGCCGGGAAGGCGGAGGGAGAAGGAGGTTAGAGAGCCTTGGCGAGTTCTTCGGCGAATGCGCTGGCGGGGCCCTGCGGTCCGTTCTGGTTACCTGGGCGTTTGTGCTTCCGGCCACCACGCTCCCGCCGTGGACCGGTTGGAGCTCGATTCACCGGGCCAGGGGGGCCGACTCCAGGACCCTTTGATTTGGGCGGCTGAGCTTGATTGGCACGCAACAACCGGTCTTCCAGTGGCGCACGATCAAAGCGGCGGATGATGGAGTTCATCTCTTCCGCGTTCGGAGTATCGATGAACGCGAATCCCTTCGATTCCTGCGTCTCGGGATTGCGAATTACTTTTACGTCGTCGTATACAAGGTTTTCTGCGTTGAGCCAGGACTTGATATCGTCCTTGGTAACCCAGACAGGCAAATTTCCGAGGAAAACTGTGAAGCTCATTCTGGCGTGTCGATACTCCGTGTTAGGGGATTTGGCAAGACAGCTTCCGGATGCAATCCATGAAGCTACTTTATCGTATCACACGCTCAGCCGATAGGTAAATAAAAAATTTTGCGTAACCCAATGTTTACGAAGGAGAATCAGTACCGATGGTTGGGTGACCCGGCTCCGGCGTTAACCCAGGTCAAACCTTTGTTGACGGGTTGGTCTGGTTGCCCTCAATCCTCTGGAAGTGCCTGATATTGTGAGTTGTGGCGATCAACTCGCCCGCAATGCCACCATCGGATCGATTCGCGAAGCTCTACGAGCGGGAAAATAGCCGGCGAGAGCAGCCACCGCAATCAGCAGCGCTCCTATCCCGATAAATGTAACCGGATCGCCGGCGGTAACACCAAATAAAAAGCTCTTGAGCATTACCGTCAGAGCTCGCGAAGCTGCCATTCCGAGCGTGAGGCCGAGGGCAGCCAATCCAAGCGTGTGCAGAAGAATACGGCTCTGCAGACGGGCCGCGGATGCTCCCAGCGCCATTCGAATTATCAAAGCGAAGGTGGCGAATCCAGCCAACAGCAGCACCAGAAACCGTCGCGGTGACACCGCCTTGTCCACCAGTTCCTCAAGCGTTGTAAACTCGCGTACCGGCAAATTCGAATCGATCGGTCTGAGAGCCGCTCGAATCGCCGGCGCCAGCCGATCCGGAGGAAGCACCGTCCGTACAACCAAGTTCATGGCGGGATAGTCGAACGTTTGCCGCATCGGCAGATACATTTCGGAATCGCCCGCCTTCTCCAGAGCCTCATGCCGGACATCACCAACTACTCCCACCACTCGCCGGCCTCCATCCTGCGTCACCACCTTCCCAACCGCATCCTGGCCCGGCCAGAGGGTGCGAGCCAGGGTCTCA
>JBEKJJ010000328.1:0-7865 GCA_050011295.1 Bryobacteraceae bacterium
GAAATCGAACTGAAGGACCCGCTCGAGAACATGGGCGCGCAGATGGTGCGCGAGGTAGCTTCGAAGACCTCCGATACCGCCGGCGACGGCACCACCACCGCAACGATTCTCGCGCAGGCGATTTTCCGCGAAGGCGTGAAGGCTGTGGCCGCGGGAGCGAACCCGA
Source organism: Bryobacteraceae bacterium (assembly GCA_050011295.1). Lineage (GTDB taxonomy): Bacteria > Acidobacteriota > Terriglobia > Bryobacterales > Bryobacteraceae > Palsa-89. Next base: position 167 of record JBEKJJ010000328.1, read on the forward strand.
TGGCTCTGAAACGCGGCGTCGAGAAGGCTGTGGAAGTAATCGTGGAAGACGTGAAGAAGCTGTCCAAGCCGGTTTCGGGTGAAATGATCGCCCAGGTTGGAACCATTTCGGCCAACGGCGACACCACCATCGGCAACATCATCGCCGAGGCGATGAAGAAGGTCGGCAAGGACGGCGTCATCACTGTCGAAGAGTCGCGCACCATGGTCACCGAGCTACAGACCGTGGACGGCATGCAGTTCGATCGCGGCTATCTCTCGCCCTACTTCATCACCGACCCGGACCGCATGGAGTGCGTGCTGGAAGATCCCTACATCCTGATCCATGAAAAGAAGATCAGCAACATGAAGGACCTGCTGCCGCTGCTCGAACAGATTGCCCGCGCCGGAAAGCCGCTGTTGGTGATCGCCGAGGAAGTGGAAGGCGAAGCGCTGGCCACTCTCGTGGTCAACAAACTGCGCGGCACGTTGAATGCTTGCGCGGTGAAAGCACCTGGCTTCGGCGACCGCCGCAAGGCCATGCTAGAGGACATTGGCGTCCTAACCGGCGGCCAGGCCATCTTCGAAGAAACCGGCATCAAGCTGGAAGGCGTGCAATTGAAGGACCTGGGCCGCGCCAAGCGCGTCACGGTGGACAAAGACAACACCACCATCGTGGATGGCGGCGGAACGCAGAAGACGATTGAAGCGCGGATCAAGCAGTTGCGCTCTCAGATCGAAGAGACCACCAGCGATTACGATCGCGAGAAGCTGCAAGAGCGGTTGGCCAAGCTGGCCGGCGGCGTTGCGGTGATCAAAGTCGGCGCAGCCACCGAGACCGAAATGAAAGAGAAGAAAGCTCGCGTGGAAGACGCGCTGCACGCCACCCGCGCGGCCGTTGAAGAAGGCATCGTTCCGGGCGGCGGCGTGGCATTATTGCGCGCGGTCAGAGCCTTGGACGGCTTCAAGGTTCTCGATGACGAGCAGATCGGCGTGAACATCGTGAAGCGGGCTTGCGAAGAACCGGTGCGCCAGATTGTCGGCAACGCCGGCTTCGAAGGCGCCATCGTGATCGAGAAGATTCGTAGCAACAGCGATGCCAACTATGGTTTCAATGCTGCCACGGCGCAGTACGAAGATCTGGTGAAGTCGGGCGTAATCGATCCCACCAAGGTCACTCGTTCGGCTCTGCAGAATGCTTCGTCCATCGCGGCTCTCATGCTGACCACCGAAGCCATGATTGCGGAAATCCCCGAGAAGAAGTCGGCTGCGGCGCCGGGCGGCGGGCCGCACGGACCGGATATGGATTACTAAAAAGCTGAATTCAAGAATTCAGGAATTCAAGGAGTAAGAACGTGGAGTGCCCGCCCTTCGGGGCGGGCCTTTTTTATTTATGGCCGCGGCGGGTCCATTCGAAGAGGACGATGCCGGCGGCTACTGAAACGTTGAGCGATGAGATGGCGCCCGCCATCGGAATGCGCACCAGGACGTCGCAATGTTTCTTCACCAGTTGATGCAGGCCCTGTCCCTCACCGCCTAACACCAGCACAGTTGGTCTTGCATAATCAGTCTCGCTATAGAGATCCTTGGCGCGTTCATCCAGGCCGTAAATCCAGAACCCTCGAGCTTTGAGCGCTTCGAGCGTCTGGTTTACGTTTCCTACGCGAACCACCGGTAGATGTTCCAATGCGCCGGCAGCCGCTTTCGCGACCGTCTCAGTGAGGCCGGCAGCGCGGCGGTCCGGAACCAGAACCGCCGCGGCGCCCGCGGCGTGCGCGGTCCGGATGATGGCGCCCAGGTTGTGCGGATCTTCCACGCCATCCAGCACCACCAGCAATTGTGCGTCGTTCGCAATTTGATCCAATTCGGCGTAGCGCTGCGCAGCACCGAACGCCAACACTCCTTGATGCGCGGCGCTGTTCGAAGCGCGATCCAGCGCTTCTCGCGGCTCGAAGCGCACCGGCACGGAGCGCTGGCGCGCCAGATCGATAATCTCCTGAAGCCTGGGACCACCGGCGCCGCGAGCGATCAGAACGCGATCCAGACCACGCCCGGCGCGTAGCGCTTCACGCACCGGATGGATTCCCGCCAAAACACTACTCACGCTTGATCCGTGTTTCGTCTTGTTGCCTCCTGCCGCCTGCCCTCCGCGGCTTGCCTTCTGCTAGAATCCCAGTATGCTCGAAGCCGCGCTAGAAGAACGCCGCCCCGAGATCCCGGATAAACTTTATTTTCGCATCGGCGAAGTGAGCCGCCTGGCCGGAATCAAACCGTACGTTCTGCGGTTCTGGGAAACGGAGTTTTCCTCCCTGGGCCCGAAGAAATCGGGCAAGGGTCATCGGCTGTACCGCCGCAAAGATGTGGAACTGGTGCTCGAGATCAAGCGGTTGCTTTACGATAAGCGGTACACCATCGAAGGCGCGCGGAAATTTTTGGATTCACGCACGCGCGAGGCTGTTCCGCGGGCGGCTGAGAGCACTGCGAAGAAAGCCGGCAGGTCACAAGGGGACTTGTTCCGGGATCCGGCGCTGGTGTTACAGCAGATTCGTAAAGAGCTGACCGAGATACTCGAACTCCTGCATTAGCCAGCGATCAAGCCAAAGCCGTTCGTCGTTTCTCACATTCGCCTTGTGCGAGTCGATAAGGATAGTGGGCATCTCCATGATTCGGCTCACACGCATCAACCATGTTCCTTTGGTTTTAAATGCGGATTTGATTGAACACATTGAGATTACGCCGGATACCGTGATTGCGATGACGAGCGGTCAGAAATTCATGGTTCTGGAGTCGGCCGACGAGGTCGTCGAAAGGGTGATCGAATTCCGCCGGCTGATTTTGAATCGCAATCAACCAGCGGTGGTGCGCACGGATGAACTATCCACTGAGGACGAAGTAGCGTAGATCCCACATGGCGGACACAGCGAAAGCCGAGCAACCGAAAACCGCAGCCAAGCCGGATAAGGCCAAGCCAGCGCAAGGCAAGAAAGCCGGATCGCGCCCGGACATTGCCACTATTGGCGGAATCGTACTGGCGGTGGGAGGGATCGTCGGAGGTCTGCTGATGGAGGGCGGCAAGATCAAAGACATCTCGCAGGTCACAGCCGCGATTATCGTGTTGGGAGGCACGTTGGGCGCAGTGATGGTAAGCACTCCCCTGTCAGTGCTCAAGGGCGCGATTCTGCGCCTGGTCCACATAGTTCTGGACAAAACACAGCCTCCCGACGCGGCCATTGAAGAACTGATCGTATATGCCACCAAGGCGCGCAAGAACGGATTGGTCTCGCTCGAAGGGGAAGCGATGGAGATCCAGGATCCGTTTCTGAAGAAAGCACTGACTCTGGCCGTGGACGGCACGGATTTGCAAGAGATACGCAACATGATGCAGCTTGATATGGATATCTCGGACAGCCGCGCGCAGGCCGAAGCCAAGGTTTTTGAATGCGGCGGCGGCTACTCGCCCACCATCGGCATCATTGGCGCGGTGATGGGGCTGATTCAAGTGATGAAGAACCTGGCCAACATCGAAGAAGTGGGTCACGGCATCGCGGTGGCGTTCGTAGCCACCGTATACGGGGTGGCACTCGCCAACATCCTGCTGCTGCCGGCGGCCTCCAAAATCAAAGCCCGCATCGAACGGGACACTGAATTAAAAGAACTGAAGCTCGAAGGAGTAATTGCCATCGTGGAAGGATTGAATCCGAAATTGATTCGGAGCAAGTTGGATGCTTACAGATACGACAAGGCTCCTTCCAAAGGCAAAGAGGGCAAGGAGAAAAAGCCCGTGGCCGCGCCGGCTGCCGCGAAGGGCTAAGTTCAGCCGGTAAAAATATATGGCCCGAAAGAAACATGAAGAACATGCCAACCACGAACGGTGGCTGGTCTCCTATGCCGATTTCATCACTCTGCTGTTTGCCTTTTTCGTGGTGATGTTCGCCACTTCGCAGACCGACAAGAATAAAGCGCAGGCGGTATCGGATTCGGTGAAGAAAGCGATCGAGGGAGAATCGTTCACCAGCGTGGTTAAAGTGATTTTGGGTGGAACCATCGACCATACCGGTTCAGGAAACGTGCAAAAGAACGGGCCCGGCGGAGACAAAAAGCAGGCCAAGGTCACCGACCCAAAACCGCAGCCGGCGGTGGTGGAGTTAATGCCGTCGCTCGATGTTTTGACTAAACAATTGGCGGCCGAAATCAAGAGCGGCACGTTGCAAATCACCATGGTTCCGCGCGGGTTGGCGATCAGCTTCACGCAGGCGGCGCTGTTTCCATCGGGCGAAGATGAAATTGCCAGGGCTACTTATCCCAGCATCCAAAAGATTGCCGAGGCCATGCAAAAGATCCCGAATCCGGCGCGCATGGAAGGCCACACCGACTCAATGCCAATCCATAACTCGCGCTTCAAAAGCAACTGGGAATTGTCGGCCGCGCGGAGCATCGCGTTGCTCGGAGCGCTTACCAATGATGGCGTGGACAAAGACCGGCTCTCCATCGCCGGCTATGCCGACACCAGCCCGCTCGAAAATAACGACACTGAACAAGGCCGCGCGAGAAACCGGCGCGTGGACATCATTATTCTGAATGAGACGGGGCTGAAGGGGGAGCCGGAGAAGATGCGGAAGGCAGAAAGCAGTAAGCAGGAGGCAGGCGGCAGGAAGCAGTAAAAACCCCTGCTGCCGCCTGGAGCCAGCCTACCGTCCCCAGTCCGCCAGTTGCTGCAGGATTTGTTGGGCCGCCTTCTGACCCGCGCTTTTCTTGGACAAGCCTTCGGCGCGGCTCACCCAGTCGCGGCCCAAGCGCACTTCTACCAGAAAAGTTTTGGCGTGTTCGGGGCCACGTTCTTCCACGATGGAGTAACGCGGCTGCGGCAGCTTTAAGGACTGCGCCATCTCCTGCAACGCGCTCTTATGATCGGTGAGTTGCACTCCCTCCTCGGGCAGATGCGCCTCGCCAACGATTTGCTGAACAACAAACGAGCGCACGGGTTCGATGCCGGCATCCAGATACAAAGCCGCGATCAAAGCCTCCAGCGCATTCGCGAGCAGAGCTTTCTTCTCCCGGCCGCCGCTCATCTCCTCGCCGCGTCCCAGAAGCAGATGGTGTCCCAACTCCAGGCGCAACGCTACCTGGTGCAGATGCAATGCGCTCACCAGGTGAGCCTTGAGCTTGGACAGGCGGCCTTCGGGAAAAGCGGGATGCTGCGCCACCAAAGCCTCGCTGACGAGGAAACCCAGGATCGCGTCTCCGAGAAACTCGAATTGCTCGTTATCGGTGGCCGGGTCTTCGGCATTTTTTTCGTAGACGCGGGATTTGTGCGTGAGGGCGCGTTCCAGCAGTTCCCGATTCTTGAAGCTATGCCCGAGAACTTCCTCGAGTGTTTTCAGGTGCGCGCTCATGGGCGACAGCCAACCGGTTACTGAGCGCCAGGAGGTTTGGATCCGGCGCCTTTTCGCTTGGCGACTTCGTCCTTTTTGGCTTGCGCGATCTGTTTCACTTTCGGGTTGACATTGGGAGTATTGATGGCTTTGTCGAAAGCATCGGTAGCGTCATCGAACTTGCCGGAATCTTCGTAGGTTTGGCCTAATCGTACCCAAGTGGCCGGATCGGGAGTAGCCTGCACCGCAATCGCTTGTTTGTAGTCCGCGACGGCGTCGTCGTACTTCTTCCGCAGAGCGGCCGATTGGGCCAGAGCCTCGTACGCTTGGGCCTGCAGATCTTTCTTGGCGTCCTCCCACTGTGCGTCGGTGATATCCGGCCGGGGTTTGGGCATATCTTTGGAGGCGTCCAAGGCGGCTTTGGCGTACTTGTCGGCTTTGGCTAGTTTTTCCTCTTTGTCGAGATCGAACTCGCGAGTATGGCGAGCCGTTTCACCGGCTAAAGTTACCAGGGCGAAAGCGTTCTTGGGATCGACTTCCAGTATTCGCTCGCCGTAAAAAACCACTTGCGCGAAGTCACCTTTGGTCTGCTCGAGGTGCAGGGCGTCCTGGAGAAGAAAGATCTTGAACTCGGTGTCGGCGAAGTTGGTGAGCACGTTCTCGATGGCTTTGATCCGCTCGTCCGGATCGGTTGCGGCTTGCCAGGCCTTGAGGGCGTCCAATTCCTTTTGCGATTTCGGCGTGGGTGGTTTCTGCGCCCAAAGGAGGGAACCTACGAGGATCAGGAGGCCGCATAGCGGCAGCAGGGTTGTAAGTCTCTTGTTCATTCAAACTCCTATGTCAAAAAATCTTCGCCGCGCGAAAATCGCCGGCTATTTGTCCTTCTGGAAGGGCTGAGCTAGCCCCTTCTCGGCGGCACTCCTGACTGAGGCAGGCGCGCCCTCGATAGCAAGCACCGAGCGATAGTTCTTCTCGGCCTGTTCCCGCTCACCCGCGGCATCCGCCAGCCGGCCCAAGTACAGATAGGCCCACGACATGGTTTCTTTATCTGGCGAAAGCTCCAGCGTTTTTTGAAACAGTTTTTCAGCGAGCTCCGGATCCTTTTGCAAGGCCGCGATTCTCGCCAATCCATAATACGCCTTTGCGTGCAGCCCGTCAGCAGTGCCCTGCTCCAGCACGCGCAGGTATCTAAGCCGCGCGGACCCGAGGTCCCGCTTGCCGTAAAAGTCTTCGGCCTCCTGGAGCGTTTTGGCTACGCCGGTGAGGACGGGTTCGGGGGGCGGAGGCGCGTGTTTGGCTTTTTTTACAACGGCTTCCCTTGCAAATTGAACATGCATGAGCCGCTTGTCTTCGCGATCCAGATCGATCTGGCCTATCAGGTCCACAAAATAAAATCGCATGGAATCCTGCTGCTTTTCGTAAACCTGCAGACCTTCGGCGAAGGCGGGGGTGAGAACAAAGCCTTCGCTCAGAGCTTGCCGCACGATGGCTTGGCGTTGTTCGGCACCGTGGGCGAGACGGCTCTCGACCGCCTTGATGAGGCATTCGGTGGAGAGCAGCAGGAAATCGTCCTTATAAGCATCGTCGAGCGCGGGTGCGGGCGCGGCGAAATCCGCGAGCGCCTTGAGCCGGCTCAATTGCTCGAAATGGCGGAGAGAAAGCGGATCCAGCAAATAGTGCAGATAGGCGTGGCGGATTTCATCGAGCTGCGGCTCGGGCGAAGGCGTGACCACCACGAAGTAGTCGTCCTTGTAACTGCGGGTCTGAATTTGATTGGGAGCACCAAGCATGTCGACGTAGATCTGGAAGCGCCGGCCGTAGAAACCGCTGGTGGGATTGCGCAGATAGGCATTGGCTTCGAGCAGTGCCTGCGCTATGCCGGTATGGTAGGCAGAAATCATGTGCTCGTAAGCGGGCTGGGACCGTTTCCAGAGCTCTTCGATATTCGCCTCGCGGTAAAAGTTGGCGATGAGGGGATTAAGACCCTCCAACTTGCGGACATCGTGCGGGATCTCCTCCGGCTTCATGCGGTATTGGAAATCCGGCGGTCCCTCGAGGGTCAGTGCGAATGAGATGTACTGGCTCAACTCAGCGTCCCCGTTGGTTTGCCGGTGCGTTTCGAAAAACTTTTTCAGGGCATCGACGGAATCCGGATGTTTGGCCGCCAGGATATCTCGGACTTGTTTGCGGAGGGTGGCGTTGGCGGCGGAATCGAGATCGGCGTCGTAGCCGGCGGCGTTGATTGCGGCAAGAACCGTGAATAGAGTCTGGCTGCCATCCAACTGGTTCTCATGCGCACGAGGCGCGGTCTGAGCAAAAGCGACGGCGGTGAGTGTGGCGATTAAGAGG
>JBEKJJ010000329.1:0-7844 GCA_050011295.1 Bryobacteraceae bacterium
TTCGGATCTTGAATTTGTTGGTACGGCGAGAATTTCGCGACCGCCGTTTCATAAGGCCGTCCTTTTCGCAGCAGCGCCCGCGCCACTGTGAAATCGGCCGTATAGATTTCCGGGAGTTGCATTTGCTCTCTGAGTTCCGGCATCCGAGTCCAGGCGTTGAACACGTGCGCTACGCCGTGTCCACGCAAGCATTTGAAATATTCGCTGGTCAAGAATTCCTGATTCCGGATTTCGATGCCGTACCGGAATCCGGCTGGAAGTGCGCCCAGGAACGGATCCAGTTGGGCCAGGAAAGCCCCGACGTCGCGAAAGGTTTGTTTTCCGAAAGTTCCGAACTCGAAAACCAGCACGGCGATCTGTTCCCGGTACGGTTCCAGCAGATCCAGAAACGCGTTTCGGAGCAGCAGCGCATCCAAGAACGCCGGATTGTTCTCGCCCGCCCGCGCCCCGTAGCGCGGATGGATGGGAAACATCCTTACGGTAATTTCTTCCGGCACTTTGAATGCATATTTCAATGATGCCGGCGCGGAGCGAAACAGGCGCTGCCAGTACTGCTCGGAAGGAAATTGGTAAAACGAAAAGTCTCCACAGACTACGGGAAAAGTTGCGGCGTATTCCGCCAAACATTCGGCTTGAAAACGTTTTTCGGAAAACCGGCCGCGCGACATGTAGCGGCTCTCGGTATAAACTTGCCCAAGCCACCCCGGGTACTTCCAGGAACTGGTCCCGATCAATACGCCTTGAGTAGCCAGCGATGCGAGCTTCAAACCAAGCGGCGTGCGTTCGTATTCCGGGACTTCATCGAAAAGCGATAGGGTTTCCGCAGGCACGTTCAATACGCATGCGCCACGCGATAACCGTATGGATCGGCGCCGGCCTCGATTACGCCGTCGGGCATTATGTGGACCATCACGGGAGCAGCGCCGCTGGACCAGCGCGAGCGCGTGCCCACGCGGTGGCCGCGCGCGGAAAGCTCGGCGCCGGTTGCGGCTGGGATGCGTTCATCGAGTAGCAGATCGCCGCGATTCCAGGCGTGATTGTCGAAGCTCGAAACCAGATGGCGCGTTTGGAAACGGGGAGCTTCGATGGCTGCCTGCGCGTTCATCCCAAATTCCACCACATTGAAGAGTAATTGGATCAGGCTCTGCTCCTGATTGTCCCCGCCGGGTGTGGAGAGTGCCAGAAAGGGTTTACCTTGTTCTGTAACGATGGTCGGGCTCAGCGTTACGCGGGGCCGCTTGCCGCCGGCCAACTCGTTGGGCGAGCCTTCCACCAGAATGAATTGCTGTGCGCGCTCGGTCAGTGGAATGCCTGTATCCCCGGCGATCACAGAAGGCAGCCACGAGCCCGACGGTGTGGCTGAAAAGACCATGCCGTCTTTATCGATGGCGTCCACGCAAGTGGTATCGCTGGCCATCAGTTCGTCATCGATCTTGGTGCGCGCGATTTCCATTTCCGTGGGATGCCGCCCCTGCTTTCCGTTGATTGTGCCCGGAACAAAATCCAGGGAAGCGTTGTGGCCAATCTGCTTGCGGCGCTCGGCCGCGTAGGTCTTCGAGAGCAGAACGTCCGTCGGGATGTGATTGAATTTCGGATCGCCGTAGTAGGTGTCGCGATCGGCATAAGCCAGTTTGAGTGCTTCCACCAGCTTGTGAATATATTCAGTGGAATTGGCCCCGAGTGATCGCAGATCGTAGCCTTCCAGAATATTCAGGGCTTCGATCATGGCGGGCCCTTGGCTCCAGAAACCCGGCTTGTAAACTTTGTAGCCGTGGTAATCGGTGGAAACGGGCTCTTCCGGTTCCAGCTTAAATGCGGCCATATCCTCATATCGCAACAGGCCGTCGTTGGCACGCATGAAAGTATCGATGCGGTGCGCGATATCGCCGCGGTAGAAAAAGTCCCGGACCGCGTCGATGGCCGCCACTCTGCTAGCGCCCGACGCGAGCGCCTTTTTCTCGGCCGCCGCCATGGCCCGGAGCGTCTTCGCCAGATTCGGCTGGCGGAAAATCTCTCCAGGCATCGGAACTTGCCCGTCCGGCAGGAAAGTGTTCTTCGAATCCGGCCACAGCTCAAAGAACCGCCGCGAGCGGGCGATGGATCCCGCGCGCATCTCATCGATCGGCAGGCCGTCGGCCAACTCGATGGCAGGCTGAATCTCTTCAGCAAACGATTTGCTGCCGAAATCGCGCAGGGCCACGAGACCAGCGTCCACCATGCTCGGGACGAGCGCAGGCATGATGCCGGCCACCGGTATTATGCCCTTCAAACCGCCGGGCTCCATGGTCAGAATCTCGCCCGGCTTGGGCCTTCGGTCGCGGAAAAACTCGGCCGTAGCCATTTTCGGCATCGTTCCAACTCCGGCGATTGCGAAAATCTTGCCAGCCTTGGTGCGGATCAGAATGGGCGCCTCACCACCCAAACCGAAATGCGAGAATTCGGATACTGACGCTGCGAACATGGTGGCGACACCGGCATCCACCGCGTTTCCGCCATGGAAATAGATGCGCATTCCGGCTTCGGCTGCATATTCGCTGCCGCACGCGACCGCGCCTTTGGTCCCGCGCGCGGGGCGCATGGCGGGCTGTTCGAAATCCTTGCGTTGGGCCGCGCAGATTGCGACCAGGCCAAAAAAGAGAACCGCAGGCTTGTACTTCATACGTTAGGCTCATTATAACTGGCAGCGAACCGTATTACGGCTAGTCAGAGGATGTACAGTATTGTGCATGGCGCGGCGCCGTTTCTTCGTGGACGCAATTGAACGCGGATACGCGCAAATCAATGACCAGGACGCTCATCATCTGACGCGCGTCCTGCGCGTGGAGCCCGGCCAGAAATTCGAGATTTCCGATAACCGGAACGTATATCTGGCCGAAGTGGAAAGCGCCCGCAAGGATCTGGTGAGATTTCGGGTGTTAGAACGGATTGACGTGGCGCAACCCGGGGTCCATACTGCGCTGTTCGCATCGCTGATCAAGTTTGAACGCTTCGAATGGTTGATCGAGAAAGCCACCGAACTGGGCGTGAGCGAAATAACGCCGGTCCAGACTGAGCGCAGCGAAAAAGGTCTGGAGACTGCGGCGGTGAAACGGCTGGCGCGTTGGAAGCGAATTGCGCGCGAGGCGAGCGAGCAGTCGCGACGGGCGCGGCTGCCGGACATTGAAGCGCCCACAGCTCTGGCGGATGTTTTGCAAGGTGGCAAAGGATACGCGCTGGACGAAGCCGAAGCGCAGCCCATTATCTGGGTTTTCCCGAAAACGAGGCAGCCGGACGATCGCATTGCCCTTCTGGTGGGTCCCGAGGGCGGCTGGACTGAGCGCGAGCGGGAAGCCATCGCGGCCGCCGGTTGGACTGCGGTATCGCTGGGCGACGAGATACTACGGGCCGAGACTGCGGCGATTGCGGCGCTGGCGATCGTGAGTGCGTGGTGGGGGACTAGGGGGTGGGGCGGTATCCTGAGTTGTCATGACTAGACGGGATTTCATTGGGTCTTCCGCGGCTGCTACCGCGCTTGCTTATTCTCAGATCAACGGCGCCAACGAACGGCTGCGCATCGGCGTTATCGGCTGCGGAGGGCAGGCCACGGATCACATGCGGACGCTCGTAAAGATGCGCGAATCCGACAATTGCGATGTGCTGGCGGTTTCCGATGTTTACGACAAGCGGGCGGAACAGGCCGCACAGCTCACCGGCGGTAAAGTGGTGAGGGATTACCGGCGCATCCTGGACAATCACGATATCGACTACGTGCTGATTGCCACGCCCGAGCATTGGCACTACCAGATGATCATCGACGCGATCGGCGCCGGGAAACACATCTATTGCGAAAAGCCCATGACGCACACCGCCGCGCAGTCGAAGAAGGTGGTGGAGAGAATAGCGCAAAGCAAGGTGAAGATGCAGGTGGGCGTGCAGGGCATGTCCGACGATTCCTATGAGACTGCGTGCAAGTTTGTCAAAGACGGCGCCCTCGGGAAAGTTGTGCTGGCGCAGATCGACTATTCGCGGAACTATAAAGACGACTTCTGGGAATATCCAGTGGACGCAGAAGCCCGTCCCGGCGTCAATCTGGATTGGAAAGCCTGGCTGGGTGCGGCGCCCAAGCGGCCTTTCGATGCGGATCGCTATTTCAGTTGGCGGCGTTACTGGGATTATTCCAGCGGCATCGCGAGCGACCTGTTCATCCATCGAGTGACGCGCATCATCAAGGCGCTGGATCTAGCGTTTCCAGAATTCGGAGTGGGCGCAGGCGGCAAATTCGAGTTCACAACTAGCAGCGCTGAGATTCCAGACACATTCAACATCCTGCTGGATTATCCCGGCGGCCCGACTGTGCAGCTGGTATCTTCCATGGCCAACGGAACCCCGGTGGATCACCTGCTGCGCGGCCATAAGGCGACGTTGCAATTCACGCGGACCGGTTTCGTGATCCGTCCCGAGGGCGGTGGCGAGGAGATTGTGCACCAGAAAATCGGCGGCGAAGTTCTGGATCTGCACCATCGTAATCTTATGAACGCGATTCGCAAAGGCGAGGCTTTGAAGTGCGACGCGATGTTGGGATACCGCGGCGTGGTGGCGTGTGAAATGGGCGTGCTGAGCTATCGCAAACGAAGATGCATGCGGTGGGACGCGGCCAAGGAACGGATTGTATAAGATCTAACCGGAGGGCCTCATGAGGATCTGCGAAGCAGTTTTACCTGAATTCGATCAAGAGATGGTTAATACGCGAAAGACGCTGGAGCGTCTTCCGGAAGACAAGCTGGGTTGGAAGCCGCACGAAAAGTCGATGACGCTGGGACGCCTGGCCGGACACGTTGTGGAGTTGGTGGGCTGGGCGAATACCACGATTACCACGGACTCGCTGAACGTCACGATGGATAAATATCAACCGATCGTGGCCACGTCACGCCAGCAGATTCTGGAACTCTTCGACAAGAGCGTGAAGGAATCGAGAGCGGCAATTGCGGGCGCGAGCGACGAGCATATGCTGCAGCCGTGGACGCTCTCGTTCAACGGCAAAACGGTCTTCACCATGCCGCGGGCCGCCGTGCTGCGGATGAGCTGCTTCAATCACATCATCCATCATCGGGCGCAGTTGGGAGTGTATCTGCGCCTCAATAATGTTCCTGTGCCGGCGTTGTATGGTCCATCGGCGGATGAGGGCGCGATGGGCGCTTCGGCGTAGCTCCTCGGAACATTTGCTCCACGCAATCACCGAACACCAGATTCCGAGCCGCGAACGGAAGGAAGCGCTGCCACGGTTGGTCCATGAGACTTTCGCGCAGCGCTCCCTTCCGGTCGCGGTTCGGATGCGGGCCGCGTTCGGGTGGTGTTGCGGATAGGGAGGGGCCGCGGATAGGAAGGGGTTGCGGATCGGAAAGGGTGGTGGCTGGGCAGTATAATGGTGAGTTCGTCTTCATTATGTCCATTCTGGTTCCGAATCGTCACCGCGGCAAATTGATTGTCGTGGAAGGCATTGACGGTTCGGGCAAATCCACGCAGCTTTCGCTCCTCAGCCAATGGCTGCGTTCGCAACGGATCGGAGTGGCTTTCAGCGAATGGAATTCGTCTCCGTTAGTTCGAGAGACCACGCGGCGTGGCAAAAAGAAAAACATGTTCACGCCGACCACTTTCAGCTTGATTCATGCCACGGATTTCGCGGACCGGCTGGAACGCTATATCGTGCCGCTGCTCAAAGCCGGGGCCGTGGTTTGCGCGGATCGCTATGCCTATACCGCGTTCGCGCGCGACGTGGTGCGCGGGGTGAGCCGGAAGTGGGTGCGAAATCTTTATAAGTTCGCGGTTCGGCCCAATCTGGCTTTCTATTTTCGCGTACCGCTGGAAGTGGCCATCGGCCGCATTTTGGGCGGACGCAACGCCATCAAATATTATGAAGCTGGCATGGATCTGGGGCTGAGCAGAAACGTGGAAGAGAGCTTCCGGCTGTTTCAGGGCCGCATTTTGGATGAATACGAGGCTATGATCCAGGAAGTGGGATTTCATGTGATTGACGCCACCGGATCCATCGAAGATCAACAGCGCCAGATGCGGGACATAACGACGCAGGAATTCGGAGAAAATTTGCAGAACGGTCACTTACTGCGTGCGTCCCAGGGAGACATCGATGCTGCTCAAGCAGCCCCTCGAGTTCTATAGCGAGAAGCTGGCAGGAGTTTCCGAAGAGGAACTGCAAGGCAAGCTGATCGTCATTGAGGGGCCGGACTCGGTGGGCCGATCCACGCAAGTGGCGCGCTTGCGCACATGGCTGGAACATCAGGGCCATGCGGTGCTCGACACCGGCCTTGCGCGAGGCGCGCTGGCGGGCAAGGGCATCCAGCAAGCTAAAGAAGGCAACACGTTGGGTCCGGTGACCATGACGCTGTTCTACGCCACCGATTTCGCCGACCGTCTGGAGAACGAAATCATTCCCGCTTTGCGCGCGGGCTTCGTGGTGCTTACCGATCGCTACATCTTTTCGTTAATGGCGCGCGCCATCGCCCGCAATGAGGATCGTGTGTGGATTGAAAAGGTGGCCGGTTTCGCGTTGGTTCCACACGCCGTGTACTACCTGCGCGCGGATGTTCACGACCTTTTGACACGCGTGGTGTTGGGCCGGGGAGCTTTCGATTATTGGGAAAGCGGCATGGACATGCGCTTCGGGGCGGATATGCACGACAGCTTTGTCCGTTATCAGACGCGCGTGATCCGCGCGCTGGACCGCATGGCGAAGCGCTATAACTTCGTCGTCGTGGATGCCAACCAAACGCCCGACCAGATTTTCCGCGAGCTGCGGCGGTCGATCGGGAAGTTGTTTTGAAAAACAGTTCATCGGTTCATCGGTTCTTCGGTTCATCGGTTCTTTGGTTCCTCGGTTGTTCGGTTGGTGTCGTCCTGCTCGGGCAGGTGCCTGCTACGGACAGTCGCAATACCTATGTTCCTGATACGAATACGCACTTCACTATGCCGGCTTATCATACTCTGGCGGAGTGGGAGGCGCATAAGCAGAAATTACGGGATCAGATTTTGTTTGCGGCCGGCTTGATTCCCTTGCCGGAGAAGAATCCGCTGCATCCCGTGATTTTCGGGCGGATCGAGCGTAAGGATTATTCCGTCGAGAAAGTTTACATCGAGACGCTTCCGGGCTACTATCTGTGCGGCAATCTTTATCGTCCGCGCGGGCAATCGGGGAAATCGCCGGGGATCCTGGTGGCGCACGGACATTGGGATTACGGGCGGCTGGAGAATCAGGTACTCAATTCGGGGCAGGCGCGGGCGGCGAACCTGGCGCTGCAGGGTTACGTGGCGTTCTCCTATGACATGGTGGGTTATAACGACACCATTCAGACGCCGCACGACTTCGGCGGTCCGCGTGAGCAATTGTGGTCTTTCAATCCGATGGGATTGCAGTTATGGAATTCAATTCGTGCGTTGGACTTCCTGCAATCATTACCTGATGTGGATCCCGAAAAGATTGGGATGACTGGCGAATCGGGCGGCGGCACGCAGACGTTTTTGCTAACGGCCGTGGATGATCGCGTGAAATATTCCGTTCCGGTGAACATGATTTCGGGCAGCATGCAGGGTGGCTCGCAATGCGAGAACGGGCCAGGGCTGCGCCTGGATACGTTCAATGTCGAGATCGGTGCGATGATGGCGCCGCGGCCGATGCTCATGATCGCAGCCACTGGCGATTGGACTAAAGATACTCCGCGCGAGGAATATCCCGAGGTGCGATCGATTTATGAGCTGTACGACCGGGCCGCTAATGTCGAGACGGTTCAGATGGACGCACCGCACAACTACAATCGGGCCAGCCGGGAGGCGATGTACACGTTTTTCAATCA
>JBEKJJ010000330.1:0-7697 GCA_050011295.1 Bryobacteraceae bacterium
CTTTCACGTATTCATGTGATTCCCTAACCGGACCGGGGCAGCTTTGAGATCCTCGCGAAGTGAACGCCGGGGGACCGTTCCTCGCTGACGTCGCCTCTAGTTTGGTTCAACGGGAGCAATCCGCCAATCGTATCCAGAGGTCCTTGGCGGAAGTGGTCTGGATTGATACAAGGGTGAACGGGCTCCGGTTGGCACCGACGGCTGTCGGCGCGCTGTGCTATATTGTGCCTGAAACGAGCTTTAGACAGCAAAATGGATAGCATGGGTAAGACAGCACTGGAAGCGGAATTCAAGGGCAAGTTTTTGGCAGGATTCTCAGGCTGGCGTGCTGTCTGTTTTGCTGTCCATTTTGGCATCCAAACGGGTAGTATTGGATAGACAGCATGGACGGAATAGACTGGACGTCGGTCTAGGAAGTTCAATGGGTTCAGCTAAATAGCTGATTTGACAGAAAGCGGGAGTAATTCAGTGGTAGAATGCCAGCTTCCCAAGCTGGACGTCGCGGGTTCGAGTCCCGTCTCCCGCTCCATCTTTTCAATCACTTCCAAGGGCATCGAAAAATCCAGAGTCCGATAGAGTCCATTAAGCGCCAATCGCTTTCTCCAGCGCGTTCACGGCCTCCTTGCGGCGCTTGAGTGATGTGATCGTATAAACGTTTTCATTCACATCGATGGTGTGCCCCATCTGCTCAGCCCGCACATGCGGATCGACATCCAGCTCCTTTAGCAGCGAGCTGTGAGTGCGTCGCATGACCTGAAAATTCGCCCAGGCCAAACCGACCGATTTGAGCTTGGGCAGGAAGCTTCGCCTCCAGCAATTGTCCTTTGCCAACGGCGTCGTAAGTTTCTCCGATGGGAACACCCACGCATCAGGACTGGAGTCGAGCGATACCGCCCGCCAGGCATCGATGGAGATGAGCAGCCCATCTGAAAGAGCGGCGTGTCGTACGGATCGAACCGACTTTGGTGAGTCGATGTCACCCCGATAAACACGCTGCCGAATGTCGGCGTACTCCGCTTCCATCCGCGCCCACTTTAGCCCGAAGATCTCACCGGGCCTCAATCCCGGCGAGTAACGCCAGTCTGGCAATCAGCTGTTCTCGAACTTCGAGGACCGAAAACAAACTGCCCGACTTCTTCCACGGTCATGACCCGCGTAGCCGCCCGTCTGCACTCTCTCGGCGTGAACAAGAGCGTCGCCGGGCTCCTCCGCAAATATCCCTCTGCAACCGCCATATCAAATATTTGCTTCAGATCCCATCGCAGATGATCCACCACGCTGAATGAAAGCGCCATACCCTTCCGATCAAGGAAAGCCTGCAACCCATTCCTGTCAAAGCTGCCCAGACTGCGAGGGCCAAACTCGGACGTTAAATGATGTGCAAGGCGATCCTCGTTCGTCATCACGGTCGAGCGCTTCCACTTTCGCCGGTAGAACGGCAAGTAAATCTGCTCCACGAAATCGCCGAAGCCTCTCCGCTCCGACGGCTCACTACGTGCGCTGTTGATGGGGGCTAGAATAGCGGCCAGTTCGGACTGCGCCTGCGCTTTCGTCATCTGTGAAACTCGGCCTAACATCCGCGCTTTGCGCTCCCCGTCCTGCCGCCATCTCGCGACCCATTCACCACGAACTTTCTGCAAACTACCTTTCTGAAACCGCTTACGCATGAATTGTCTCCTTCACGCGTCCAACGGTGTCGATTGCTGACGATGAGGCCATGTTAGCATCTCGGCCGCCGGTTTCATTCAGTTTTTTCCATTGCTCCAAAGCACCCCGCCGCACCAGCTTTCTACGGCCCATTGAGATCGCCGGCAGCGGTGACACGCCTTCCACTTTCCCGGCAATCGCGTTGTACACGTGCGCCTTCGAGCACCGCAACTCTGCGGCGACTTCCACGACGGTAAGAATCTCGTCGCGGATCACAAGTCGCCGCCAGAGATCAGATCGGATGATGGAGAACTGCGCAGCGAGAAAGCGGGCCTTCTCGCCGACAAGACAGGACAAGTGGGGGAGGTTTGCGCCATCGGCGAGTCCGTTCGGGCGTCAGCTACCCCGATTATGCACCACTTCAATGTAGAATGCAACAGATTGTGTCGATACACTTGCATTCGCATACAGCATATGCAATCATGGGATCGATGGAGCGAAAAGCCCAGCAACAGACCCTTTCCATTCGGATCTCGGATGCCCTTCGGGAGTACCTGGAGCGCGCAAAGAATGTGATGTCAAGCAGCCGTGGCGAAGGCGTATCCACCTCTGATGTCGCCAAGATGTTGCTGGAATCGGCCAAGGATGACCGCCTGGACCATCGGCTGGAGGTGGCCGACCTGCAACTGAGCACCGCCGAATCGCTCTGGAACATTCGGCGGAAGTGGGAACAGACGCAGGGACTGTCTCATGCGGAATGGTTGTTCCTCGCCCAGTACATCCAAGTGGGATGCGAGGAACTGGCCGAAGATCCTGAGCATCCCAAGCCAGAATCATTCTCCCAGGTGCTCGAAGCATTTCTTGCTGTGCGCGCGTTGCGGGTGGATCGGGGCGTCGAACTCGACAGATACTATCTGGGCAACCTCGGATTGACCGATGGCGCAACACTGAATCAGCGCCAACTCGATCCTGAAGTGGTTCCGAAAGTCACCGGCAGTTTGATCCACGAGCTACGGCAGTCGCAGCAGGCCCCCAAGCCGGTATTCTGCGCGCGGAACTTCTACGTGGCGCTGAGAGATGAAACGTTGCCTGGAGTCGCCGCCATCAACGATGCACTTTCGCCCTATTTGCCGACGCTCTTCCGGCTGGCTGCGCGTGGTCATTGGCTCCGGGAACGGAAGCCAGTCCGTCCCCCGCGGATTCCACACGACTTCGTCTCGCCAACCTTCCCGCCAGTTGCCGCCGGTGATCACCGCCTCTCCATTCTCGTTGCAAGCGACGGCGAGATCGAAATGCTGCTTACGATGGACCGCAAGGGCGTGGCTTATCCGCTGACCCGGTACCCCCGAGTCCGCGAATTCGCCACCATGCTCGCGCGGCTGGAACCGGGCCGTCATTGGAAGGGCCGGGAGTTCTTCGGATACACCAATGATGTCGTCCCCGAACGGGCATCGCGTTTCTATTTCCGGCATCGCAGAAACGGCATTGCGATTTCGTTTACTCGCGAGGAGTGGCAATCGCTGAAGGAGCTGTTTGAGAAAGCCCTCGCGATGCCGGAGCTACAACCGGTTTTGGAGGAGCTGTCGCTCGTTTATGGAGAGATTTGAGACAAGCCGTAGAGACGGACGGTGCTTCGCACCTGCTGAAATGTTGACACGTCACCCCTTACAGGGTGGCGTATGCAAGCGCCGCGATTGCGTAAGGGAACGTGTTGTTGCGCAGGCCCTTGCGCTGAATCAACGGGCTAGGAAGTGAAAGACGCTCGCGTACGTTAACTCATTGACTTTGCGAGGAGGGTTGAGGCAGACAGTATGCAAGATCGCTCGCAGTTCCGCACGAAAAGCATCGGGGTTCGCGTCTCGGAATCCGATTTCGCGCGGCTCCAAACCCTGGCTGAAGCGAGCGGAAAACCGCTTGGCGAATGGTGCCGCGAGGTGCTCCTCAAGGTCGCCGACCACCCTACAGGTACTCCAGTTGAGCAAGCTCTTTTGGCCGAATTGATCGGCCTCCGCACCATCGTCGGGAACCTGGTTTACGCGTTCACCAGTGACGGCAGAGTCACCCGTGAGCAGATGGCCAGCATCGTCGAACGTGCCGACTCGACCAAGATTAAACGCGCCATTGACTTCCTTGTTCAGGTCCAAAACGGCAAGGAACCACAGACGGCAGGAGGCCGGGAATGAGTACGGACTAGGAGTCGAGAAGTGTCCCCACCGCAGCCCGTTCTCACCTGGGGTGTGCTCATCGGCGCACTGTTTTTCCCAGCGGTGGTTCTAACCTTGGTTGTCGCGGGGCAGTGGACTCCCCTGCAGCGCCACTACCTGCTCACGTACGTATTCACGGCGCGCGGTGGTTCCAGCCAATACCTTCTTGTCGTGAACTATCCTAAGAACCGAAAGCTTCTTGCGAGCGATTATGACGTGGCATCAGCCGTGCCGCCGCCCGGCTTCCCGCCCCAAACCGCCATTCCCTTCGCCCTGACCAAAGCTGCCCGCAAGAGCGGTGCCCAAAGTCTCGAATGGTTGTACAACGAGTTCGACAACACCAAGCTCCACGACCAACTCACCAACTTGATCTACGACGGCCAGACTCTCTGGGACCTCTCAAGGCGAGCGCTCTACTGTGATCTTGCGTTCCTACTATTGTTGCCCTGGGCAATGGCCCAGGACCGCAGGGCGATCCGGCAGCTTAAGGAGGGCCGAGTCTGCCAAGGCCCTGTACGGGTGACGCGCGCCGAGTTCAATAAGCTCAAACGCTCCGACGGAGTTGGTTTCACGACAACCGATCCGCTGACTGTGCGCGAACGGCTGTCGAGCCATCCACCGCGGCGAATGGTCCGCATCCCGCGCCGCGAGGAGCAGAGCCATTTGCTGCTTCTTGGGGACTCGGGTACTGGCAAATCCTCCCTAATCCGGCAACTTCTGGGATTCTCCTAGTCAGGAATTTAATGTGAGGATTATATGCCAGACCAGGAGGTTGCTGAAATATGCCACCTTGCGAAGACTGGCTGTTGGCGCCTACAGAATATCCTACAGGGATCGATCGAACCGTGATAGCTCTAGATGATTTCAATGACAGCCGGGTAGGCGACGAACATGCATCCTGCGTATGGAGCAATCCTGGGGACCACTCTGGGCTAACCGCGGTATGGCTCCGGGATGGTGCTCCTAGTGTCGCTGCAAAGATGGCGCGGGGTGGCGGCACATCTCCGGCTTTTCGATGTTTGTGGAAGCTTGCTCTGGCGGGCGTCGTCCTTGCGCTGGGTCGGCAGGCTGCGGCGCAATCGACTCCACCGACTTTGCAGGACAAGGTGATGCTGGCGAACCGCTTCCGTCCATTCGTCATGACGTCGCTCAATGGGAACGGGCCGGAGACGTTTCGTCCGGCGACCTGGCAGTGGCTGGTCGCGCGCTCGACGCTGGTGCAAGGGTACGAATCCTATCCGTGCATTCACAATGTGATTCGCATCAATGCCGGCAGCGATGATGTCTGGCCGCAGGGAAGTTCCGTGAGCCTAGCGGGCAAGGTGGTGGATACGGCTGCGCTGAGCGAGAATCAGGGACTGATTCTGGAGGTTCCGAACGCAAGCGTGGTCGGCGTGAACGGGACGCTGGTGAACCCGGCATATGCTCTGCACCTGAACGACGCGCCCCCTGGCACTGAGGAAACTACAAGCATGGCGAACCGTGGGCCGATGTGCTGTCGTCGGGCGACGGTTTCTATGCGCATGTGGAGCAGATCAAGGATCTCTCCGGCAATCCGCTACCACTTTACAACATCGAGTACACGATTTTCTGGGCCTATAACAGTTCAGATTGCGACAACCACAACGGCGACATAACGACCATGGTGGTGGTGTACGACAAGCGGATCGCTCAGATCACACGCGTCGCTTATTCCGTGCATGGCTACGCAATCGAACAATTTAACATTGCCAAGGCTATGCAGTACGACTCCTATGCGTTGCTCTGGCAAGACGCTACGGGAGCGGTGCAGAGTGTGCCGTCGATCTCCTTCGAGATAGGCAAGGACCGCGAGTACCAGCAGGGAGGGGAGCATCATTCGCCGGGCACGCCGCTGGTGTATTTTGTGCCCGACCCGGACACCGGGTTGTACGAACATCCGGTAGAAATGGCTGAGGTGGGTGGGCATGAGATGTGGCCGAACACGACGGGCAGCGTCACGGCGTCGTCGGCGCACTTTGCGGAAGGGCTTTCATTTCTGACGCCGAAAGCGGTCGTTACACAAGCCGCGAATGGCGCTACGTCGCCGTCCGGTATGAGGATGCTGCAGAACGATACTTTCAACGACCCGAACGCACCGTTCCTGTATTTCAGCGGGCTAATGGGCACGGACCCGAATCCGCCGATGCGGCATCGCACGTGGTACTGGCCGGAGGGTCGTGTCGGGAAGAAGCCAGCCATGACTCCACTCAACAGATTCAAGCTTCCGGATAGCATGTTTACCGATCCGGAACTGTACGATCCGTACGTGCCGCTCACGACCGATACCGCGACTTTCGACTGGCCGCCGGACTCCGACTATGCAGGGGAAGCACCGTACGTGATGGTGAGCAGCCAGGTGCTGCCGCTCCCGATGACATCGCAGCCGGCGGGCCGGAGCGGGGTGAAGAGCTCGCTGAATGCAAAGGTACAGATGCCGCCGGCGAAGATGAATGTCGATTCCGCGCCCTTCGCGGATGTGCTTATGGCGCTCTCTGTAACGCCGTGTGGGGGCGTGATAAAGCTGGAGCCGGGGACATATCATGTGCCGTTCACGCTGAAGCGGCACTGCTCAACCGGTAGCGACAGCAACGGGCCTATCACGTTTGTCGCGAAGAGCGGGCCAGTCATACTGACGAAGTGAGCGCAGGCGAACCAGCCGGTCCTAATGGGCCGATTAAGGGCGCGTTTTCACCGATAATATACCGAAAAGGTACACATCCGGTTCCGATCTGGGTCATAACCCTTTCATTCATGGCGGTTTTCGGGGAGAGGGCAAAACGAAGACGCTCGGCAAACCGACATCAATTGTTGCTCGATGCTAAGGGCCGTCCTATGCGAATCGAACGCCAGCCTCGCGACCCATGCGCAAGATATACTGCTTGCCTTCTTCGTACTCGTCGGCAGTCTTGAGGTGCTCCAACATCAGCGGTGCTTCCACTGGGCATTGAGCAAGTTGAGTGAGATAGGCCTTGTAATCAACCTCACCACGGCCAGGAATCACTTCCTCGAAACGCAGGTTGTACTCGATGTTCCAGTGCAGGTCCTTCGCATGGCATGAGACGATCCGAGGACCGAGTTTCTCAAAGCACTCCTTGATCAATTCGGCGTTGTGATAAAAGCGCGTCGGGCTGTTGATCACGTTGCAGACATCCAGATGGACGCCGAAAGCCTTCCGGTCGACCGCTTGGATGAGCTTGAGGTAGGCATCCGGCCCATCCGGCAGACTCCACCCCATCATTTCGATCGTGAATTTCGTGCGAGTGGGTTTAACGGCGTCGATGACGTGGCGGCAATTCGACACGGTGGCTTCGAAGAATTGGGGTGACAGGTTATCAGGGCTTGGGCCGTACCAGACTTTGGGATTGTAGGAGCCCGCAATGTCAACGCAGCAGCGTGCGCCAACCGCTTCGGCTAAGGCGAGCCTCTCCGTAACGTACTTCAGGCTTTGCTCGCGCTTGTCGGAATCCGGATCGAGCATGTTCCGCCAGGCACCGACCTCGGCGATCACCACTCCCTCAGCCGCAAATGCATCTCGGATGGCCCGAATTCGTTTCGCATCTGAGAGGGCGACATCCGGGCAATAGGCGGCCCTGTAGCCGAGCCGGCGATGTTCTTTCGCCAGTTCGTTGACATCTTCGGACTTGAGAAAGATCGGGCCGCCCAAGCGGATCGGCCGATAGCTTACGGCTTTCGCTACGTGCGAGAGGATAGCCGCCGCAGGTAGAAACACGCGGCGAGTCGGACGTAGAGACATCGCGGATCGATTTTACCTAGACGCCGCTTGAGGTGCAACCCCAGGCAGCCAAAACAAGCTACCGATAATGC
>JBEKJJ010000331.1:0-7695 GCA_050011295.1 Bryobacteraceae bacterium
CCTTACCGAGGACTCTCCGCGTCGCCTTCTTGATCGGGTTGCCAACCGACTCACCAAGATCCTCGCGGAAATCAGAAAACTCAAGGCACCATAAAAACGGGCAGAGATTGGCCGGTTAAGTCCGCATGGGGGAAGTTTCAGCCCTGTGAAACGCCGTCTACGGAAGCCGCATGAGTGAATAATCGCCCTCTCGGCCTTGTGCTCGCTGGTCCCAAACGGTTCTGATCCGCTCACGTCGCTAGTCGGCTTACGGGGAGTCCGCCCTTTCGTTTTCTCGCGTGTGTATTACGTACGAAAAAGCTTCGGAACATGCTTACGCTGAGTCGTTCGCGCAATATATCTTTAATAAGTTACATGGAATCAATACGCGGAGGTTTTTCGAATCCCTCTTCCTCCGCCATAAACAGTAGTCAGGTCTCCCCGGCTGAAGCCGTCGGAATCTGCTCGAAATCGTCGAAATCTGTGCGCTTCGCCGCTTCGGGAAACGCAATAATGAGCTTTCATGAGATCGAGCGCACGCATCAAAACTCTACTTCTCACTGGACTGCCCGCTCTGGCAATCGTTGCCTTCGCCCTCACGGATGACCAAACCGTTCCGTACCCCGAAGGTTACCGTCATTGGACCTATCTCCACAGCAGTCTGATCGGCCCCAAACTGCCCGGATTTTGGAAACGCCCCTGCGAAAAACCATGCACGGCGGGGATCTTCAACTTCTACGCCAACGAGAAAGCTATGATCGGCCTCCGATCGGGCGTCTACGCTGATGGGTCCATCATCGCCGAAGAGCTCCTCGAAATGTTGGGCTCTCCGAGCGGCGGCGGCAAAGAAGGTGAGCGCCGCCTGGTCGGCGTCATGGTGAAGGACAGCCAAAGATATGCGTCCACCGGTGGCTGGGGATTTGGAAGTTATGATGGCGACTCGCGCGAGGATACGCTCGACAGCGCCGCAAAAACCGCCTGCTTTGCATGTCACATTCCGCGCAAAGATAAAGGCTACGTGTTCACCGAGTATCGCGAAAGATAGGTCATTCCGCCCGGAGCGCCTCCACTGGATCCACCGCCATGGCGCGCGACGCGGGGATATAGCTCGCCAATACGGTCGCAGCAATCAAACCTGCCGCCACGGCCGCATACGTGACTGGGTCAATCGGATTCACGCCGTATAACAGCGACCTCAGTACGCGCGTCAGCGCGGCCGCGCCGGCTAAACCGCACACCACGCCGATCAGGGCGAGCATTAGCCCGTGGGAAACAAACATGCGCGTCAGCTCCTTTTGATGAGCGCCCAAAGCCATCCGGATGCCGATCTCTCGCGTTCGCTGCAACACCGAATATGAGATCACGCCGTAAATTCCAACCAGCCCAATCAGCAGCGCCATCGCGCCTGCGATCCCCAGCAACACCAGCGTGAATGAAGTTCGCGCCAGCGACCTCGCGTAGATCTCTTCGAGCGTGCGCACGTTGGCCAACGGAAGGCTCGGATTCATCGCCCAAACGGCCTGCTGCACGTCGGCCAGCAAGCTTTGTGATCCGGCGCGCCGGCTCCGCACAATATAGGAAACCGAGCGCACCGCGAATACCGCCTGATCCTCGAAATTGTTCATCAGCAGCGGATAATATGCAACAGCTGGGGACGGCTGCTGCACACCGTCCTCGCGTTCATCCTTCACCACTCCGATTACTTCGCGCCAAGGGTCTTTCGGATTCTCAGTAATCTGTTTGCCGATCGCAAGCCGCGGATCCTGCCACAACTCGCGCGCGAGATTCTCGGAAAGCATGGCCACCGGACGCCGCTCATAGGTATCCGTCCAGGTGAATTCGCGGCCCGCCACCAGCCGATTGCCCATGGCGGCCAACAATCCAGGCGAAACATATTTAAGCCGGCGCAGCGGTGGCACCGATTTGTACACCTGGCCGCGAACATACACCTGATCGTAAGAGCCGGGCTCGCCCGGAATCACGGTAGTCAGTCCGGCTGCAGCCACTCCCGGAATGGCGCGAATCTTTTCGAGGATGCCCTGCTCCAACTGAATCACGGCCGTCGGATCCTTCACCTGGGATACCGGAATCGAGATGCGCAAAGTCAACGCATCCTCGGGATCGAATCCTGGATCGACATGCCGCAATGCCTGAAACGTCCGGATCATCAGCCCAGAGCCCACCAGCAGCACCATCGCCAACGCAACCTGCACCACCACCAGCAAGTTGCGCGCGCGATGCCGTTCCCTGCTATCGGATGACGTCCGGCCTCCGCCGCGTAATGAGCTTGCGATGCGTGGACCGGCATACTTGACCACCGGAATCATCCCGAACAAAATCCCCGTTGCGAGCGCAGTCGCGAGCGTGAACAGAATCACCACCGGATCAATCGAAATGTCATGCAACCGTGGCAGATGCGCCGGAGCCACGGCGATCAGCGCTCGAACCGCGCCATACGCGATCCCCAAACCAAGCGCGCCACCCAGTATCCCCAACGCCATGCTCTCCATCAGCAACTCTCGGGCGATGTCGCGCCAGGTGGCGCCCAGCGCTGCTCGGATGGCCAGTTCCTGCTGCCGTCCTTCGGCGCGAACCAGCAGAAGATTCGCGACATTGGCGCACGCGATTAGCAGAACAATTCCGATGGTCCCCATGAGGATCCAAAGCGTCTGTGCGATATCGCCGATGATGCTTCGTTTGAGGTACTCCAGCTTCGGAGCAAACAGTACGTCTTCAAATATCTTTACGGTTAAACCGGCTTGCGGAGGAAAGCTGTGCAGCGCAATCGGAATCAGCCGCGCCACGTCAGCGCTGGCTTGCTGGATGGTTACGCCTGGCTTAAGGCGGGCAAGGCCCCGGTAGTCCACCTGGCCGAGAAAGGTCTTGTTGCGATCAAGCTGGATCGGCAACAGAAACGCCGCGTCATGATCCAGCAGGCGGAAGGCCGCGGGCATGACGCCGATCACTTCGCGCGCAACGCCGTCGACAATGATGTTGCGCCCTGTGACGGAACGGTCGCCTCCGAATCGCGCTTGCCACCATCCATACATTAGAACGGCGGTTTTCGGGCTCCCGGGCGTGTCGTCTCTTTCCGTGAACCAACGCCCTAGCGCCGGCTGCACTCCCAGGATCGGCAGCACCTCGGCCGTCACGTTGAGGCACTGCGCGGTTTCCGGTTCCGTGAGTTGCGTCACGGTGCGGGTATTCCAACGGAACAATCCGAGGTTTTGGAACGATTGTCCTTGATCTCGATAAGTGAAGTGCAAAAACGGCGCCGAGCCGGCATCCGGCAAGTGCACGCCCAGAGCCGAGTGGCTCACCTCGATCAACTGCTCAGCGTGCGGATACGGCAGCGGCTTCAAAATAATGCCGTTGATTACGCTGAATATCGCGCTATCGGCGCCGATGCCGAGCGCCAATGTGATGGCCGCAATCGCCGTAAACATCGGCGTCCGAGCCAAACGCCGGAGAACCTGCCTCAGTCGCATATCTTAGTAGTACGCCGCATCGAGAAAAAGGTCCCGTATCCTCACTGCTGTGATTGCACCCAAACCAATAGCGGGTCCTGCACCGGAACGCCGCCAATAGTGAGAGTGAATTCGGCTGGCTGCATGGCCACACCATTCGAGTTCGGAATCAGGCGCAGCTTCACGGCCCAAACGCTATTGATGGAACCCGGGTCGGATTCCGCGGAGACAAACTGCGCTTCGCCGGAGACAGTGACCGGAAGAGCCAACGGCGTAGCCGGAATCACTGCAATAGCGCCCGTAACGCCTCTGGTTCCCGGGTCATTTACAAACAGAGCGACGACTGATCCAACCTCGGCTGGATTCGAGCAGCTATTGAACGAACCATCCGCGTTCAGCGCGAGAGCTTGGAACGACGTCGTGTAATTTCCGTTGCACGAAGCGTATCCCGTGCCGCTGATAAACGCGCGCGGCTGACTTGAAACCACGCTGAATTCCAACGTCCCAGCAGCGTTCCCATTGGGATCATCAATCTCCAGCGTCACCTTGGTCTGGCCGGCGATCTCGTAAGGAACCTGAATGTTGATTTGGTCCCCAGAGGAGTAAAGAATGGGGGAGTAAAGAATGGGCGCTGCTATGCCGTGGATCTTTACTGCCGAGCCGTCGCCGAACCTCACCGGTATCACCCCGTTCACCGGTTGCACACTCATGCCCCCGGGCTCGCCGATGTTGTTACCGAGTAGCTCCAGCAACTCTCCGGGAGCGATTTGGGTAATGGGCGCATGGTCGCCCGCATCCGTTACGCAGACAAATCTCTGTGCCGGTGCGAACAGACTCAGGCTCGCGAGCGAACCATTGAAAGCCACGCTAGCGTTACCCTCGCCATCCGCGACCGAAGGCGCGCTCTCCGGCGTGATGCCGGCGTCGAATCCTTGAGCATCCACAACTCCGTAGGCAAGTTGCGTCGCGCTCAACAAACTTCCATCCGCGCTCAGCCGGGTGAGGTAGGGAACCTGATGAACCTGGCTTGGACGGCAACCATCCGGGACGCCGAAGATTCCGGGAAAATCGGGCGACGTTGCCAAGCCAACCACGTAGATATTGTCTTGCGCATCCAGGCTCGCCTCAACCAGCATGTCTTCCGCCGATCCGCCCAGGTAGGTCGAAAAGATCAACCCCGTTCCCGTCGCATTTAGCTTTGTGACATAGCCAGTGTATGCCGGCCCGGCGGAATCAAAGATATCTTGGGATGGGACGTATGGTTGCCCGGCGAATTCCGCCGTCTGGAACACGCCAGGCGTGGTTGGGTAGTCCGAGGATTGCGTCGTACCGGCCAGAATGGCGTTGCCCTGCCCGTCGATCACCAAGCTGGATGGATACGCACCATAGCTTCCGCTCAGCCACGTGCAGTATAGTAACTCGCCGCTAAAGGATCCAGCTTGGCGGCGTACTGGTTAGAGCAGGGGAACCCAGTTGGACCGGCGTTACCGCAAGTGTAGCGCGCCGACGACGGCTGGAACGCACCCGGCGTGATCGGCAAGGGAAAGCTGCCTACTTCACTCCCGCCGACGTATACATTTCCCAGAGCATCTACCGCGATGGCGAGGCCACCGATTCCGCCCGTGGCCCAGACCTGCTTTCCATTTTCATCCAGCTTCACGGTGAAATAGCCGATACCGGCTGACGTCGCCGGCGCGAGCGCGCCTGGCGTGGAATTGAAGATACCTTGGCCGGTGATGTAGACCGCTCCGCTGTTGTCTACAGCCATCGCAAGGAGCGTGCCGAGTCCTGAAGGGGACGCGGCGATGCCGTTCACGTAACTCGAGTAGATCACGGCGCCACTGCTGTTGAGCCGCGCGACAAAGCCTGTCGGGTCGCCCAGGGGCTGGGTTTCGCCCGCGTCCTCAGTGACCGGGAAACTTCCCTGTACCGATCCAACCGCCCAAATTGAGCCATCCGGCGCGAGTGCCAGATCTGTCACGCCACTTTCGGGATTGGGAGCGAGGGTGGTAGTGAAAATCACTTTTCCGTCGGCGGAAAGCTTTGTGACGGCGGCGGCCGGGGTGAGGGGCAACCCAGCGGTCGGGATAGGCACTCCGCTGCCCAGGTAAAGGTTCCCCTCCGTGTCGCGAATCATGACGTTCGGCTGGATTTGCCCTGGCAGTGGGTTGACGCTGGTCAGAGCCCCCGCGGATGCTGAGGCGGCCAGCATCGAAAATACTGCGTAAGCGGCAAAAAGCTTCACAAACCCTCTAACAGCATGGGGAAGGACGCGAGGTGACCAGTATACTAGCTTCGTGCCCCTACGCATCGCCCTCATTGGCGACTACAACCCCGCGGTCATTGCTCACCAGGCCATCCCGGAAGCACTGCGGCTTGCAGCCTCGGCCGCCCGAGTAGAAATCCAGCCCGTTTGGACGCATACCTCCACCATTACCGGCCGGGATGAAGATTTCACCGCGTTCGATGGAATCTGGTCTGTCCCAGCCGGCCCCTACGCCAACGATGCGGGCGCTCTTGCGGCCATCCGATTCGCCCGGGAGCACGGCGTGCCATTTCTCGGAACCTGCGCCGGCTTCCAATACGCGCTCATCGAATATGCCCGCAATGTTTGCGGCATTCAAGCTGCGGACCACCAGGAAACCGCGCCCGATGCGCCCCAGCTTGTCATTACCAGGCTGGCTTGCTCACTGGTGGAACAGACGGAAGAACTGCTTGTGGCGCCCAGCGGCATCGTCCGCCGCGCCTACGGCGTCGAGCGCATTACGGAAGGATATCACTGCAATTTCGGAGTGAATCCGGAATTTGAGCCGCTGCTTCTGGCCAGTGGATTTCAGGCCGCGGTCCGCGATCTCGAAGGCAATCTGCGCGGAGTGGAGCTGACCGCGCATCCGTTCTTTGTGGCCACTCTTTTCCAGCATGAGCGCCGGGCGCTACGCGGCGAACAATCCCCGATAGCTAATGCATTCGTGAACGCGATGGCCTCGCCGGTAGCCGCCGGCACCGCCGTAAGTCATAATACTTTCACAAAAAGTTTACTTTAATCCCATCCAGGCACTTGCGGAAAGCCTGCCTCCGCGCGTCCAATGGATCATGACTGCAATTCGAGCGCTTTTATTCCCGGTCCTGGCCGCCGCCTGGCCGGCCCTAGCCCAGCAGCAGCCATCCGTCCAGACGGCGCAGCCGCCATCAACCGTAGCGCAGCCGCCATCAACCTCAGCTCAGCCATCCGGCTTGATCCAGCGGGGCGCCTCCCCCGGCGGCTTCGTCGGCAGCCAAGCGTGCAAAACCTGCCATCCCGACGTCTGGTCGAAGTTTTTTAAGAACCCGCATTTCAAGAGCGTCGCCTCCGGCAAAGAGACGCCCGAGCATACCGGATGCGAAGGCTGCCACGGCCCCGGCCAAGCCCACATCGCAGCCCACGGCGGAAAGGCTAGCATTATCGCTTTCTCCCAGCTCGAACCCCAAAAGATCCAGGACAACTGCCTGCGCTGTCACTCCCAGACACTCGCCCGCGCCAACATTCGCACTTCCGCGCACACCGAGAACAATGTTGTGTGCACCAGTTGCCACTCCATCCACGCGTCTCAAACCCCGAAATTTCTGCTGGCGAAAGTGCAATCGGAGCTGTGCTACCAGTGCCACGCCGATGTTCGCTCCCAATTCTCCATGCCCTTCAAGCATCGCGTGAACGAAGGCGTCATCACCTGCAGCGATTGCCACAATCCCCACGGCACGTTCGCCCAAACCTGGGGAACATCCACGCGGTCTGCCATGGTGAAACAGGTTGACGGCAGTGAGGAGGCCTGTCTCAAATGCCACGCGGAAAAACGTGGACCCTTCGTCTATGAGCACCCTCCGGTTCGCGTGGAAGGCTGCGAAATTTGCCATTATCCCCATGGATCGCCCAACTCGCGCCTGTTGCGCCGTCCAGTTGTTTTCACCATGTGCCTGGAATGCCATAACGGCGCTCCCGGCTTTGGCCGGACCGCCCAAGGTGATCCGGTGCCGTTCCAGTTTCATAATTTTCGGTCACCCATCTATCAAAACTGCACCAACTGTCACAGCCACATTCACGGCTCCAACGCCAGCGCGTTCTTTTTGAATTGAGGCGGCCAATGAAAACTCTAATCCTTCCACTACTCATCACCGCCGCCTGTTGCGCGCAACAAGTTGTAACGCCCACCACCCAGGAACCCGTTGGCCCACCGTCCGGCGACAACGCATCCGATTACAACATCGTCAACTC
>JBEKJJ010000332.1:0-7638 GCA_050011295.1 Bryobacteraceae bacterium
TCGAGATGCACGCGCAGTTGCGTGTGCCCCCAGCCGGTATGCTCGCGCACGTCGCGGCGGCTAAAACGAAAATCTTCGCCGCGGCCCTCCACCATCGCCGCGATCAGTTCCAACAGCCGTCTGGTCTGCGGCGGAAGCTCGTCGAGCGATCGCGCGAGCAAGCCGGACATCAGGCGGTCCGCGATGGCGATGTCTTCCGAGGTCGCTTCCATGTAGGAGAGGCCTTGCGCCGACTTCACGGGGCGCTGATGCTGGTGCAGCAGCGCGATGGAGCGGATCAGCGTCAGATACTTCATGTGATCGCGGCGCATGCGCGTGCGGTTGTCGGGGAAAGTCAGTTCCGGAGCGCGGGGATTGGCGACGAACAGCGGCTGCAACAAGCGCTGCGCGTTTTGGTGACACCGGATGATTTCCCGGCGCTGTTGTTTGCGGATGAGGCCTTCGAGCGTTTGCTGTTCGCGCTGCAGTTTGTGG
Organism: Bryobacteraceae bacterium; assembly: GCA_050011295.1. GTDB lineage: Bacteria > Acidobacteriota > Terriglobia > Bryobacterales > Bryobacteraceae > Palsa-89. The sequence goes on from JBEKJJ010000332.1 coordinate 475, forward strand.
ATGGCTTGCGTCTGCTCGCGGTCCTCGTTCACCGAGAGCACCAGACAGCGATTGAGCAGCTCTTCATCGAGATCGATCGCCGTGGTCGTGAGGAAGATCATGACCGGGCCTTCCACGCGATACTGATGCGTGACCAGCTTGCCAGTGGATGGATCTTTTCCGGTGCTGGCGATCGAGAGCGCGCCTTCGCTTTGCAGCAACTTCAGCGCGTAGGAGGCGCGCGCGGCGCCTTCTTCCTCGACGATGGCCAGCACCTTGTGCTTGAGATCCATCTCGCCCATGTAGTAGAGCGACTGGCCGGTCATGGCCGAGTACTGCACGCGCTCTTCTTCCGGCACGAACGCGAGCACCGCATCCATCAGCGAGCTTTTGCCGGCGGCCGAGCTGGATTGCACGACAATCGCGAGCGGCGCATCCAGATGCCGCGAGACCACGGCGAGATACGCCACCAGCTTGTTGGTCTCTTCGCCCACGATGCCGCAGCGCTCGAAGTCGGCCAGGATGCGGTCGAGGAGCCTAGGTTCCTTTAATAGCTCCAGAGCCGCCGCGCGGTCTTCGTCGGTCATTTCGACTGCGGGCTTATCGGGCGAGAGCGCCTTGCGGATCTGCTCGTCCTGCAGCTCTTCGAGCTTGAGTAGCACGCGGGCCAGGTCGCGTTTGAGCGTTTCTTCCTTGACGTTCAGTTCTTCCGAGGCTTGCTTGGTGAAGGCGGCGCGCTGGCGCGCCGAGTAGAGGTCGAGGGTGTCAACGTGGAAGGTGTCGCCGGATGATACCAGCACGTTCACTTTCAGCAGCTCGTGGCTGAGATTCTTGGCGAGGCCTCGGATGCGGTAGCGGCGGCTCTCTTGCTCGATCGCGATTTCGTCGTTCTTGATTTCGACGGCTGGCTCCGGTTTGGAAGGTAGAAGCGGAGCCTCCGGCTTTGCGAGCCATTCGGCGCTGTTGAGCAGCACGGCCAGGCTCTGCGCGGCCGGCGTCACCTTCGAGGCGTATTCGTTCGCGTCCATGCCGCGCGGAAACAGGACGCGGTGACAGCCGATGCCCATCTGTTCAAGCTCCGCTTTCAACCGCTCGGCCGCGGCGTCACCCGCTTCGTCGCGGTCGTAGGCGATCCAGACGTTGCGCGTGCCGTGTTTTTGGAATGCGGCTTTGTGGTCGTCCGTGAATCCACTCACGCCGTAGCTGGCCGTGACATTTCGGAAACCGGCGCACCAAAACGTCAGCGCGTCGATCAGCGATTCGCACAGGATGATTTCCCGCGAAGCCGCGAGCGCCTGCTCGTTCCACACGCCGCGGTGTGGTCCCGGCAAGTAGAGATGCAGCGGCGTGCCCTCGCGCAATCCCGGCGTGATCTTGCGTCCGTACATTCCGAGCACGTCGCCAGAGAGCGAGAAGATGGGAATCACGATGGAGCCGTTGAAGTGCTCGTGCCCCGAATCGCGCAGCACTCCGAGCGTTTGCAAACGCCCGCGCATCTCCGCTCCGGCCTTGCGGTTCTTCTCCGGCAGCCGGTAGCCCAGCGTGCGGTTGGCAAACCCCAGTTGAAAACGATCGATCATTTCCGGATGCGCGAGGCCCCGCGACTCCAGATACCGCAGCGCCTCGGGCGATTGCTTCAGCGTCTCGTGATAATAGGCGACTACTTGACGGAGCACTTCCTGATCGCCTGAGTCGATGCGCACCGGTGGATCGAGCTTCGCTGCCGTGCTTCTCTTCACCGGCCTTTCGACCAGCGCCGCGAGCGATGGATGGTCGGCCTTCAGCAACTCGACCGCGTGCCGGAAGCTGACCCCGCGCGTCCGCATCACCCAATCGATCACCGATCCGCCCGCCTGGCAGGCGCCCAGGCAGTGCCACAGGTTCTTCTCCGGCGAGACGACGAGTGACGGCTCGCGGTCGTCGTGGAACGGGCAGCGCCCTATGAGATCCGCGCCGTGCTTGCGCAGCTCGATTCCGGCCGCTTTCACCAGCCGCTCGATGGGAATCTCCCGTTTCAGCCGCTCGATTTCATCGTCCGGGATGCGCGCCATGAAGTTTGTTCCTTTCCGCCTCCTGGCGCAAAACATGTCAAGAGGCCGTTGCGATTTTTAATGTAGTCTCAAAACTATCACTTCATGCGATATCACGTCAAGCGGTTAATTTTCTTGCCTTACACTGGGCTCGAATGCCCAAGGTCTCCCGTTTTCGTCTCTCCCCCGTGGATTTCGGCGGCGAAACGCTGGGCGAGCGCATCGCTCGGATTCGCAAAGAACGCGGCTATACGCAGGTGGAACTGGCTGCCCGAGTGGGCATCATACAGTCCCTCGTCTCGGCCGCGGAGGGCGACGAGCGCAAGCTTTCAGCGGAGATGGCCGTGCGTTTCGCCCAGGCGCTCGGCGTCACCATGGATGAGTTGCTCGGCGCCGGCCGCCGGGACAAGAAAGCTCAAAAGCCTAATCGCAAGGTCCTCCGGAGATTGGAACAGATCGAGGCGCTACCGCGCACTCAACAGACCGCGCTGCTGCGCACCATCGATACTTTCCTCAAGGGCGCGGCCGCCCGCTGAGGGCCAGTGCGCTGGGTTGGCGTGTCACCCTATCAGCCGATCCGAAGCATTTTGGGAGGGCTCCAGCTAGCTGGCCGGGACCGCTATGGTTTGGTGGTCCCCCCCGCAGCGCTCCGAGTGTAGCGCTCCCAGATTCCCCATACGAGGTACACGGCTCCAAAATAGAAGGCAAAGTTTCCGAGCACAACTACCCACGTACTGAAATTGTGGACGTTACCACTGACAATGATGGCCGCAACAGCGCCGGGAAAGGCTAGTACAGCAGCCGCACCGATACGTTCGGGAGCCTGAATCATCAGCATGCCCAAAATCCCCGAGGCGGAGGCTATAATCATTGCGAACAGGAACTTGGTCTTATTCATTTTGGTACACGATGAAACTTCATGGCCTCTGGCGCAGCGCCCCCACCAGCATTTTCAGTGGGTCGAAACGCCACGCTGCTAGAGCGTTCCGCCTGGCTGACACCTCTCACTTGAAGCCGATTTTCTTCATCAGTTTCACAAAATCTTCGTCTTGAACGTACTTCTGAAACGATGAGTCCGATCGGGGGTCGGGCATCTGTTCACCCTTGAGCACCCGATTTTTGTGCTGGAAGGCAAGGTCCAGATTTGCTAGCATCTTGGCCTTGTTGCCCTCCTCTGCAAAAGCACACGCCAGATTGTAGTAGTTCAGCGGGTATTCTGGGTCTTGCGGGATGGCGTCATCGAGCAGCGCGTGCGCTTTCTTAAGCTGGCCGCTGATGGCATACGCCATCACCAGTTGGTCTGTGACAATCCGGCGTTGATCAGAGGAAAGAGCCTTCGTGCTCTTTTCAAGGGTACGAGCCCTTTCGAAGGGCTCCACGGCGTTGGCATACTTTTCTTCTTTGAAGAAGGTCTGGCCGAGATAAAACTGGGCGTAAATGTTTGATGGATCAGACTTCGTGATCTCACGGAAGTCGCGCTCGGCCTCGCTGAACTTTCCTTCGCGAAACTCTTGAAGAGCCCGTTCGGGAAGCCCCGCGCTAGGCGCCGTTTGCGCGTGGATAGCCCCTACAATGAGTAAGGCCACCAACGGTTTCGTGCCTATTGTCCCTGACATACTTGCGTCCCATTATCGAGCGTGTAACAGATCTTGGTTGTTACCGTGGGCTTCGGTGGTGGGGGCGGTTGCTGCTGCTGAAGCTGCATGAGAGTGAATGCATCGAATCCGAAGGTGTTTCTAAAGGCGCGCTGGGCAGCGGAGGTCGCTAAACCCATCTGGAACGACGTAATATATGACTCGTGCAGAAAATGTGCCCATGCGCTGGGTGACCAGGCTGATTGCCCGTACCACGGTTGACTACCAATGTGTGCAGGAGACAAGCGGTCTTCGATTGTGTGCAATGCATTACCAAACGCCATTAGCGCGTACGGGGAAATTCCGCTCTGGCCCGAAGCAAGCCAGTCCGCCTGTATTTGTCGGGCGAGATCCTCTTGTTCGGCGATGAACGCATCGCCCTGCTGCTGGGCTTGCGCTGTTGTTTGGCCACTCGAACCGTTACTCATTCCGTGTTGAGGTGCTTGCCCCCCGGTCTGTTGACCTGGGCGGGTGTCCATCCTAGCACTCGCTTCCTTTAGGATTTGAAGATCCTGTTTACTCATCCCCGGAAACGCTTCGTTGATGATTTCGTTGTGAATGTAAAAAGGCCAGAGGCCGTTTCGGTCCGCCATGTTCAACGGATTATTGAGCACGTATGAATAACGGTTCCACGTCTGCGGGAGCCAAAAATCCACGCTAAGGTTGGATGGATCCGGCGAAGTGAACCTGCCCTGCGGTCCTGAAAAATATCTAGCTCCGAAGAAATCCAATCCCGTCTCGGTATCTCGTTCTTTGGCGGTACAACGGGGTCGGACGTGAGAATCGTACAACGGATCGCGGAAGCCGGTCGCGGTGTTGGAGATAGCGGGGCCGAGGCCTTGGTGAAGAACCGCGGTTGGAAGCTGATGGCCCAGTCGCGAGTTTTGGGCTAGCTGGGAGATTGGGTTCGTTTTGAAAAAACCGTGTTGACCCGGCCAGGCGTCCGATTGCGGGATTGGGTTCGTTCCTGCACTTTTTGTGGTGGCGGCGGCTGCGGCGGCTAAAGAAAAAACAGGTTCGCTCATTTTTTCTTTAGCTGCCTGAGCCGCCTGCATCTGTTTGTCCTTTCCCTGAGTGTAGCGCGGCAGTTCTGAGATGTACGGTCGCGACCAACGGGAGCGCATGGGAAGCCTCAAGCTGCGCCCGATCAGCAGCCACCTTTTCTCGTAACGGATACTCTGCCCTGCGGCGGCCCGGAGCGGTCAAGGGCGGCAGGTCCGGCGCGAGCGAACCCTTGACGGCGAGGACCGCCGCATAAGCTGTGACTGGAGAAAAGGGGGCTGCCTGGCTGGCTTACCTTGCCGCGCGTTTTGCGCAGGGAGGCGGCGGCCGCGCAGCGGGCGGCGCAGACCGGAGCAGCGCGGTGATCAAGCGTGACGGCGCACGCGGGTTGGCGTGCGATGGCGCTTTCTTCGAACCAGTGTGACGCCGGCGCCGCGCCCCGCCGATGACATAAGACCGCGTTATCGGACAGCCGCCGCCAAGGAGCCTCCCGGCGACTGCCCGCGGGGTTTCGGCTTCGGATAACGCGCCCTTATGTCAGAGGCAATCTGCGGCGCCGGCTTTCCACCTGCCGGGAGGCTATTGAAGAACCACCGGCAGGCGGCCCGCGCAGGAGCAGCGCGACGAAGCGGACGGGTGCTCACCTGGTTTTGCTACTACAGCAACTCCAAAAACTCGCTGGTCGTGTAACCGGCCTGTTGGATGATCGAACCCATCGTGCCGCGCTTCAGGTCCCGGCCGTGCCAGGGAAGCGTGACCCGCAGATGTTTCTTGTCCGGATGTTTCAGGACGTAGTGACTGCCGCTGACATGGTGCACCACGAAGCCTTCCCGTTCGAGCAGCCGCAAAACGTCTTTGGGTTTCAGAGCCGGAAGCCGCCGGCTCATGCCGATTCAGGCAACAGCACACGGACTTCTTCTTTCACCGGCATCCTGTTCGAGGGGATCGGCAGGTGGTCCTTGCGCAAGCTCTCCAGATAGGCAAGAATCGCATCCTGCGCCATGGCGCGGGCTTCTTCCAGCGTGTCGCCCTCGGTGACCAGGCCGGGCAGCGCCGGACAAGTCACCACGAAGCCGCCTTCCTCGGCGGGCTCGAACAACACGGTGTAGCTGTATTCCGCCATTGCGATTCGCCTCTCTTCGATCATACGTCTTCGGCCTCCTCGGCTTCCAGTTTCTCCTCGATCTCGCGCTTGTCCCGCTCCAGCTTGGCTGGATGCGTGGCGCGGTGGATCTCTTGCAACTGGCGGATCGCGACGTGCGTGTAGATCTGCGTGGTCTTCAGATCGGCGTGGCCCAGCATGGCTTGAATGAAGCGGATGTCGGCGCCCCCTTCTAGCATGAGAGTCGCCATGGTGTGGCGGAACAGGTGGCAAGCGCCGCGCTTGCCGACGTCGGCGGCGTCCACGTAGCCGCGTACCATCTCTGTCAGGTAGTCGAGTGAAAGCGGCTCGCCGGCGTTGGAGAGAAACACTACTTTGTCGTCCGGTTCGCTGGCCAGTTGTGGGCGCGCGTCTTCAAGATACTTGCGCACCCACAGCGCCGTGCGGTCGCCGAGGGGAATGATGCGGTCCTTTTTGCCCTTGCCCTGGCGGATCGCCACTGTAGCGCGCTCGAGATCCAGATCCCACAGCGTGAGGCGAACCAGCTCGAGCCGCCGCATGCCGGTGGAGTACAGCGTTTCGAGGATGGCGCGGTCACGCAGTCCCAGCGGGTCGTGGATGTTCGTCTGCTGCATTACTTGCTCGGCTTCGCTCGCCGTGAGCACGGCTTTCGGCAATCGGATCCCCAGGCGCGGGAGTTCGAGCTCGGAAGCCGGGTTATGCAGGATGTGATGATTCCGCGCCATCCATTTGAACCACACGCGCAGCGGGACCAGGCGGTCGTGCTGGCCGGTGAAGCTCAGCGGCTCTCCGTTCTTCTTACGGTAGTGGAACACGTGGCGCTGATAGCTTTCGAGCACCGTGCGCGTTACTTCGACCGGCTCCGAGATGGCTCGCTCGCCGCACCAGTCGAGGAAGAAGCCGATGTGCACACGCCGGCCCTTGATAGTGTATTCGGAATAATTCTTCAACAACAGATCTTCGAGATGTTTTTCCAAAAGAGATTCGAGCGGCGTGGCCGGTCTTTTCTTACGTACGATATGGTTACGTACGATGCGGGACATCATGCACCCGTAGCTATGCGTTTTTCCGGTTTTTCATGGAAAACGCCGTTGGGAGCAGTGTTTATGCGGGTTTCGTTGCCCCGCGAGGTGGCCGCCACCCCACCGTTTTGGGGCCGCTTTGCCCCCGCCAACTGGTCTTCGGACCCCGCCAGGCGGCCATCGTATTCATAGACGAACGATTGTCCGCGGCCTCCCTGGTGCACGATCAAGTACTCCATTTCGGCCAGCCGATCGAGATGCACGCGCAGTTGCGTGTGCCCCCAGCCGGTATGCTCGCGCACGTCGCGGCGGCTAAAACGAAAATCTTCGCCGCGGCCCTCCACCATCGCCGCGATCAGTTCCAACAGCCGTCT
>JBEKJJ010000333.1:0-11492 GCA_050011295.1 Bryobacteraceae bacterium
TTCCCATCTCGCCAATCCCGGCCCAGCTGCCAATATCTTCAAACGGTTCCTCTCCGCGAAGTGCATATCTCCTCCGTTATCTATGCCCTTGTCGAAAGTCCTCGTTTCATGCCAACGAGTTTCCGCCGCGCGGCTCCAGCCAGCACGATCAACCCCAGGCCAAATAATCCCAGCGTTCCAGGCTCTGGAGTCGCCACTCCGAACGTTGTTTTGCCGCCGCCGAGGCTGCCCAGATGATCCTGCGACCATTGATTCGGATGCACCGTGATGCTCTGATGGGTGTTTCCGCTAACCACCCGACCGGTATAGAGCGTCCCGTCGACCACGCCCGAGAGCCGAAACACATAGTCGAATTTTCCCGGTTGGCTGACCAGTACCCAGTGAATGGGGCCGACAAAAGTCGCGTCAAAAATGATCCCCTTGGGCTGCCCATATTTTCCCACGCCCGTCACGATGAAGCTGGAACCCTGGCTGGAAAAGTTCCGCCCCCGAAGATGCTGCCGCTCGTCAGCGCCCCAGTCGAAAAGCTGACCGAGCCCATTGAGTGTCCGCGGGGCGCGCTGATCCCGTTGAAGCCGACAAGCTCCGCGCCAGCCGACACGATGCCGGCGCTGGTGATGCTGACGGTGCCGAAGTTGTTGCCGAAGTCAATCGCGTCCGCCCATGCCGCGACTGGCAACAGCAGCGTACAGAGACCCAGCACTACCGCAATTTTCCTCATGGCTTCCTCCACAGAGCCGGGGCGACCCGTTCTGACACTTACACTGGCAACAACTGGAGTAGAAGGTCCAGGGAGGGTCGACGCCCACACACTAATCCCTTGCGCGCGAGAAAGCTGTGAGTTTTGTCACTGTATCGGGTGACTGCGAGACGAGCGTCCGGCGCGGGTTCCGCCAGGATGGCGTGCGATGCCAGCCGCATCCCTCCCGCTCCAGGGGCAGGCCGGATTGGCTACCGGCCGGCGCGAAAGGTTCTCGTGTAGAGGGGCCCCGCTACCGAAGTGGTCGCGAGATTCGAGAAGCTTTCCTTCCCGCGTGAAAGGACGCTGCACCTGCGGCGAATCGTACTCCGATCCCCACCTTGCGAAAGCGGGGAACGAGATCTGTTACGAAAGACGAACAGGGAAGGCGGACTAGCGAAGAACCTGTGTATTTTGCTGGCACGACGAACCTCGTTGCGCGATCTGGAACCCACCCCCCGACTTGATTCGCGACCTTCCGGGACACGAGACTGGGGAACGCTGAGTTAGGAGACCGGGTTCGGGCACTCCGCGGGAGCTGCGCCAACGCAGCGGAAAACTGTTCTGCCTCAGTTGGAAATGGAGAAAGCGTTCGTCCGTTAAGATAGCGGAGCGAACGTATGAGGAAGGAACGGAAGCATTTCACCCCAGAAGAAAAAGTGGCCATCCTGAGGCGGCATCTTGTGGACAAAGTACCCGTCTCGGAGCTGTGTGAAGGACTAGGCCTGCGGCCAACAGTGTTCTACCGCTGGCAGAAAGAACTGTTCGAGAACGGAGCCGCCGCTTTTCAGTCTCAAGAGCGTCCCCATCGCCAAGTGGAGGAGAAGCAGAAACGGATCGAGTTCTTGGAGAAGAAGGTGCAGACCAAGGACGAGGTCCTGGCTGAGCTGATGGCGGAGCACATCGCGCTAAAAAAAAGTCTTGGGGAACTCTGACCGGCATCTGGGTGCCGCACGATGTGCGGGATCTAGTCGTGGATTTCGTCCGGCGCTGGTCGGAGAAGGCCGAGATCGGCGTCGGACGGTTCATTCCTTGGCTGGGCGTGACCGCCAGCAAGTTCTATGACTGGCGGCAGCGGTACGGATGTGTCAACGAGCACAACGGTTGGGTTCCCCGCGATTTCTGGTTGGAGCCGTGGGAGAAAGAAGCGATCATCGAGTTCCATCTGAAGAACCCGCTGGAAGGCTATCGGCGGCTGACGTTCATGATGCTCGACGCTGACGTTGTGGCCGTCAGTCCGGCGAGCGTTTGGCGGGTGTTGAAGCAGGCCGGATTGTTATCCCGGTGGAAGAGACGACCGTCACGCAAGGGAACCGGTTTCGAGCAACCGCTGCAGCCGCATCAGCACTGGCATATCGACGTTTCCTACATCAACCTATGCGGCACCTTCTATTACTTGTGCAGCATTCTGGATGGGTTCAGTCGTTTCCTCGTGCATTGGGATCTGCGTGAGTCCATGCGAGAAGCTGATGTCGAGATAATTCTGCAACGAGCCAAGGAGAAGTACCCGGAAGCGAAGCCGCGAATCATCTCCGACAATGGCCCGCAGTTCATTGCTCGCGACTTCAAGGAGTTCATTCGCGTCTCGGGCATGACTCATGTCCGAACCTCCCCTTACTATCCACAGTCGAACGGCAAGATCGAGCGCTGGCACCAATCGTTGAAAAGCGAGTGCATTCGGCCGGGAACGCCGCTGTCGCTGGAAGATGCACGGCGTCTGGTCGGGGGCTACGTGGAGCATTACAACAACGTCCGCCTGAACAGTGCCACCGGCTACATCACGCCGAAGGACATGCTGGCGGGGCGTCAGCAGGAGATCCACGCGGAACGCGACCGCAAGTTGGAAACCGCCAGACAGCAACGTCAGAGTCGCCACCAGCTTCCGTCTATCGTTTGCAACCGCCAACTGAATCAGCGTTGGGATTGAGCGTGATTTTGGTCGAGATCAGGTTGTAGGAGTCATCCAGGGAAAGAGTTGCCGTGTTCCCATTCTGTGCAGCAACAGTAACCTGCCACCGGTTTGTCTGGCGCTGAACGCTCTGGATACCGGGCATGTTGATGTCGGTAATGCACTGCTTAAAGAAATCGGGAGGCAACTGTTTCCAATAGGTCACGAGCTTGGATCTTCGGAAGGGAGTTGCTGTTTCTCTTCCAAGTGCTCGGATGGCACTCGCTTGCCCTTGACTAAGGCTGTTTTGACGTTTGGTACTGACATCGATCATGAGCCCGCCCCCGATTATGGGCTGCCTGAATATTGCCATCTGATCGGAGGCTAGGTAAATGACCGTCTTCTGTAAGCCCAGATCATCTAAGTTCGCCTCCCCTTCCGGGGCATAGCCCTGATACATGGGGGAACTGTCCCAGTAGAACAGCGTGGTTTTGGGGCCGTACAACATCCGCAGAATATAGTCCTTGGTTCCTCCGGCATCGGACGCGAGATGCACTGGAAGAGAACGAAACTCGATGGGGGTTATTCCACTATCCCCCTGCGCTACAACCGTCCTGGTGTAGCTTCCATCCGCATTGACGTGAGGCCGATAAGTTCGCTGAATCAGGAGTTGGATCTCATGATCGCTACAGAATCGAACAAATTGTTCGTACTCACCGCTCGCAAATAAGATCGGATTGCCCGAGGTACCCAGTTTATGAGGCAACCAGTGCAGCGTTGTTCCGCGTGGAAGCTGACTGATCCGAGATTCCAAGTCATGCAGCGACGAAACCAGGAATTTAGCCTGTACGTAGGAGCGATACCCCTCTCCGGGATAGAGCGCAACCGCGCCGATTCCATCGTCCAGCGTATAGTCGGTTTGCGCCTTCCTGGCAACGGTTCGCGAAGCTGTCATCTGGCCGAAAAGAGCGCCTGTAAGCGCAAGAACTGCAAATGCGGAAGAAAAGCGCATGGTGATTATTATTCGGCTATCCCAGCGGAACCACAAGTTACTCTTGTTAACAGGGGTACACTCCCGATTCTGGTCTGGCCCGGTCTGGGCTTTTGGCGGAATCACGGGCCAACCGGATGTTGAGAAATGGCAGGTCATTGCGGAGCTACAATGATCTTGCCGGGCGAAACAGAGGCGGGCACTGCAGGGATGCAACCATGCCGAGGGATAACCCGGAGGGCTCATCGAGCCGATGCTCAGCAGCGCGGGAGGTCATTCTCCCGCGTTGCACGTTGACAGGAGGAAAGTCATCGGACGATAGACCCTCATGCCTTGAAAATCCCCGCCCCGCAGGGGCGGAATCTACACTAACGGTGAACGTCGCTTCTCCATTTCAGGCTGAGCCAGCACACAAGGTGGCGAATGCTACTCCACTAGGGGTAAAGCCCGGCACTTGGGGGATGTCTTTTTTCTCTTGTTTCAGCCTGTCTGTTAGAGCATTGTAAACAGCCAACATCCTTGCCCAGTAGAACTTCTTGTATTCGTTGTCGTGATCTATCGACGCTTGGATTGATTTTGAATTTGCAGCAGCCCAGTGCTTTTGGAGTTCAGTTTGATCTTTACTAACAAAGCTAGCCTCATTGGAAAAGTCCGCCTCTTTATTCTTCTGGTATGTCGTGTCCCACTCTCTCAACTCGCCGACAAGATCTATGTGCAGGCACAAGCGAAGGGGGTGTTCTGGGCGCACCGCCCGATGGGATGGGCTAGGTATTAAGGCCAACCTCTGACCCACAGCCAATCCACAACTTCGATATTTTCAGCGAAAACCAAGGACTTGGGCGGCCTTCATAGGTCCGTAAGTCCTTGATATTACTAGCGTGCCTACCGTGTCAAGGTAGCGCTCTAGCCAACTGAGCTACGCGCCTACAACAACTTACAGATTATCATGGGAGCGTTTGGGAACGGAAGCCGCTAAAGCCGCGCCAATGATCCCGGATCGCGCTAGCTGCCGATCTATGGTTGTTCCATAGGTCAACACGAGGCTGCCCCTCGATAAGAACGACGACCCTAGAAGGTGTAGGAAATTCCGGCCATTGGAGCCGGTTTGTAATGCAGTCCGTTGTTATCCAGCTTGAACAGCACGTTGGCAGTGACCAGCAGATTCCCGCGGGGATTGTATTTAGCGCCAACTGAAAAGCTATCCGTGTTGAAGGTTTGGCCCTGGCAGGTCGAATTTGAGGTCAAGCTGCAGGTTACATCGTGATTGCCCAGGCCCTGTGGCCCTGTCACCGTCCCCAGCAGCAACCGGCTCGCGTTGAAGTATGTTGCTCCCAAGAGGTCGGCAGTCACACTCAATGACTTCAGGACTCCGAAATCGGCGCCCACCGTGTAGGTTAGGAAATTGGGAAGTGATTTGGATGTGCTTTGATCGGTGCTGGCCAGGATAGAACTTCCATTCGCCTGATATCCGATGCTGGCATGCGGCGAAATTCTCCCTCTGTAATCAACCGCGGCAAAAGGACGAACACCGATGGCGCCAGACCCAAGGTAGTTCAAGTCATTGCCGGTAGGTGCACGAAGATCAACTCCCACCGCCAGTCCAGCCTTTTCGCCTTTCAGCACGGTTCCTTTCACGCGAAAGGTCACATCCCCAATGCCACCCGCGTTCGCGGCCGTCACATTCGGAGTGAACAGCAGCAAATTGCCGTCGGGTTGCGTCTGCCCGCAAATGCTGCACGCGGTGGTCATTCCCATGCGGACGTCGAGAAGCGGAACCGCGACAGAGACGTCGAGCCGGCTCAGTATCCCGTAGGTCGCATAGAGTGTGAACTGGTGAACCTTCAAATCCAGACGGCTCTCGGTCGCAATGAATGGATTATTAGTGCAGCCCGTGGTGCCGGTCTGGCAGCCGCTCAGCAGCAGCGGTATGTTCTTTAGAGAAACGGAATCAATTTTGTCGAACTCGAAGTATTGATAAGTGAACGCAACATAGAGCTTGTGCCGGCCCACAATGGATGGCCGTTCCGTGAAGATTGGCCCCAGTTCGCGTTCCCGCGTAAGCCCGGATGGTCCAAAAGAAAAGACAATACCGGATGCCGGCGAGGGCTTGGGAACGTCGCTGAGTTGAATGCCCAGCGACGAGTTCAAGGCGGAGAACGCCGGCGGGACGGTCGGAACCACGGTCGACCCGGGGATCGAGAGTTTCTCCACCGAGAGAATGGGAACACAGTAGAGGCGGCTATTGCCCGACTGAGAACAGGTCTGCGCCAGAGCGGATGAGCAACTCATGATTGCCGTCAATAGAAAGGCAAACAACAACAGTTTTCGCATGGATGTGATCTCCGCGTAATTCGTTGGTCGCAACGGTTTCCGCCTCTGTCTGATCCCGCCTATGGCTCAACCACCAGCGTAAACACCGTCGTAGCCTGCAGGTCAGGATTGACCGAACTGGCATTCACATTAACCGTGTAGGTCCCCGGCGTCGCACAGGCGGGGCAGGCGAGAGTGGTTTGCGTGACACTCGAGCATGCCGGAATCCACATGAGCATGAGCATAAGAACCAAAAGCAGCCCGCACCCGACCAGTCGACGGCGTTTTCGTCCTGCGCCCGCCGAGGTTGCCCCCAACAAGACGATTCCGAATAACGGAAGACCCCACAGGGATGCGACCAGCAGCATCTGCTGCGGGCTGCGGGGAGGAACCGCGCGAGACGACGCTGACGCTGCCAATGTGACGGTCACCTGCAAAGTATTGGTGCTGTTTCCGTTGGCATCCAGCGTAATCGACGCGGGTGAAAACGTGCAGGTGGCGCCGGTGGGCAAGTTCTGACACGAGAAACCCGTGAACGTTATATTCGCGTCCGACAACCCGCCCGCGAAGTTCACCGCAAAAGTCTCCGATTGTCCGGGTGCAAGGGTTACGCTCGACTGCACCGGCGTAACCGTCGGAGTGAGATACACGGTGATGGAAACCGCCGCGGGCGGAGTTCCAAACAGTAAGGAAGTAGTATCGGCGATGGACGTGATGCTGACCGCGTAGGTTCCTGTGTTGGCGTAAGTGTGAGTGAACGTGAGCGTCAAGGTTCCGCTGCTGATCACGGTACCGGTCATGGTGGTTGGCGGTCCGTCGGAAAAGTCTACGGTCGCGCTCAACGAGTCGTTTGCCGGCGCGGTGCAAGCCAGCGCGACCGTTACCGCCAGCCCAGTCTGTCCCGTCGTCGGAGGCGAACTAAAGCTGCAGGTCGGCGGAGGCGTAGTGGTCGAAGTTGTGTTTACGACAAATGCTTGGGCGCTCACTCCATTTGCGCTGACCGTTAGCGTAATCGTCCCTGCGAACAACGCCGCAGGCGCGTTGTAGGTGGCAGAGATGTTGTAGTTGGGTGTTCCCGCGATCACGGTAGTCTGAATGTTGCTGATCGTGCCGCAGGCTGGTGAACATGCCGCACCGCCGGCAGTCAGCACCCAGGTTACGGTTGGCGTGCCGGGGGAGTTACCCGCGATTCCGGAAAATGTTTGTGTGCCCAACAGCTGAACCGGTAAGGGTGCGCCGGATGTGCCGGTCGGGCTTACGCTGATGGTGGGCCCAGCGATCGCGATAAAGGCTTGTGTGCTTGCGCCACTTGCGCTGACGGTTAGCGTAATCGTCCCGGCAAAGACTGCCGCAGGCGCCGTATAAGTGGCACCGATCGTGTAGTTGAGCGTTCCCGTCGTAGGCAGGCTGCTGACCGTTTCGCCGCTCACGGTGCCGCAGGCTGGCGAACACGCCGCTCCGCCGGAGGTCAGCGTCCAGGTTACGGTTGGGGCAGTGGCAGAGTTACTCACAAGCCCGGAAAATGCCTCCGTACCCGACAGCAGAACCGGTAAGGGTTGGCTGGCCGTGCTGGTCGGGCTTACGCTGACGCTCGGCCCGACGACGGTAATGGTTTGCGCTCCCGATGTGCCCGTGAAAAAAATGGGAATATTTTCGGTCGTATCCGTGCCCTGAACCGTAACGGTGTAATTGCCCGTCGCGGCGTAGCTATTGCTGGGGAACGACAGAGTGGGGTTTTCGTAGGCATAGCCGCTGGCAAAAGTAATAGGGGACGAGCAGGTCGTAGAAGTGCAACTCACTGCTCCGGTGACGCCGGGGGCCCAAGTGATTGTCGCACTGATCCCGTCGTCGACGGGCGGAGTGCCGGTCGCCGGTGCCAGGCAGCTTATTTGGGCGTCCACCGGTTGTCCGATGGCTACGTTACCCAGGCCCGTATTTGGAGAGGGGGTCAAGGTTAGGGTGCAGACCGCACCCGCATTGACTTGCTGGCTCAATACCGTATCCGTTGAGGGGTTAGGCGACGTGGGACATGTAGGTTCCGAGCACGATTCCAGCGTCACCGTGAACACCGTGCTGGCGGGCAGATTGAGACTTCCACCGCTGCCTCCGCTGGTAGTCGACGACGAACCGCCTAAACCATTTACCCCCGGCTCCGGGTCACTACCAGGACAGTCGGTAATACCACCTACATTTGAATCGAAGGGCGCGCAGAATAAGGTGATGGAAGGGAACTGGCCGTTCACAGCCGTCGTTCCGAAATTGAGTGAGAAGGTGGGTGAGTTTGCCGAATTAAGATTAACAATTGTGCTGCCTAAAGCGGTGAGTTCGCCCGTGACCGCAGGCATTACCCAAGTCGATCCTTGAATGGGAGCACCGCCCCCGTTGGTCGTACCGATTGGGCCGGTCATAAACCACACGACCGGCGGATCGTTGGGATCCACTCCAGAGAAATTTAGCCCTTGCGGCCCGTTCCCTACCGTTACCGCGCTGACAGAAAATGACTCCAGCACATCAACGCAACAGAAGCCAACATCGGCATAATCAAACACTAACCCCGACGACGAGGTACCCGCGACATAAAGGTATTGGAATATTTCGTCTTCCTCCGCCGCAGGCTTTGCCGCTTTCCTTACCGCCCGCTTTACCGGGTGCTTTGCTGCCGTGGTGCCAAGAGAGATCGATTGAGGGAGCGATATTCCGATCGTGGTCGGAGTAGCGTTGTTGGTCAGTCCCACCGGCCCGCTATCGGAAACATTACATGAATACGCCGGCGGTGCGTTCGGGACGAAACAGTCAATCTCCCAGACTAGATTGTTAGCAGCGTCCGCAACATAAACTAGCCCCCCGTTTACTCCGGGAGCAAATGTTGAAACCATGCCGATGGGATTGGGAGCAGTGGTATCGGCTATCGAAACTGACTGGACCAACAGCGCGCTGGTTGGCGTCACCCCGTCGGGACAGTTCGTGTCAGTGTTGTCGGCGGGGCCAACTGCCGCTATAAACACGGTTGAGTTGCCCTGATCGCTAATGGCAATGAAGTAGCAAGAGGCGGTGTCGTTCTGAACGGCAATCGAGATCGGGTTAACGAACTTAAACGGAGAGGTACCGACCTGGGCTGCGGACTGCGAAGTCGCGGTCGTATCGATCTCCCACAGACCCGGCTCCGGAGGTGTACCCACCTTCGAGCCCAATACGAACACTTCGTTCATATCCGGGGATGCAGCGATCCCGGTAATGGCGGCGCCCAGAGCACCCGTCTGGGCGACGCAGCTCGCAGCTAGCAAATCGATGATCGAAACCGTGCCATTGCCCTGGTTCACCACATAGGCAAACACCGAAGTTCCGGGGGTGGCAATCACAATCGCGCCCGGCTGATTGAACAACGGTGCAGTGCAGGAACCCGTAGCAATGCTCACCGGCTTCGCCACGGCATTCGCCTGCGAGATCGTGCTGACGTCGAAAGCCCAAAGTTGATTATTCGCCTGGTCGGTTACGTAAACCAGTCGCGCCGGAGGAGTGTTGCTGCCCGCCGCTGGCGCTGCCGCAGTGCCCACCAGACCTGGAGCGGACTGTCCCGCTTGGGTGGGAAATGTCACGGTCTGCAGCGTGTCGTCCGAGTAACTTTGATTGCCCACGGAAACCGTCGCACTGCCGAAGACGGTCACCGTCCCGTCGGTCGAGTTCACTACATAGCCCAGCGACTGGGCCCCTGCCACCGAGCCCCCGCAAATGACCATCAACAAAAGCGTGACGGCTCGCGCCAGAATGGCACGGCCGCGCCGCTGCTCATGACTGGGATGGTACTGAGGCTGGATCCTGGAAGGTATGCAGGGTTCGATCACCGTATTCATATACACTCCTGACGCTGGCGGGCAAATCTCACGTGAGAGTTGCCCCTGCGAGACACGCCCATGCTGTCCGATTTTAGGGGAGTTGATCGGATGCCATCGAGTCCCTGGTGTTCACTACTACATGAACGCACGAAGCCCCAAGAAGCGACGAGGGAGCTCAGGCCGAGGGCCGGGTAACTCCCTTAATCAAGAATCAAGGAGGCGAGAATAAGCCGCGCAACTTCAGATTGTCAAGAGAAACCGGAGAGCATGGGACTACGCGGAAGTACCCCCCACACTAATGGGAGATTTTTTGATATTCGATGCGGTCGATAACCCAACCGTCAGGCAACTTCGTAAGATAGAACGTAGCAGTGTAGCTTGAAGACTGAACCTGGCCGCCGACTTTTATCTCCGTATCTTGAACGCACGCAACCGTCCCGGCGGTGCCGCTCACCTGCGCGGGACCATTCTTGTGAAGAGTCAGGTGAATGGATTCGGCATCTTTAAAGTTGTTCTGCATTTCCTTGAAAGTCTTGTCGCTCATACTCGGCCAAAGGTGCCGCAGCTGGCGCCGATCCTTCTGTTGGAATGCGATCACATAGGAGTCGAGCAGCCGCTGGATGCCGTTCTGGTCGTCGGATAGATTTGCGGGCGGCGTCACTGGCGCCGGTGTTCTGACCTCCAAATGAGCCACGTCCTTCGCGTCTCCGCCCGCACCGTGGGCCGCAAGGTAGTGGTTCCCGGATTCCGTGGGCGCGATCTTCATGGTCCCCTGCGGCTGCACTTTCTGGCCGTCGATGGTAACGTCGGTGGCGCCTTTGGTGTCCCAGCGCAACTCGGCCGACTGTCCCTTGTCGATGGTGTCCGGACTCACCGTCAGAGTGGCAGTTGGCGCTGGCGCAACGTTCGCAGGAACGTTCGTCGGGCCGTTCGCTGCATTGTGCGAGTTGGAATTCGGCAGCGTCGGATTTGGAATCGCTTTGAGTTCCGCCACCAGCGGCTGGCGCGAGCCCGCCTGCACCTGCACATTACGCTGCCAAACTCCGTAGCCATCCATCTTGACTTCCACGCTATGGGAACCCGGTGCCACCGGAACTGACAACCGGCCTGTGGTCGGGATCGACTCCGGCGGATGTTGGTCCACGGCCACGTGAGCTCCCGCAGGGCCTTGAATAATCAAGTACTGGCCAGTCGCAGTGCTCCTCGGACCCTTTTCCTCCGCCTTGGCCTCGCCCGAGCCCACGGTCTCTGCAGGGGTCGGCTCCGCCGACAGCGGAATTTCGAAATCAGTCTGGCCTCCCCGGGCCACATCAATTTTTCCCGCGTACCTAATGTATCCCGAACGCTCCGCATCCACGGTGTGCGAACCAACCGACAACCGTGGCGCACACGGGGACTGGCAAGCCTTGCCATCCACTCGCAAGGCAGCGTCGGAAGGAACCGCCTGAATATTCACCGCAACCGCACCAGCGCTCGACAGTTTCCACGCAATGCCTGCCACCACAATCACCAGCGCAGCTGCGCCGATGCCGAACCATTTCGCCTGGGACTTGATGACCGCCAAGGGTGCTGGCCGGAGCGCTCCCTCAACCGGGCCAGGTTGTGGCTGGCTGACCGCAGCGATTTCGCCTGGCGCGGCAACCCCCATCATCCGTGTAGCTTGCAACTGCGTTTTTTCAAAGACCTGCTGATCGGCTATCGTCTTGTCGATAATTCCCGGCGCAATCGACT
>JBEKJJ010000334.1:0-7591 GCA_050011295.1 Bryobacteraceae bacterium
CAGCGACTTACAAACTCCGGGAGCCGCCAGAGTCGCTGTAAGGAACCCAAAAAACGATAGTTGTGGGTTGAACTGTGGGTTGGTGGGTTGAGTTGTGGGTTGACACAAGATTTACTCCAAGTAGCCTTGTCCGGGTCTGGTACATAGTAACTGTCCTTCCACGTTCCGTGCAACTCGGCTGCATCGGAGTAAGCTCGCAGCCGAGCGGATCCCGACCATGGAGGCTACCGCTGTGAAAGGGCGCTGATCCGTTGTATCACGTTGTAATTGCAAGGCACCGGTCGCACCGTAATGCCCTGTAAATAGCAGTAGGGAATACAAAGGAACCGACGCTCTGTGTATCGTCTGTGTATCGCGAGTTTCGAGCCAAAACTCTGGAACAAGGTGATCTGCGATCTTGGGAACGAAGCACAAAGACGATTTCGAGCCCTACTGGCAAGATGAGGAGGACTGGCTCTGCATCGTCGAATTCTTGCCCACCGATAATCCAGAGGCCCGGCTCTTTGCTGCCGAGATCATTGGGTACCTGGTTGGCTATGCAAATCTCACGAACACACGCTCGCTGGTACTCTTGGGTGATCCTGACGCCAGCGCTTACGAGCTTCTATTTTCCTTTTCGTCTACTGAGGAGAAGACCGAGTTCCTGAACTTGGTCCGTTCAAATGGGGAAATGGGCAAGGATTACATGATTGAGCTTACGCCGCCCACTACCGAAGAAATTAGGAATGCTCGTCCACTCGCAACGGTCCTACCCCAGGATGCCCTCACCCATGCCATGCTGATTGCAGCCACCGTTTGTGCAGCTAGAGAAGATGATCGCACTGTGTCGTAAGGCCGGCGCACAATCGTCTGCGAACGCTTTGGAAATGGATGCAGTCGGCTGACCGGTGCGGACCTACTGATTAAGAGTCAGGCAAGGCTCTGAATCCAAACTCTACCAACTCACAACAAACCAATAAGTTACAAAAGTCTTGCGCGCAGAGAGAACCGCTTCCAAGTGCTTGAAACGTTGGCGATATTTAGCAACATACAGCCACAGTTACAGCTACACCTACTGCAAGGCATTCTTCTTGCCACGCAGCATCAAACGGACCCCTAGTCGCCGACGCTGTGTGTCGGCGAGCATGGTAGACCCGACCTGCGGCGAGCAGACTCTTGCCCTACGTCTGGTCAGCAGAGTTGGGATGCAGCCCGTCAGTTCCTAAGCCTCAACCGGTGCTCACTTGCTTGGCCGGCGCCGCTTGCGGTTTTAGTATCTCGCTCACGAGAAACAGATCGGTGAGCAGCGCACGGAGATGGATCGATGCATTCAGGTTGTCGACCAATTGAGAGCTGATAGCAGGTTGGGCCAGAACTAGCTCAATGACTGCCAGCGAGTCGCGAGAATCGCGGTCGAGCACCGCAAAAAATGCTTGGTACTGATCTTTGGGCTGGAAGCCTTCCTGCTTCACCGCCAGCACACAAGCTTCTGCCAGTCCCGCTATTGCGTCGCGCACGCGATGGAGGTAACCCCGGATTTCGTGCCCCCGCTGGCTGCCATGGTCACTGGGAAGCCCCTGGGCGGCGTAGGCCAGCATGAACTCATAGCCCTCTTCGATGGTGTTGCAGCGTTCGGAGATCTCCGTGAGCATTTCTCAGTCCTCAGCCTTCGCTCCAGTCGACGCCTGCGATGAGGCCGGAATCTTGATGGCCCATCGGGTCGGATCGTGCTCTTCAAGATAAAAGTCACGGCTCATCCAACCGAAGATCATCGACTTTGTGATCGGGCGCTTTTCCGGCCGGATTCCGAAGTAGACGTGCACCATGATTAGCGCGATCAATCCGACGCCTGCCAGCCCGTGCAGCACGTACGTCATTCCCCAGGTCATGTCGCTGAACAGATATGGATTGCGGGGAAAGAAGATCGTACGCACTCGAGACATCATGAACACACCAGTCACGATGACTGACAGACCGGCCACGATGATAGCCCCGTGGTAGAGCTTGTTTTCGAGCGGATACTTGGCAAACCTTTCCGGTGGCGGTACTGGCTTCCCCATGAACCGGAGGACTCTTCTCTCTGCATCCCGCAGATCGATCTTGTCGGGCCAGATCGACCAGAAGTCCAAGAAGAACGAAGCATGGAAGATGTGAAATACGACAGAAGCGGTCAGCACCGCTCCAGCGAGCCAATGGTATGTAACCCAGTCAAACTGGATACCTACCTTCGGAAGGAACGCTGTGAATAGCAGTGTGAACATAGAGGCTGCCATGATCCAGTGAAACGTCCGCGCAACCAGCGAATGACGGGGAACGTGCGCGGGAATCTTTGCGGGGTCGACGGGAACAGGATCAGGCCTGAACTGCCGCGGTTTCGCGAAATACCGCACGTAAATCGCATGGACGATAACGAAGAGCAAACCCGCGATGGCCGCTACCCAGATCAAGAACCACGCAATGTGGATGGGGACAATTTTCCCCCACGGATCGATTGCCCATTGTAAGAGGTTCACGATGCCTCCTCTACACCTGCAATGGCGCGCTTTACCAGGTTTCTCATCAGCGGGATCTTGTAGGCGTTGAATTGCAGGGGGACGGCGCCGTGCACTGCCAGCTTCCCCGCCATCTCACCCGTTGCCGCGCTAGGCGATTTGCCGCGAACGGCGTCTTCGACCACTCTTAAGCGCAGTGGACGGGCGGCCGCGCCGTTGACCGCTATGCGCACCCGCTCGATGGTTCCGCCCGACACGACCATTGCTGAAGCGACGTTCAGCAGGGGGAAGTCCCACACGTTTCGGTCGCGGATTTTTTCAAAATAGAATTTCGCACCAGCCCACGCAGACGGAATACGAATGGCGGTCAGCAGGTCCCCAGGCTGCAAGATGAGCAGGCGCGTGATGTCGATATCAGGGCCGATGAAGTAGTCTTCGGCATCCACCATACGCTCACCCTTAGGCGTGCGAATCACGAATTTGGCATCCAGGGCAATCAGGGCCGGGGCAGAGTCAGAGGGGTTCACCGCCACGCAACGGTCGGCGTGCAGAATTGCGTGCTCGCGATTGCGGCCCTGGGGCGTGTCGGCGTAACAAATGTTTCCCCCGGCACGGTAGCAAGGCCACCCGGCCCGGTAATACCAGCAACGCGCGTCCTGCGAAACATTTCCGCCAAGTGTTCCCTGATTGCGGATTTGCGGCGATGCTACTAGTTCGGCGGCCTGCGCCAGCAGGTCGTACTTCTGCTTGATGATGGGATTATTAACTACTTCAGTGAGCGTGGTCATCGCGCCGATTTCGATACCGTCGTCTACGCCACGAACTCCCTTGAGCTCTTCGATTCCGCTCAGATCGACTACAGCCTTGGGCTTCTTGATTCGATCCTTGAGCCAATCGAAGCTGTCCATCCCTCCGGCCAGGACCCAGGCATCGGGTCCGTGCTGCTCGAGAAGCTTCTGCGCGTCCGCAACAGAACTCGGCTGATACAGTTCGAAAGCGGGCATTACGTCTCGTATGACAGCCATAACCCTCCCTTCAAACCTCGATCAAATGTGAGCCATCAGAGGATGTTGCATCGGCCGGCCCGCTTCGAGCGATGTCAGAATCGTGTCGGCGTTCACTGGTGCCCGCTGGAAAACCTCGTCCCCAAGCGCATCCGATAGGGCATTCAAAATGGCAGCACACCCGCCTCCAACGGGCGGCTCGCCGACGCCGCGAGCGCCCACCGGTGTCTCCGGGTCCGGGATATCCAACGCCGTCCATTGCATGTCGACGGGCACATCCAGAATCGTCGGCGGCTTGTTGTGGTGAAATCGTTTGGAGACCATCGCGCCATAGTGGGGATCGAACACCCACTTCTGACCGATCGCATGGCCGATGCCGAGCGTCGAACGGCCGAGCATTTGGCCGCCCAGGGCGCGGGGATGAATCACAGTCCCGACATCGCCGGATGCGAGGAAGTCCACGACGTAGTACTTGCCGGTTTCGACGTCGACTTCCACCTCGGCGAAACTGGCCACATAAGAGAATGTAGAGCCGTCGCGGGGATAGTTATCCTTGGCCGCCGCCACCAGGCCCTGACCCGCCAACGCTGCGATGGACGCCTTGGTCAGCTTGTGAACATCAGCGGGTGCCTCGTGGCCATCGTAGATACCACCCAGCTGAATCGCATATTTCGCCGCCTGCGCCAAAGTCATGCCCGGACCGCCGCCTTTGCGGAACACACGTTCGTTGGCGACTTCGTATTGCTCCGGCTTGCCGCCGAGCTTTTTGGCGGCAATTTCCTGAAGCTTTTTCTTGGCGTCCATCGCAGTCGCGTACGCCGCCCGTGTCATCGCGTGGGTCGTCTGGCTCCCGCCGGAGACGCAGGTGAAAGGAAGGTTCTTCGTCGTGTTTCCCCACACCACTTCGCACTTCTCCCACGGCACTCCCAGGACCTCGGCTCCAGCTCGGTGCACATCGATCACCGACTCCGTTCCCAGGTTGCCGATTCCAGACTGAAAGATGATCCGGCCATCCGGCCTGATAACCAGAAGCCCGTCGAATCCGATGGTGCCGCCAACGTACGAACTCAGCGACACACCGACGCCGCGAACCTTCGTTCCCGTCCTTTTCGGAGTGCGGGCGACCCGCTCACTCCACTTGAATTGTTCCGCACCGCGATCGAGCGCTTCCTTGAGGAATGCACTGGTGGCATACTGCCGTTTCCCTTGTACCGCCGGCCCGAACGGCGCCTTGCCCTCAGGGCAGTTGATACGGCGAATCGCCACCTGGTCAATTCCGAGCTTGCGCGCGGCTTTGGCGATGATCGGCTCGATGATGACAATCCCCTGCAGCCCGCCCGGAGAACTCTGCGCACTGCGGGGCGGCGTATTCGTCAGCACAGTCACTCCGCGCCAGCGCATCGCTTGCGGCTGGTACAACAGAGAGACGATGCGGCCCGACGAGGGAGCATCGCCGACTGCGTCGTATGGGCCGTTGTCGCAAATGACAAACATGTCGAGCGCGGTGATACGCCCTTCTTTCGAGAAGCCGACTTTCATCCGTCCCTGAAAACCGGGACGCGCGCGTCCAATAAAAGTTTCCTCCTCGCGACTGATGCGCATCATCACTGGGGAATTTGTTTTCTTGGCTAGAAGGGCGGGGATGATCATCGATACGCCACCGGTAATCTTGCTGCCGAACCCGCCTCCGGTATACTCGCTGATGAAAACAACGTTGTCGGGACTGATGTTCAACCAGCGTGCGATCGCGGGCAGGGTTTGTGCCGTGCTCTGCGTGCCGGTGTAAATGTAGACCTTGCCGTTCTGCCAATACGCCATGGCACTGCGGGTCTCAAGAGTTTGATGACTGGTGTCTGGCGTGACGAAGGTTTCGTCAAGAACGAGCGCCGCGTTCTTAAAGCCAGAATCGAGATCGCCATATGTCCATTCGTCCGGAGCCTTGCCCATCGGCAGACGGCCTTGCTCTAGCTCCGCGAAGTCGGCCTTGGTCCACTTCAGCTCAGTAACCATCGGCGTACCAGGACCTTGTGAACCGGGCGCAGGCCTGGTCCAGACATTGCCATCGGTTCGCGGGTTAGGCCCACCCGGCCTCAGTGTATCGAGCGGGTCGACCACAAACGGAAGCGGTTCAAAATCGATGTGAATTGTCTCGATGGCTTCGGCCGCGGTGAGTTCGTCAACTGCGGCCACGGCCAGGATCGGTTCTCCCTGATAAACCGGTTCATTGGTGAGGCCGCGCTCGCCCCACTTGCTCGCCTTGATCACCGTTCCATTGTCGGTAAGGGTATCGGCCGGGGCGGGAAGATCGTCCGCCGTGAGAATGGCTTTGACCCCAGGCATGGCGAGCGCTGCTTTTGTATCTATGTGCTTTACCCGTGCATGTGGCATCGGACTGAGCAGCAGCTTGCAAAACAACATGCCTTCGGCGCGAAAGTCCTCGGCATATTTTGCCTGGCCGGTTACCTTTGCATATAAATCTGGCGTCGTGTAGTTCTTGCCGATCAGCTTGTAACCGGCTCCGTACCGGCGCTCAGTAGTCTTGGTGGTCTCATCAACCTTCTTGTTATCCAAGTTTCGACCTCCGCAAATTCTCGGCGCCGCGCATCATCGCGGTCAAAATCTTGTCGTAGTCCTGGCAGCGGCACAGGCATCCCGAGATGCCCTGGGCCAACTCTTGCCGGGTGGGATTGGGATTCGTTTTCAGGTATCCCACTGCAGTCATAATGAAGCCGGGCATGCAGAACGCGCATTGAAATCCTTGTTCGTCGATGACGCCTTGCTGTACCGGATGCAAAGTCCCGTCGGCCCCTGCCAGGCCTTCAATGGTCATGACCTTCCGGCCACGCACTGTATGTGTCAGTACCGAACACGAATAGTGCGGAAGGTTGTCGATAAGCACGGTGCAAGAGCCGCATTCAGCGCGGTCGCAGCCCAGCTTGGTGCCGGTGAGGCCCAGCTTGTAACGCAGGGTTGACGCCAATGTCTCTTGCTTCATGACATCGACCCGCCGCTGCTGACCGTTTACGTTGAGAGTAATCAGCCGCTCGCCTACGCCGGCAGTCAACTGCTGGCCCTGCAGGAGAGAAGAGGCACGAAACAGATAGTTCGCCGAGGAAACTGCCATGCCGCTGGTGATGACACCTTTAATAAAGTTGCGCCGGGAAACAGCGTTCGGCGCGTCGCTCATCTCGAAGTCTGCCCTGTCGGCCATGCTGGGTCACCTCGTCTCTCGTGCAACCGCTGTTACCGTTCGCGGAACGAATATGCGAATGAGATGTCGCATTTAGGCAGTTGGATTATAAGAATAATACGCTGACTCGGAAATTATCGATGCCGAAGGAGCGTCCAACAGCCGGCCAAACCGCTGTTGGTCTAGCCGCCATTTATGCTTATCTTCATTGGAGATTCCTTGTTGCCATTCCGTCAGTCGAAACTGAGCACCTGCTTCGCTTTCCCCTTTGATCTGGGGCGATCTCGGCAGATGTTTTACTAGGAAATCCTAGAGCAGCATCCGGCATGCTTTTGCCATATGCCAAGAACAAGCTTTCACAATCTCGCACTGATGCGCGAGGCTCAAGAACTGCCAATCAGCACCCCAGTCCCGAAGACCAAGGCACCTCCCAGCGCCACCTGCGTTGCTGCCGATATGATCGGTGTCTCCATATAACGATGTCGAACCCAGGTAATGACGGCGAGTTCAACCAGAACGACGAAAAAGGCTATCGTCATCGCCGCGTGGAAACTCGGGAGCAGGAAAGGCAGCGTATGGCCGATCCCACCAAGAGCTGTCATGGCACCGCAGATCAATCCTCGGATCCAAGGGTGGCCACGTCCCGTGAGGCTCCCGTCGTCAGACAGTGCTTCGGCGAAACCCATGCTAATTCCTGCGCCGAGCGATGCGGCCAATCCGACAAGGAACGCATCCCAGGAGTTTCGAGTTGCAAGAGCAGCCGCGAACACTGGGGCCAGCGTCGATACCGAGCCATCCATGAGTCCCGCAAGACCCGGTTGTACGATCTGCAAAACAAAAAGTCGCTGCCGAGCCTTATCTTCATCTTCCTTGACCTTTGGGCGCAGCTTTTCTTCGGTTAACTCCTGCGCCCGGTCCTCGTGCGT
>JBEKJJ010000335.1:0-7557 GCA_050011295.1 Bryobacteraceae bacterium
TATCCGGACGATTCGGTGAACATTCCGGATCAGATCCGAGCCGAGGAGTTATTGCGCGAGTTCGCCGAGTTCGAGAAAACGGGCGAGTTGCCGAACTTGCTGGTGATCACGCTGAACAACGATCACACCAACGGGACGAAACCTGGTTCGCCCACACCGCGAGCAATGGTGGCGGATGACGACCTGGCGCTAGGACGCATCGTGGAAGCGGTTTCAAAAAGCCGGTTCTGGGCGAAGAGCTTAATTTTGGCGGTGGAGGACGACGCGCAGGACGGGTTCGATCATGTGGACGGGCATCGCACATTGGCGCTGGCTATCGGACCGATGATCCGGCGCGGAGTTGTGGATTCGAACCACTATAATCAGACCAGCCTGGTTCGAACGATCACGGAGATTTTTGGAATCCCGCAACGCACGCAGTTTCTGGCGAATGCGCGGGCGATGCACAGCATTTTTACTAACGATCGGGATCTGAGTAGTTATCAGACGCTGACGCCGAAAATTGTTTTGGACGAAATGAATCCGCCGTTGAAAGCGCTGACCGGCCGCCCGCTGTGGGCCGCGCGGCAATCGCTGGCGATGAATTGGGCTAAGCCGGATGATATCAATCAGGCCGTTCTGAATCGGATTTTGTGGTGGGATAGCAAGGGGTATGATAAGCCGTACCCGAATTTTGGAAAACGATGAGTGTTAGCAGATTTGTGGTGGCCTGCGCGTTCGCGGGTTTCGCGCTTGCACAGGAACCGAAAACGATTCCGCTGTGGCCCAACGGCGCTCCGGGAGCATTGGGCAATGATGACCCCGACAAGCCCACGCTGACCGTTTTTCTTCCATGGGACAAGCCGGTATCGCGTACCGGAGTTGTAGTTTGTCCGGGCGGCGGCTACGGCATGCTGGCGGACAATCACGAAGGCCGGCAGGTGGCGAACTGGCTCAACTCACTTGGAATCGCCGCATTCGTTTTGAAATACCGGCTGGGACCGCGGTACCATCATCCGATCGAACTGGGTGATGCGCAACGAGCGATCCGTATGGTTCGCGCGCAGGCTGCGCAATATGGAGTGGCGCCGGACCGCATCGGCATCATGGGTTTTTCCGCGGGCGGGCACCTGGCATCCACGGCGGGAACGCACTTTGACGCGGGAGACCCGAGAGCGGCAGACGCGATCGACCGTGCCAGCAGCCGCCCGGATTTCCTGGTGCTTGGTTACCCTGTGATCTCGTTCACCACACCATACACCCACCAAGGCTCGCTCAAGAACCTGCTCGGCGAGCATCCCGATCCGAAACTGGTTGAGAATCTTTCGAACGAACTGCAGGTGACATCGCGAACGCCGCCTACGTTTTTGTTTCACACGAATGAGGACAAGGGTGTGCCGGCGGAGAACAGCGTTCTGTTCTATACGGCATTGCGGAGGGCGGGAGTTCCGGCGGAGATACATATCTTCGAGCGAGGACCGCACGGAGTGGGGCTGGCGCTTGCGGATCCTGCTTTGTCGATGTGGCCGACGCTGTTGGCGAATTGGTTTCGGGAGCGTGGATTGCTGGTGGGGAAGTAGTCTAGATCAGAACGGTGAATCCGGGTGAATGTTTCAGGGCGCGATCGAACGTCACGAGATCCCGGCAACCGTGTGTTCGAGCGCCAGAATGATCTGAGTCTTTGGCTGGTCGTAGCGCTTGGTCAGCACCCATGCTAATTCGCAAAGCACAATTGCGGGAGACAGAAGGGTTCGCGGTTTCGCTGGCTTTCGTCCATCAACTCCTCGACCTTGGCGAGTTGCTTGGGGTCATCGGCGGCTAGGTATCAGACCGGGACATTAGTATCCAGGCCCCTCATAATTCTGAGAAGCCTTCCGCAATCGCTCTGTTCATCGCTTCGACGGAGACTGGCTTCTTTCGTCGCGGCCGGATAATCCCTTTGAGAGATCGAATGTCCTTGTTGCGCGGAGTTAGCGAAACTTTTCCGTTTGAATCGACCCGAAATTCCACGCGATGGCCGGTCTGAAGGCGAAGTTGTTCGCGGATCTCTTTTGGGATGGTGATTTGGCCTTTGCTGGTGAGCGTTGCGGTAGGCAATTGAGCTCTTCCTTACTTCCACTATACTCCTTACCCTAGCGTAAGGAGCCCCGAGTTCCCACTCATTTAGGACCTCGGCTTTTCCACATTCGCCAAAAACTAGTGTTGCCTAGGTCGAGTGTGTTCCAGAGTGAATCGATCATTTGGGGATTGGCTGCCAGCACGCCTTCGCGCGTTACGCCGGCGGGAACGGCGATGAATTGGGACAGGCGGTCGTAGACTTGGGCGCGATCGTCGGGCTGGACGCGGCGTAAGAGATGCCACAAGCTAATTGCATCGCGGGAGCGGGCGTTTGCCAGGATCGCGGCGATGGCCGGCCGATCGGAATCGGCATCGAAGCGATTGAGCGCATCGATTAATTCCTTGGGGGCGTCCTGATAATACGGAATGCCGGGGCCTTTGCCGGGGCGCGTGACACAGGCCGCGCCGGCTGGGATAAACGACTCGCGGCCCTTATCTTCAAACGCCACCCACCCCACGCTCACTTCCACCAGTCCCACACCGTCCGTATTCACGTTGAGCGTGTATTGGCAACCGAGGTCGACAGTTTGCGCCGACGGCGTATTTACGATGAACCGGCCGGGAGGTGCCCAGATCAACGCGCGAATTGTGCCGTGATGAAGCGCCAGCCTCTGTTCGTCCGGCCGGATGGCGAGTACGGATAGCTGCGTGTTCGGTTCCACTTCCACTTCACCGACATCGTTCAGATTCAAGCGGGCCTGTGAGTGGGCGTCGGTGTTGATGGATTCGCCTTTTGCCAGACGCGTCAATGATGGCGTTCCCTCGGTGGTCGCTACATTCCAGGCGGGCCGATTCCTCTGCCAAGCGACCCATAGCGCGCCGGACAAAACCAACAAAGAAGCCGCGATCGCCAGCAGATAGGGCACTCGGCTGCGCTTCGGAAACGGCAAGACGGGAGCCTTGTCCGACTTGTGCCCGAGTGGGGCCAGCAGATTCTCCAGCCGCTGAACATCAGGATCAGGCTCGCCGGATTTGTCCCACAAATAGTCTTCGTTCATGTGGCGGCCCTCCCTTCCATTTTTTCGCGCAGCATTTTCATGCCGCGATGCAGATTCACACGGACGGAATCCGGCGAAAGCCCGGTCTGTATCGCGATTTCGGGTCCGCTCAGGCCTTCGACCAGCCGCAGGATCAGGGTTTCGCGATACGCATCCGGAAGGCCGCGGATGGTGTCGAGCACTTCCAGAGCTTCGGGCTCGGGTGGTTTTTCTTGCAGCATGTTCTCTTTGAGCTCGGTGATTTTTGGCGCTTTGCGGTGATAATCGATAGCCTGATTGCGCGCGATCATGGCCAGCCAGCCGCCGAAAGCTTTTTCATCGCGCAAACTTTGCAATCTGCGGAGCGCGAGCAGAAAGACGTCCTGCACCATGTCTTCGACTTCGGAATGCGGGACGCGCGCGAGCAGCACGCCGTGGACCATGCGGGAGTACTGCTGGTAAAGTTGTCCGAACGCGGCGCGGCTACCATCACGGGCCTGCTCCACTAGCGAACGCCCGAGGGGTTCCTCGCGATCTACTGGCACAAAGAGTGCGATAACGCTCTCCACATGATACTCGCTAATTGGAAGGACGACGTCGCGCGGGTTTTGTTAACCACCGTAGACGGATTGAATGCGGGTGTAGAACAGCCGGTCGGCCTCTCCATGCTCGGGCGGGCCTACGCCGGAGGCTTTCCAGCCGCCGAATGGCAGCGAGATATCCGCGCCGGCGGTGGATGTATTGATCTTGAGGATGCCTGCCTGGGCTTCTTCGAGGAACCGTTGCTGTAGTTCGCGCGAGTTGCTAAAGAGCGCGGCGGCCAGGCCGTAGCGGGTTCCATTGCATAACTCCAAAGCGTGCTCGAAATTCTCGGCGCGCTGGATCACCAGGAGCGGGCTCATGGTTTCTTCTTGAATGAGCGAATGCTCCGGCCGGTCCGAGCAAAGGATGGCGGGTTGGACATAGGCGCCAGCATTCACCCAAGCTTCCTGCGCGCGGGTTGCTTGCAGGAGTTCTATGGCGTGGACGTCGTGGTCCGATCGTGCTCGGTTTAGCGAGGCGGTGGTCTCATCACGCTTGCACGCGGTGATTACGGGGCCGATGTCGGTGGCTGGATCCAGCGGATCGCCCCACACCAGTTGTTCGCCCGCAGCTTTCAATTCTTTGAGCAGTGCAGAGAACATCCCTCGATGTACGATGACGCGGCGATTGGCCGTGCAGCGCTGGCCGGCGAATCCGAAAGCGCCCCAGGCCACTTGTTTCGCGGCTTGCGTGAGATCCGCGTCATCCCAGACGATGGCGGCGTTGTTGCCGTTCAACTCGGCTTGCAGCGGGATCATGCGGCGCGCGCAAATTTCTTCCATCGAATAGCCCGCCGCCAGCGATCCGGTGAGCGTGACAGCATCGACGTGCTCGCTGGATGCGAGTGCGTGGGCCGTAGTGTGGTCGCCCAAAATCAGGCGAACGGCGTCACTCGGTACGCCGGCTTCGTGCATTAATTTCAAAATGGCCTGACTGATGCGCGTGGCCACCGGTGCCGGCTTCCAAACTATCGTGTTGCCATACGCCAAAGCCGGCGCAATTTTGCCAACCGGAATCGCTACCGGATTGTTCCAGGGCGATATCAGCGCCACCACCCCTAATGGTGGATAGCGAACGTGGCCGCCGCCTTCGCGCTTCAAGGGTTCGAACGCTTGCATTCGTCGGATCACATCGCGGACATTCGCCGCGCCCCGGCGAACTTCTTCCAGCCCGTGCGTGATTGGTTTGCCTATCTCGATGGCCATTTGGTGCGCGAGTTCGGGCGCGGCGGCTTCTAGCGCGATTGCTATCCGATCTAGAAATTCGCAGCGCGAAGGCACGGAAGTGAGGCGCCAGCGCTTAAAACCTTGTTGGGCGGCGGCGCATTCCGAGGCAATTTCTTGTCGGGCTGCGATGGGGGACTTGAAGAGCAACCGCTCGGACTGGCGGGGGGAGTGGTGAGAAAAAGTTGGTTGGCAGGCGAAAGCGCCTGCCCCACGTGCTCGAAGCCAGCGGCGGGTGGACGCGGCGTGGATAGGATCGTTGCTCGAGACGGCGTCTTCGGCGATGCGCACCTGGTAGCCGCGCTCCATGCATTCCATAGCGGCTATTCGAACGCAGGTATGCAGGTGCAATCCGGCTAGGATCACGGTATCGCGATCCCGGCGTTTCAAAGCGGCGTCCAACTCGCCATCGGCGAACGCATTGAAGCCGGATTTGTGGATAACGGTCTCGCCGCTCAGCGGCTTCAAAGGCTCAGGCGTGGCATGGCCACTGGTTCCGGCCACGCATTGCCAGCGATTTTCACGGCGCCAGTGCGGCAGACGCCTGTCGTCTTCGCGGTGTATGGTGGTCCAAATGTGTATCACCGGAATCTCTTGCTGGCGGCAGTGGGTCAGCAGCGCAGCGGACTGCTGGATTAACGTGTCGGCGGACGGTTGAAGATCGGGCGTGGCCAGATAATCGGCCTGAAGATCAACCAGCAGCAGCGCAGGTTTCATGAGCGGGCTTGATTTGGGGCGAGCGGAGAATCCGTTCCACGAACCGCTCAGTTATGGCGCTGGTACTCAGGATTTGGCAGCCGGGCTCAGCCAGATCGGCTGTTCGGAATCCTTGGCGCCAGACCTTGGCGAGAGACGTCTCAATGGCGGTCGCAGCCTGATGCAATCCAAAACTCTCGCGCAACAGCATCGCCAGCGACAAAATCTGGCCAGCAGGATTGCACGTATCCGTTCCGGCGAGGTCATGCGCGCTGCCATGATTGGTTTGAAAAACGCCGTGACCTTCGGGGTTGAAGTTGCCGGAAAATGTTATGCCGCGGGAGGAAACCAAAACTCCTGCGATGTCGGCAAGAATATCGCCGAAGAGATTGGGAGCCACGATTACGTCGAAGCAGGCCGCGTTCTGGATCAATTCATAGGCCACCAGGTCGACATTCATGAAGGCTGGTTCGACGCCGTGTTTCAGAGCCGCAGCGGTTCCAACCTCGCGCCACAGCGCGCTCATGCCAGGGATGCCGCCATCCTTGATGATGATGTGTAGACCGCCGCGCCGGTCCGCGGATGCCCGGGCTGCTACTTCGACGATACGTTGAATTTCCCATTCGCTGTAGCTGAACGAATGCTCCGCGACTTTACCACGGCCCGTCATGCGCTGACTGCCTTCGCCTTGGTAGACGCCGCCGATGTTATCGCGAATCAGAAGGATATCCACTCCTTCTAAATAGCGCGGGATAATTCTCGCAGCACCGGCCAATTCCCGCACCGGCTGAATAGGCACGAACTTCGCGAATAAATCGAAGCGCCGGCGAAGATCATATACGTAGCGTCCGCCACCGGGTCCGCTGAGGACTGCACCGCCTTGGCGAAACACATCGGAGCAGAAATCCACGACTTCATCCGGCAGCCAGCGGCCAAAGTGCGTGAGGGCGTCCTCGCCGATCAAGGCGCCGCGTCTTACTTCGAACTCGATACCGGTAACTTGACTGATCGCAGCCAATACCTGCAAGGACGAACCGATAACTTCGGGCCCGACGCCTGTTCCTTCCAGTACGCCGATCAAGGGCCGGGGATTCGCCGATGGAGCCGCCAATCCGCCCAAATAGGCGATAAGCCTAGCGGGATCGTGCGGTTTACCGTTGATCATGATGGATGTTCATTAGCCGGCAGCCGCCTTCGCCAAAGCGCGCCGGGGCAGCAACCGGGCGAGATGATCGGCGAGCTGGGCTGCGTTCTCCGGCGCCAATAATAAAGTGTTGTGATCTCCGCTAACGTGACACTCAGACAGGCCTGCGCGTGCAAAATCGTTCCAGCCCAGCCGCGGGTCGCTTAGAACTTCGGTGCTGACCGGCTGATCGGCGGCAATAAAATGAATGATGGGCGCCGGAAATTCCCGCGGCGTGTATTCCCACATCGCCATTCCGTTCAGTGTTTTCTCTGCTTGTCCCGTTACTAAAACATCCGAACCGATGGCCGTCAAAACACGGCTTGCGTTGCCCTTGCGGCGGCGCGCGAAGATGCGGCCTAGCGCATAAAGATGCTGGCGCATGGCCGTGGCCGTGGTCGCGAGTTTCCCCGAACCGAGCGCCAGCGCCAACTCGCGCGCCTTGATGGCGTAGCGCCGCCATTGCTTGTGAACCTTTGGATACCCGGGCGTGGCGGCGTCGAAAAGCACCAGACATTCGATTTGCTGGCCTTGCGACATCAGTTGAAGGGCGGCTTCGTAGGCGATTACACCTCCGTAGCAGTGGCCGCCCAGAATATAGGGACCTTCGGGGCACTGGCCCCGAATAGTCTCTACTGCGCAACTTGCGAGTTCTTCCACCGAGAGGAGGCGTTTGCCCCGCGTGGGATCGGCGTGGCAAACCACAAAAAATGGCTGGTCAGCATCCAGGCTCTTGGAGAAGTGCCTCAAGTAATATGGATCTTGCGCGCTGGCCGGGAAACAGAAGAACGGCGTCCGC
>JBEKJJ010000336.1:0-7556 GCA_050011295.1 Bryobacteraceae bacterium
ATCGTATTGGATCCCAAGCCATGATCTTTCTTAAGCGTCACGACGAAGCGCGTCAGGTCGTCACCGGAGATCGCGTCGATCGAGACGCCGTTGCGGAAGAACTCCCCGAAGCGGTTGAGCACGGCTTCATATTTGCGATGAGTGTTGGGCTTTTTCAGCGCTCTTGGTTGTTCGCAGTCGTCCTTGCAGAGAGCGCCGCGATAGCACCGGACGCTGAGCTCTTGGCTGTAGCCGC
Source organism: Bryobacteraceae bacterium (assembly GCA_050011295.1). GTDB lineage: Bacteria > Acidobacteriota > Terriglobia > Bryobacterales > Bryobacteraceae > Palsa-89. The sequence goes on from JBEKJJ010000336.1 coordinate 236, forward strand.
GATCCTGCACGATCTCGGTTTGACCGAGCGGTACAACGGGGCGAATCGCTTCGAGGTAGACGGCGCGAATGCGGCTCGCGAATTCTTGAAAGAACGCGGCATCTCGGCCCAGCAGACGCAGCTTGTGTGGGACGCTATTGCACTTCACACGACCCCAACACTCGCTCTCCACAAAGAGCCCGAAGTCGTGATGACTCATTCAGGAATCGCGGTTGATGTCCTTGGCGCCGGTCTTGATCGCATCTCGCGGGAGAAACAGCAGGCGATCCTAACCGCATTTCCTCGGCTGGCATTCAAGGACGGATTCAAAGGATGCCTTTGCACCGTCGTTCGTCAGAAACCGATGACGGCGGTTGACAACATTCTTCGGGATTTTGGCATTCGATACGTTGAGGGGTTCACACCTCCAAATTTTGCAGACCTCGTCGCTGGAGCGCCATTCTCCGAATAGCTTAGCCGGGTGCGCGAAGCCGTCATCGCCGTTAAGGTTAAGGAGATGACAGGCGCCCACACCGATAAAAAAGGCACGCAGAACGAAGTCTTCCGTGTGACTCAGCTTAAGCCCGCGCCTTCCCCTTGTAGGAATCGGCAGCGATTCGGACTCCGTCAGGATAGGGGGTTCCCGCGAAGCCGAATTCATTGGCGAACTTTGTCGAGTCGAACAGGTAGGGAGACTCGCTCTGATACAGCATCTCGTACGATTCGCGGACCTGGGGGTTGAACCATCCGGCCAGCCGAAGCATCGGCCTGCTCAGCACCCGGTATTTGGGGGCCACTCCGAATTCACTTGCGGCCATGGCGATGAACTCTTTGCCGGTTGGCGGATTGGGCGCCGTCGGCAGATGCCACACCTGGTTCCACGCCGACTCCCGGTCCGCCAGCATGGCCACGCCGCGCGCGGCGTCAGGCGTAAAGGTCAGCGCGTGCGGTACGGCAGCATTGACCAGCCATGATGCTTTCGAGCCTTTCGACAAAGGCTCAAAGACCAGAACATTCGGCACGCCGTTTTGGGTCTCGGGTCCGTAGAAATCCGCCGCGCGCGCGATCATGGCGCTCAGACGGCCGGCCTGCACCTCATCCATCAGGGCTGTTGCGATCTTTGCGCGGATCTCTCCTTTCTTCGAGCAGGGAGCGTACGGCGTGTTCTCCGTCATCGGGCCCGCGGCCTTCCCATACATATAGACGTTATCGAAGAAGATCAGCTTCGCGTCCGCCCGCTTGCAGGCTTCGATGGTATTCGCCATGATTCGCGGCCAGAGTTCCTGCCAGACCCCAAGGTTATATTTGAGGCCGGCGAGCAGGTGCACCACAGTCGAGCCTGCGACTGCCCGGATGGTCTGCTCCCTATCGGCGAGGTCTGCCGGGAACAGCGCCCCTCCGGCAACTGGTTTCGGGTTGCGGCTTACCAAACGGAATGGCCTGTTCTGGGCTGCCTGCAGTTTGGCGAGTTCGTTTCCGATTGGGCCACCGGCACCAAGGATCGTCATCATTGTCGTCACTCGACCCCCAGTTCGTGTCCGTATATGATCTTCACGCTCGGATACGCTCTCGCAAAGGCGCGCAGCCGCTCCAGGCTTACGCGGCCGCGAGCGGTTCCCGCGTCATTCCACCCCTTTGGTCCGACGCCGGTCTTGAACCCCCAGGCGAAGTGGCTTGCATCGCCGGTCAAAAGAGTCGGCGATGCGCCGTTGATCAGAAACGCCATGTCGTCGTCGGTATGACCGGGCGCGGAGATGGCCCAAAAGGACCCATCGCCAAGCAGATCCACACACGGCCCGAGCGGAGGCATTGAAGGCGCAGCCGGGAAATCGATGCTGAAAAACTTCGCGTTGGCTGGGAAGTGGTTCGCTGTGGCGGCACGCGCTAAAAAGCTGGCTTCGGCCTTGCCGAAGACAAATTCAGTCTGGGGCCCGAGTGCGGAAACGCCCCCGGTGTGATCAGGGTGAAGATGGGTGAAGAACACCGCCTTCGGGCGCAGGTTCAGACGCGCGAGTTGCGCCCCCAGATCCATGCCCGGTTCCTGCCGGTTGGTGACGCCGTTGGCCCAATTGAAGAACTTCATCGCCTCGGTGTAGCTGCCGTAGGGCGGATGTTTGGCGAAAGAGTCGTCGAAGCCCGTGTCGATCAGGAAGTCGCCGAAGCGGGGATGGTGTACCCAGTGAACCAGCACGGCGAGATCGCGCGGCGCATGGTCGCAGTCGGCTTGCCTGGGGCTCGCTGGGTCGAGGTTCAGGCACGCGTCCATGTGGACAACGCCGGTCTGAAACGTCGTCAATGAGATGTCACGCGGATGCGCCAGCACATCGTTCCAGTTTGTGAACGCCGCGCGAGAAACCGGATACGGCGTCATGTCGAATCGGCGAAATCCCCCGCGCAGCAGGTAGACAGCCAAAGCGGCAACGGCCACTATCAGAATGGCCGCCGTGAGCAGGAATCTTTTGAGTATCCGCATGTCGTTAGTAAATCTATCCGCTTCGCCCGCAGGCGACGCCTCTCATGTGGTCGCCGCCGCGATCAGCCAGATGTAGCTGATACAAAAACAAAGGAGAGCGCTGAAGCCCAGGGCCTGGTTCCGCGTGTACTTGAACAAAGTGTAGGAATGCGGATCATTCGGATGATGCAAATGGTGCTCGTAGTTCAGAGCCAGGAAGATCATGAAAAGGACTCCGTAGATGATGCTCATGGCCACCAGGAACAAAGGCGATGCGAAGGGCCTTAGAGAGCGGCCACTTGACTGATTGAAGTTCAGCGAACCGACAAGCAAGACGATAGACCCGGCGGCCAATCCCAGAACAAATTTCGTAATGTCCAGGTACATGGGAAGCAGCCTCTTGCCAAACTCGCCATGTCTTCCGCCGGGATCGAAGACGACCGGCTTCCCCTTGCTGGTGAAGAAGATGATAAGCCAGACGAACGCGAACAGCCCCATGGCCGTCGCGACGCCGGGAGAGCCGGGAAATAACATGATTGAGGATACCGGATATCAGCTCGGGATATTGCGCGGCAGATCATGCCTTTGGCGGTCGGAGCGCGGCTCCGGGGAGGAGTCTACCGCGCCGGCAGAGAGCGAGGTTCGTATCTGATTTCGCAGAGCGGCGATAGCGGAGGCGCGGTTCTCGGCTCAGCCGGGGTGTTACTTGATAATCCGCGCCAGGCGGTCCTGGAAAAAGTCGAGCATCTGCAGCTCCACCTCCAGCCGTCCCATCGGCTCGCAATGCCAGTTGGCTCCGTCTTCGCGCGAGTAATGAAGGATTTCGCGCTCGCCCGTGAGCTGCGCGTACACTTCTTTCGACTGTCCCGGCCAGAATGCCTCTTCGTCGGGATCGGTTATCAGAAGCGGCGTCTTGATTTGACCGATCACCTCGCGAAGGTTGTATTCCATGGCAGCCTTGAACGTGTCGTAGACGCTAGGCTTGGCAAACGGACGGCCGCGCGCCGCAATCACCTCCGCCATTTTCGGATTCCTGGCTGCCATCGCCATCGCGGCGTTAAATTCGTCCTTTTTTCCGGCCTTCAAAACGGCGACCAAGGTCGGCGGTATATTTGCCAGCCAGCTCGCCGCTACATCCATGACGCCAGGATCAACGACGGCTGCTACGAAGCGATGCTCGAAAGCCAGCGCGCGTGCAACCCAGTAACCTGCCTGGCTGCAGCCGTAGGCAAAAAGGGCTAAGCCATCGACATCGCCGCGTGCCGTCAAAGCGTCGACCACGGGTGTGAGAACGGCTTCCCAGTCAGGCCTGAACGGATGTCCCTTGTCGAACAGCATGTTTTGCTGGCCCGGGCCGTCATAGATGAAGGCGTTCCATCCCCGGGCGAGTGTCGCGGCGACGCCCCACGCCCAAAGCCCTGATTTGGAGCCCTCGCTGCCGTTGGTCATGACGACGGTCGGTCTTTTCGCGCCCGAGGAATCCGGGCGGAACAAGAAGCCAGGCAGCACGTCTTTTTCATACGGCACGGCGACGCGTTCGATTCGTCCGGCCGCGCTATCGATGAAGAACTCCCAGCATTCGGTCTGCAAAGCGAAGGTCGGAGCGAAGGTCGCTTGATCGCTCTGTCCGTCGGAGAAGGCGACGGCCTGCGCGTAGCCTTCGGAAGCGGCCAGAAACCGTCTATGCGCCGTGGCCGTGTGCCCCGCGGCCAGACTGGCCTTGGCTTGGCCGTGAAGCTTTTCCGCCGTCGCCCGCCACGCGGTGTACCAGCTGTCCGCATTGCCGTCCGTTATGCGGGCGATGGTGGCGAAGACTTGCCCAACGTCCATCACACCTTGCGCGGCGTAACCGATCATCGAACGGGTAACAAAGTCGAAGCCGGCGTCGGTGAAGAATCCACTAATGCCTATGGTGTTTGGGGCTGCCGGCTGGGTTATGGAAGTGCTCATCAAAATTACCTTGTAGGCCTCGATTCCCGCCAACGCAGCGTGGCGATGCTGGTCCGATAATTATAACCGCCAGGTACTGCCCTTTGCGACTGATTCCATCTGTACACGGGCGGACCAGCGATCAGTTGCGTGGGACCTGATCTTTGCCGCTATCTGCCCGAACGAATCTTGAAGCGCAAGTACGCTCCGAATTTTTTTGAGACATGTAAATCCATGCTCGGTGGAGCCACACGACGGCAAGTCTGGATTCGGGAATTTCGCACCCAAGGTGATTTAGACTAGAGGTTTCCTATGGTTTGCCGCGCATGATAGGCTCGACTGGAAGAATTCGTCTCTCCGCCAAAGGACTTATGAGGCCCCTCGTGACCACTCTTCTCGCCGCTGCCGCACTCCACGGACAAAACGCCCCCGCTGGCCTCCACGATATCGCAGAACGAGCCTACATCTACGCTTATCCCCTCGTGCTTCTGGAAGCAACTCGCGGCGCACAGTCTGTTAATCAATTCACTCACGTCCCCCAATTTCCGCGCCCCGACATTCGGCAAATCGTCCGGCCCAACGCGGACACGCTTTATTCGACAGCCTGGCTCGATCTGGCGAAGGAGCCAATTCTCATCCACGTTCCCGATTCAGGGGGACGCTTTTACCTGCTGCAATTCATGGATGCGTGGACTGAAACGTTCGCCGACCCGGGCAAACGGACGACCGGAACCTCCGAGGCGTGGTTCGCTGTCGTTGGGCCGAACTGGAAGGGCAGACTTCCAGAACACGTTACGCGCCTGGATGCGCCGACCAACATTGGTTGGCTGCTCGGCCGCACGCAAACCAACGGCGCCTCCGATTACGACAATGTCCACGCGTTTCAGAAGGGCATGCGCATGATGCCGTTGAGCGCGTATCCGAATGGAGAGCAGAAGCTCGGCTCCGCACTCGCCTTCGGAAAGTCTGTGGGCCCCACGCCACCAGATCGCGTCAAAGCGATGGAGCCGGACGATTTCTTCGCAGCTTTCGCCAAGGCCATGAAGGCCAACCCGCCGCATACGTCCGATACTCCAATGATTGCCGATCTGGCGCGTCTTGGCATCGTTCCGGGAGAAGATTTCGACGCGTCGAAGCTGAGCCAGGAACAAGAGCAAGCGATCAATCAAGGCGCTCATGCCGCGTCCGCGCGCGTCGAACAAATGATTACCGCAGCTGCGGCCACCAAGCCAGGTTGGGCAGGGTTTAACAAAAATATCGGACGCTATGGAACAAACTACATGGCGCGAGCTGCCATCGCGCGTTTTGCGATAGGTGCGAATCCACCCGAGGACGCGATTTATCTGAACAGCAGCGCGGACGGCGCGGGGCAACTCCTCAGCGGCTCCATGCGATACCGGATGCACTTCGACAAAGCCGTCCTTCCACCGGTGCGTGCCTTCTGGTCGCTTACTGCTTACGATAAAGATGGCTATTTCATTGCGAATCCAATCCACCGCTATGCCATCGGCGATCGCGATCCATTAAAATTCAACCCGGACGGCTCGCTGGACATCTATTTCCAGAGCCAGAACCCCGGACCCGAGAAGGAATCGAACTGGCTTCCTTCTGGCGACGGAACCTTTAATCTCACCATTCGCCTTTATTGGCCTGAAGAAGCAATCCTCAACGGCACTTGGCATCCGCCCGCGCTCGAACGCATCCCGTAGGTCCAAGCCAAGTAATTCGCCTCAGCGATTCTGCTGCTTGTATTTTCCACTTGCCTTCATCGCCACCAGGACGCATACCGCCTGCCAGGAAGCGTCCGATGGGAATAGCGCCAGCGAAGTAGAGCCCGGTCCGCACACGCGCGGATTCTCCCACGGTAACTTGCCCTTACGAAGAGTCTTCACAAGTCTCGAAGCCGGCCTTGTGCACCGACCAGCCGATCTCGCGGTTTGGCGTGCGCGTATCAACAGTGCTTTCAATCGGTAAGCCGAAGGTTTTCCAGCGGAAGCTCACGCCTTGCTCGAGGGCGTCGTGGCCGCCTTCGATCTGGACGTCCGCCGCATTGGAATACCACGTCGGCCACTGCGAGGCGTCCACCAGGTTTTTCCAGACAACAGCCGGGGGCGCATCGATCCAGCCCTCGTTATGCAGAAATACATCGACGTTGCGAGGCTCCAAGCCCTTCGGCCAATGGATCAGCGGCGTCGCTTGCTTCAGGTATTCGGCGGACAAACGGCCCGATTCCTGGGCCGACGCAGGCGAAACGCAAAGCAAAGCGCCGCCTGCCGCAGCGAATAATTTCATTGAGTCGTGCATGTTTTTTCTCCATCACATTTGCGATTAAGTGAATGCGAAAAGTTTTGCGCTAGTTGGGAAGGGCGAGTTGCGTTGATCTCTCGCACACCGCAATCAATTGGTCTTGAAGATTGGAGTCCTCGGCTTGCGGGTTCGGCGCGAGCCGCTGGTTGTGATAGAAATACTGTCCCGTCACCAGCGCGTCGTCGCTCACGGCGAGCCAAGCTTGCGTGAGATGAGCCTGGTTGATGTCGTCTGGTGCTTCCGAACCGCCCATCTTTGTAGGCACCCAGCCCGGTTCCAGCGCGTTTGAGAAAACGTCTGGCCAGCGGCGCGCGATCGCAAAGGCGAGCATCGTGTCATAGAGCTTGGTTTCGCAATAGGCTTTGGTACCGTCCCAGCGGCGCTTTTGCCAGAGAACGTCATCGAGTTGCGCAGTTGTGCTGCGATGAAGGCCGGAACTTAGGTAAATGAGTCTTTGCGGCCGCCGCATGAGCGCGGTCAATATGTAGGGCGCCAGAACATTCGTGGCAAACACCTGCGGCAGTCCGTCGCTGGTCTCGACACGGCGTGGCTCTTTGTACCCGACGGCGACGTTATGAATAACGGCGTCAAAGCGGCCAAGCGCATTCGCCTGTTCTGCGACGCTTCTGGCGCCCGCAATGGTCGAGACATCGC
>JBEKJJ010000337.1:0-7515 GCA_050011295.1 Bryobacteraceae bacterium
AAAAAACGGGCCGCCCGCCCCCGCCTGGAACACGATAGAAAGACCAACCGGCACTTCAATCTGCACCGACTGCAGCAGCCGTGGGCGGTTCAGCAGTGTGTGCCAATCCGGCTTCATCACATGGAAGAACTCCGCGCGCTGGACCGCATCTGAGAATTGCGTGTTGCCCGTGCCGTACGCTGCCGTCTCGATATTTGGCCCATTCAGGAACGCGGAAACCACTGTGGCCGCATCAATCACGATGTTGTTCCCGTTCTGGTCCGCAAATTCGTCGAAGAAGAACTGGATGGTGACTAACGATGCGTCGACGCGCGTAGCGCCGCCCTTTGTCGGATCGGCACCCACCATCGTGTAAGGATAAGTGGTGCCACTGAAGGTAAACGAACTCGAAAAGTTCGGCACCGAATTCACCCTTTGCTGTTTGGTGGCTGCGTTTCCGTCCGGCGTCAGCTTATTCGCGCTCGTGAACATGGCTACCGCGCCGGTTTGGCTCATATACCCGGGATTCACGATCTGCGGATGTCTGAGCGGATTTGTATTCTGTCCCCAGGCAACGCTGGAGAACAACAGTGTTGACAACGCGAGTATTCGCACTTGCACCCCGTTTCTGGAACAACTTTACAAAAGCTTACCATTCGAGCCCGGTACTGGCAATACTATGCGCCCGCTACACACGGTACGCTATCCTGGACACTCTTACATGCCGAGACGGAAAGTATGATGCCGAATGGCGGAGCAGCCATTTTCGCCATGATTTTCATGGCCGGCGGCGTGTTGCTCACGGTGGTCTTCTTCGCGGCAGCCGCGCTGGTGGTGGTCGGCCATTTCAAGCCCAGCAAGAAATTACAGCGCGCCGGCTTCGTCGCGCTGGCAATTTGGTTGCTGCCGGCGCTCGCGTGGACTTACTATCTTCAAACCTTGACAGAGCACGACCAATATCGCGTCCTTTCGAAACCAGAAGTGGTGTACGGCGTACCGCTTCCGGCCGGTGCGCAAGTCAACTACCGTTGGTGGGCGCGCCGCGTGCAGTGGGTCATTTTTCGGACACCGCAAACCATCCAAGGCGTGGAGTATCAAGACCAGGTGAACTTCTGCGGCGGGCGAGTGTGCAGCGGGACTCTAGCTCGCGACCAAGCGATCGACGGCCTGCCCTGCAGCGCGCAAACCGTGATCTATTATTCGGCACTCACGGGTAGCCTCACCGAATGCACTTTGTCGCGCGCCTTCGTCCGTCAAGGAGTGAACTGGCCGCCAGGAACAACCGTCCGCGCTGGATCGGATACCTATCTGCCTCCATCGGGCGTGGCCCCCATCCGTATAAACGGGCTTCTGGTCCATTGGGGATTAGTCGTTTGGCTGACCCCCGAGGGACGCATCCGCGAACTGCGCAACCAGTCGCTACCCGGCGCCGACACGCGCATCGAGGTAGGCGGCATCCAATTAGAGAGCCACCATTACCGGATCCTGCCGGACGGCACCATCCACGGCGGCACCCTAGCCCAGGACGCAGTGATCAATGGAAAGCCAATGAAAGCCGGCGAGCCAGTAACAATCACGACACCGGTCCCCAGCCGCTAGTCCCCAGCCCCCAAAAAAAGTTGCATCCCCCGCAGCGCCGCCCCGCGATGACTCACCTCCATCTTCCGCTCCACAGGCACTTCACCAAACGTGGCACCGAACAGCGGATAAAAGAACAGCGGGTCGTAGCCAAACCCATTCGCACCGCGCGGCTCCTCAACCAATTGGCCCTCCACTTCACCCCGAAAACTGCGGATGAGCTGCCCTTTGCGCGCGAGCGCCACTACGCAAACAAACCGGGCCGTTCTGTCGCTTACGCCGCGCATCCTCTCAAGCAGCAACCGATTATTGGCATCATCGGTAGCATCCGGGCCCGCAAATCGAGCCGAGTAAACGCCGGGAGCCCCGGCCAGCGCATCTACTTCGAGCCCGGAATCATCCACAAATAACAAGTCATCGCAATATTTCGAATAATAGAGAGCCTTTTGGATCGCATTCTCCTCAAAAGTCGCGCCAGTTTCTTCGCACGGCGGAATCGAACCCAGACCGGGGAGTACATCCACCTCGAATCGGGAATCCAAAGCCATGCGGAATTCGCGCAGTTTGCCTGCATTGGTGGTAGCGCAGTAAAGCCGCAAAGCTACAACTCCAACGCCTGCTTTTGAATCGCGATCAACTCCCGAATCCCGGCTCGTCCGATCTTCACTAGCTCCGCCAACTGCGCATCGTCGAAAGCCGTTTTCTCCGCCGTCGCCTGCAGCTCCACAAAACGGCCGGACCCCGTCATGACGATATTCATATCCACTTCCGCGTTCGAATCTTCTTCGTAGCAAAGATCCAGTACCGGCACTCCCGCTACAATACCGACGCTGGTAGCAGCCACGTGATCTAGCACCGGCAGCGATTTCAAGGCGCCGTACTTCACCAACTGCTTGAGTGCCAGTACCAGCGCCACATAGGCGCCGGTAATGGAAGCGGTGCGCGTACCGCCATCGGCTTGCAGCACGTCGCAATCGACGATGACGCTCCGATCTCCCAACGCCGCCATATTCACCACCGAGCGCAGAGAGCGGCCAATCAACCGCTGGATTTCCTGCGTCCGTCCCGATGGATGGCCCTTGGTGACTTCGCGCGGAGTCCTGGTTCCGGTGGCGCGGGGCAGCATGGAGTACTCGGCAGTCACCCACCCCCGCCCGCTTCCCCGCAAAAATTGCGGCACGCTCTCTTCCACCGAGGCCGCGCACAGCACGCGCGTATTGCCCACCTCGATCAGCGTGGAACCCTCCGCGGTCATCAAATAATTATTGGTAATCCGTATCGGACGCATCTGGTCCGGACGGCGATTGTCGATTCTCATGAAGTTCCGGATTGCAAGGAAAGATAGAACAGCAGGCACATCGCCGCGATCCCGAGCAACACCAGAATCAGGCAAGGGATGGCTGCGCGTGCGGATTTCGCCGGCGTTTTCTTGCTGCTGCCGGCCGGCTTGAACTTGGCCATGAACTTGTATTGTACGGCACGCGTCCCGCCTTACAAATGCCTGGCCGCTTGCCGGAAAAATTCATCCAGCGCGTCAAAGGTGGCTTCTTCCATATCGCGCAGCGCCATCGCCACCACCGGCCTGTGTCGTTCCGCCAGCGCATGGATGGTCGCCAGGAACTGGGCGCGATGATAACCAGCCGTATAGCCGATGGAGGGCATCTCTTCGGAGGCATCCGAAATCAAAACGGTGGAGAAACATTTCCCATGGCCGATGATCATCTCATGATACGAATGATTCATGGCCGGGCCTTCGTAGACATCCACGGGCATCTTCAATCGCGAGCGGAATAACGCCTCGGCGGCGCGGTTCAGACGTGTTCGCAGAGCACGTCCTCGCGCCGAATAGCGCGTGTCGCCGAAAAAAGTCAACTCCGCATATTCAATTTCACGGTCCGCCGTCAGGCCGCGCAGAATCGCCGCATAAATTTCAGGACCGTTGGCCGGCGTGGACCGAGGCACAGCCACGCCATCGTAGAGCAACGTCACCCGGCCCCGCCAGCGTGCCTGCGAGGGAGAATCCCGCATCTGCTCCCACGCTTTGGTTTTCTCGATGCCGCCCAATTTCTCGGCCGACGCGTGCAATTCGTTGGTGATCGATTTATACAACTCCACGCTCGGCTGAGTGACAAAGTTCATGTCGCGCAAACTTGCCAATCCGAATACGGCGTAATGCATGAACTGCATGTAGCGCGAAAGTTCGCACCGCGCCGGAGTAGTTAGAGTCGCCACCGGGTATCCGGCGTGCCTCAGCATCGCGATCTTCCTCGCATCGCCGGCGGGCGAGCCTCTTCTCTGCACCGCCAGAAAAAGACGGTCCTGCAAAGGGTCCTTGGGCGGACGGTAATTTTGCAACCGAATTTTCTCATCGATAACGATCTTTATGCCTTGGCACTCGGATTTACCCAGGCTCTCTTCGAAATCCTGCTTGGTCCACAGCCCCGCGCCAGCCCACTCGCGCGGCAGTATCAGCGTCACCTTGTCGCGCCCCGCGTGCCCTTGCGTATCTAAGAAAGCAGCCAATCGCCAGGCTGTATCGATTTCGTCTTCTTCCAGCATGGCCGCCTGAATCCACACCTTTAGATCCACTCCGCTCAATCCCAACGGATACAGGCTTCCACGCGTAAGCGGCGCGCTATGCCGGCCGGCGGTGCTGTTGCGATGGTCCGGTTGCAATTCCACGCGCCGGTACCCCTGGCTCGAAGCGAATTGATCCAACAGCGAGCCGGGCAGCGTCATATATATAAAGTTGGGACGCGCATCCACTTTGTTGTTCTGATAAAGCAGCGCCAGCTTCTGGAGATTCACCACCGGCTCATAGGAAGTCATCCCCATCGCCATCCCAACGACCAAAGTGCTTTTAAGAATCTTGGGAAGTGGAAGCTTGGAGCGGCGCGACATATCGGCGAGAATGTTTTTGAGCTTCGCCGGGTCGGTGGAATCCAGTACATAGCAGCGCGGCCCGCTCTTCAACAGGCCGATGGCGTTGTACATGTTCTTGTCTTCCGCCGATCCGCCCATACCGGCCCAGATCAGGAACCGGAGCGGGGTTCCATGAACTTCTTTGACGCGTTCCCGGATCTGCTCGAGTTCCTGCGCGATCTCGCCGGGCCACTCCCGGTGATGCGCGGCCTGCCACGCGAGATCGAACACGCCGTAGCCGCTCTTGGTAACGCGCCCCTGCGCGCTGATTTCCATTCCGATGCGGATCAGCCGGTTGCGGTTAGGATCCAGGCCATTCAGTCCCTTGCGATTCGCGCGTGAGTCCAGCGCTTTCAGCCGGTCCAGAAGATGGTCCTTGCGGATGGCCGCGAATTGCGTTTCCGACGATGGCCGATCGTTGTAGAGCGAAAGAAGCACCCCACAGTTTTAGCACAGCCCGATATAGCCGATTCTGACGTTCAACTCCGCGGAGAAATGCACCAGCGGCGCTCCTTGTGCAGTGGGAAGGCCAGCAGCCTCGATGAGATTTTGGTCAAGCTTGATTAGTGTCGCATGGGTGAGCGGCCAGGGATCATGCTCGATTTGCGCGCACGCCAGCCGGCCGCGATGCAGAGCGTAAAGGCGATAGCGAGCCGTCAAAAAATCTATGTGGGGCAGGGCCGCGCCCTGCCAAGACGTTGGCCTCCGGTCTTCGGGCCTTACTACGATGTCGGTGAAGTGCCGCCCCAAGTGCGGCCATTTGCGCCGGCTGGTGTAGCAAACCGTTTCGTTCTCCGCGGCCACTTGCATCTTCGCCCAAAAGTACGGCAGATGATATGCTGCACGCGCGCCGATGACGGCAAGCAGCCGTGCGGCATCGAGCGAGAAGAACCATACCGCGCGGCTACCATCCGGCCCGACAACATAAGTACGCACATTTGTTTCGGGGAAATGCGGGATTCCGCGCAGATTGTGAATCTCGAACGGAATCAGGCCGACGTAAGCCACTCCATCGAAGGTATCGACCGTAAGGCCCGGCGGAAGCAAACGCGCGACCACCGCCGGCTCATAGGACCAATGCAGAAAAGTGAGGTTCCTCCAGGTTTGCCGCATCGCCACGCGATCGAGCGGCCGTGGCGCCCAAGGAGTGATGGGCTGCGCTTCAATCCGGCTTTCCGTAACCGCCTCCGCCGGGCGATTCAATGCGGAGCACATCGCCCGCAGCCACTTCAAAGCGAGCCTTACCGGGAATCGCAATAGCGCGTTTCCCCTTCAGCAAGGTGTTTTTCCCAGGCGCGCCTGATTCCCCGCCCGCCAGGCCATACGGACCGCGCAATCGGCGATCCGCAAGTATTGTCACATCCGCCGGCGTGAGAAACTCAAATTCGCGAATGATCCCGTCGCCGCCTCGATGTTTCCCGGCGCCACCCGAGCCCGAGCGAATCCGATAGCCTCGGATGCGTAGCGGATATTGATGCTCGAACGCTTCCACCGGCGTGTTCCAGCTATTGGTCATGTGGGTGTGAGTCGCACTCGCTCCATTGGATATAGCCGATGCGCCCATGCCACCCGCGATAGTTTCGTAATAAGCGAAGGCGCGCCCCCGAAGACGGTCCACACCGCCGAAAGTGATATTGTTCATGGTTCCGGAGCTAGCCGCGGGAATGAGCCGCAGCGCTGCCTTGGACAGCGCGCCCAGCACCACATCCGTGATCCTCTGCGATGTTTCCACGTTGCCCGCAGCCATCGCGGCGGGGGGTTGCGCATTCACCACCGAACCCACCGGCGCGATCACTTCCAGCGGCCGCATGACACCCGCGGTATAGGGAATATCTTCGCGCACCAGGCATCGAAAAACATAAGTTGTGGCCGAAACTGCAACAGCATAATTCGCATTCACGGAACCTTCCACTTGCTCACTCGATCCCGTAAAATCGATCGTCGCGCGATTTCCATGAATGGTTACAGTAACGGCGATCTTCACGGGACGATCAACTATGCCATCGCTGTCGAGATAATCTTCGAAGCGATAAACGCCGCGCGGCAACCGGCCGATGGCCGCGCGAATCATGCGCTCGCTATAATCCTTCAACGCCGTCATGTTGCGGCGAACCTTCGCCATTCCATATTTGGCTACCAGTTCAAGCAGGCGCTGCTCGCCGCGCCGGATGGCCATGCACTGCGCCAACAAATCGCCTTCGCGCTCCTCGGGCGTGCGCACGTTTGCCAAGATCAATCCCAGCAATTCGCGATCGAACTTTCCACGGCGCACCAGCAGAATGGGTGGAATCCGGATGCCTTCCTGATAAATCTCGCGCGCCAGCGGCATGGAACCGGGGCTCATGCCGCCTACATCGGCGTGATGCGCGCGATTGGCTACGTAGAAGGCGGGCTTGTGCGATCCTTTCACGAACACCCCGGACACCGCCGTGATATCCGGCAAATGCGTTCCGCCGCGAAAAGGATCATTCAGAATGGCAACATCACCGGGCGTGAAATCGAAGGCCTGCATGGCGTGGCGCACCGACAACGGCATGGCGCCGAGATGAACGGGCATGTGATCGCCCATCGCTACAGTTTCGCCGGCGGCATCATACACCGCGCACGAATAGTCGCGGCGCTCTTTGATATTGGCCGAATACGAAGTCTTGCGCAGCACCGCTCCCATTTCTTCGGCGATGGAAACCAGCAGATGGCGGAACAACTCAAGCTCGATCGGATCTGGTTTCATTGTTTGCAGGCTCCCACATGCACCAGAAAGCTGGCCACTCTTTGCCAACGCGAGCCGTCCGATTTTTCAACGTCGAAACTATGCGTGGCGGCATCAGCGCGCAATCGCCATCCGGATGTTTTCGTGGCTACCGGAAACGGAATGGCGCCCGGGCCGGCCTGTTTCATGGACCAACTTTCGCCGCCAGTCCTGGTTTCGTACAGCTCATGCAGATTATTGTCGAGCCGCGCATCCATCAATAGCGATCCATTCTCGCGCGATTCAAACCAGAAGCGTTCGATAACAGCCACGCGAGTTTCTTCGAA
>JBEKJJ010000338.1:0-7935 GCA_050011295.1 Bryobacteraceae bacterium
CTACATTTACTCAAGGCTGGGTATCGTGGGGCAGGTCCCCGACCTGCCAAAGAACGTCTTCCGACGCGCTCGACCAGGGCCACAATTCGGATCGCTCCACCAGTCCGGCCCGCACAGGATTCGATTCGATGTACCGCACGATCCGCTCAAGCTCCTTACTGTCGCGCACCCAGTGATCATAGGATTCGTCCTGCCAAAACTGCAGCCCGGTTCTACCCAGGATGAGATTGGCTTCCCGCGCGCTGGTGTTCTTCACTGCGCGAGTTATTTCCCGCAGCGGTTTGTAGGGCTGCAACAGAACATGCACGTGGTTCGACATAACCACCCATGCGAAGAGCTGGTACAAACCCCATTTCCTGCCTGCGATGAACAACGTCTCTGCGACCGAGACGGCCACGTGCGGATGTCTCAGGAAGGTTGGCCCCGAATTGGCAGAGTCCAGTTGCCGATCCAGCAGGAGGAATCTTCGGCCTTCCGGGAGCGAGTCGGATACCATGGCGTGATTGGTACGAGGCAGGGAGCCATATAGGCGCCAAGTCAAGAATATGGGAACTCCCTCAGGTTGCCAGTGAGGCAACCTACGGCGATAGAAGCTCATGAGAAGGGAGTGAGAGGAATGATTCAAAATTCTCAACGGCAGGTCGGGGACCTGCCCCACGAGCTACAATCTGCCTTTGCGAATCGGGATTCATACTTCCATCGGCAAATCGCTTGAACACGCGGCGATCACTGCCGCCAAATGGGGCGCGAACACGTTTCAGATTTTCTCGTCCAGCCCTCGCCAGTGGCGCGCTTCGGTCCGGACCGAGAGTGAAGTGAAGCTGCTGCACCGGGCGCGCGAACGGCACGATCTTTATCCGCTGGTCATCCACGATAATTACCTCATCAATCTCGCCTCCTGCACGGAATCGCTGCGCGCGCAGTCCGTTGCTGCTTTTCGCGGCGAGATCGAGCGCGCGCTCGCCATCGGCGCCGAATATCTGGTGGCCCATCCGGGAAACTGCAAGGGACATTCGGTGGAGGAAGGTATCTACACCGTCATCCGATCGCTGGCCGAGGCGGCGCACGGCCTGGATACCAAGAAGTTGACCGTGCTGCTCGAAAACACGGCGGGCGCTGGCGCGGCGCTGGGCAGCCGGCTGGAAGAACTTGGCATCATGCGGCAACTTGCCGCCGAGCTCACCGATCTCGCCATTGGATTCTGCATCGACACGTGCCACTGTCACGCCTCCGGTTACGATGTCGCGACCGCGGCCGGCTTGAAGAAAACCGTCGCCGAAATTGACCGCCAGTTGGGTATCGCGAACGTCAAAGTGATCCATGCCAACGATTCCAAAACTCCGCTCGGGTCGCACATCGACCGGCACGAACACATAGGAGCCGGTTATATTGGAGAGGAAGGGTTTCGCCGGATACTGAACCATCCGAAGCTCCGCCACAAAGCCTTCATTCTGGAAACGCCCACCTATCGAGAAGGCGATGACGCGAAGAACATCGAGACACTGAAAAAGTTATGCCGGAAAAGCAGTACGACTCTAAACAGATAGAAGAAAAATGGCAGGAGCGTTGGAAGGACTCCGCTCTCTTCCGCGCCGAGGAAAATTCCTCCAAGCCGAAGTATTACGTGCTCGAAATGCTGCCGTATCCGAGTGGCACGCTGCACATCGGCCACATTCGCAACTACGCCATCGGTGACGCGCTAGCCCGCTACAAACGCATGCGTGGCTTCAACGTATTGCATCCCATGGGCTGGGACGCGTTCGGACTCCCCGCGGAAAATGCCGCTATCGCGAATAAGCGCGATCCCTACGAATGGACCAGCTTCAACATCGAGAACATGAAGCGGCAGCACCGCCGCATGGGATTTAGTTACGACTGGTCGCGTGAAGTGTCCACCTGCGATCCCGAGTATTATCGCTGGAACCAGTGGTTTTTTCTCAAGATGCTGGAGCACGGCCTGGCCTATCGCAAGAAGGCGCTGGTCAACTGGTGTAACGAGTGCGGAACAGTGCTGGCCAACGAACAGGTGGTGGACGGCTGCTGCTGGCGTCACGAAGGCACGCCCGTGGAACAGCGCGCCATCGAGCAATGGTTCCTACGCATCACCAAGTATGCCGACGAATTGCTGAACGCCATCGGCGAGCTGGAAGATGGCTGGCCAGAACGCGTGCTTCTGATGCAGACCAACTGGATCGGACGCTCGGAAGGCGCTGAAGTCGATTTCCAGTTTGAGGGAAGCGACAATCTGATACGCGTATTCACCACTCGCATCGATACAATTTTCGGCGCGGCGTGCCTCATTCTTGCGCCCGAGCATCCGATGGTTGCCGAACTGGCGAGCGCCGAATTGAAACCACAAGTAAAGCAAATGATCGATTCGCGCGCGGCGAAGGGTCCCGGCGATGTGGACAAGGAAGGACTGCCAACCGGCAAGTTCGCCGTGAATCCGTTCAGCGGCGAGAAGATTCCCATCTGGATCGGCAACTTTGTGCTAATGGGCTACGGCACGGGCGCGATCATGGCCGTCCCCGCGCACGATCAGCGCGATTTCGAGTTTTGCGAGAAATACGGAATAAAGTGGCGTCCGGTCGTGCAGTCGGCCGGCTCCGATGCCATCTGGCCGTTCGTTGATGACGGCTTTCTCAGAGACTCCGGCGAATTTTCCAGCCTCCCAAGCGAAGAAGCGCGCCGCGTCATGACCGCGAAAGCGGAGGCCGAAGGCTTTGGAAAAGCCGCTGTCACCTATCGCATCAAGGATTGGGGCATTTCGCGCCAACGCTATTGGGGCACGCCGATCCCAGTGATTTACTGCCCAAAGTGCGGCATCGTGCCGGTTCCCGAAAAGGATCTGCCGGTGGTGCTACCGCTCCGCATTCAAATTACCGGCAAAGGCCGGTCGCCGCTTGAGAACGTTCCGGAATTCATGAACGTGAAGTGTCCCAAGTGCGGCGAAGACGCGCGCCGTGAGAGCGATACCATGGACACGTTCATCGATTCGTCCTGGTATTTCTATCGCTACTGCGATCCGCACAATTCCAGCGCTCCATTCGATTCAGTGAAGATCGCCTACTGGTTTCCCATCGATCAGTACATCGGTGGCGTCGAGCACGCCATCCTGCACCTGATCTACTCGCGCTTCTGGACCAAAATGATGCGCGATTTCGGCCTGGTTACGAACGACGAGCCGATTAAGCGGCTCTTCACGCAAGGCATGGTGATCAAGGACGGCGCGAAGATGTCCAAATCGAAAGGTAATGTCGTGAGCGCCGACCAGATGATCGAACGGTTCGGAGCCGATACCGGCCGGATCTTCGAGCTATTCGCGGCTCCGCCTGAAAAAGAAATGGACTGGACCGACGCCGGCGCAAATGGCGCCTACAGTTTTCTGGGCCGCGTCTACCGCTTCGTGACGCGTAATATCGGACAGGGCCAGCCGGAGCCGACGGACGCGGATCGCAAAGTGCTGCGCAAACTGCATCAGACTCTGCATCGTATTACCAGCGATTTTGAAAGCCGCTGGCATTTCAATACTTCGATTGCGGCGCTGATGGAGCTGATGAATGTTTTGATCGAAAAGGAAAAGCAGATTTCGCGTCCCGTTATGGCCGACGTCCTGGAAAAATTGACGCTGATGCTGGAGCCCTTCGCTCCTTATCTCTCCGAAGAACTCTGGGAGGAGCAAGGGAAGGCTGCTCCGGTGTTTCACCATGCCTGGCCCGAGTACGATCCGGAACTCGCCCGCGATGAGGAAGCCGAAATCGTGATCCAGATCAATGGCAAAGTGCGTGGCCGCGTATATGTCGCTTTTGGGACGCCCCAGGAGACCCTCGAGAAACAAGCCATGAGCGACGCCAAGATTCAGCCCCTGCTGGACGGCAAGCAAGTAGTAAAAGTAATCGTTGTCCCCGATAAGTTGGTAAACATAGTAATCAAGTAGCGCACGCACTCATGTGTGCCGCGTCGACACTCGTGTCGACGCAGGGGAGTGAATAAAATGACCGACCGACGCGATTTCCTGAAATCAACCGCCGCTGCCGCGCTTACCACGTCGCTCTTCACCGGCAAAGTCCACGGCGCGAACGACAAAATCGCGGCCGCCTTCATTGGCATGGGCAAGATGGGCCGCTCCAACCTGCAAATCGCCATGCGCCAGGAAAACCTGGTACCCGTAGCTGTCTGCGATGTGTTTCAGCGCAATCTCGATTGGGCCGTGCGCGACAGCAAGAATCAAGCCAAGCCATATCGCGACTTCCGCGAGGTGCTGGCCGACAAATCCATCGATGTAGTTTGCATTTCCACTCCCGACCATTGGCACGCCTACATGACAGTGGAAGCCTGCAAGGCGCGCAAGGATGTCTACGTCGAAAAACCCATCTGCGTAGTTGTCGACGAAGGCGTGAAGATGGTGGAGGCGGCGCGGAAATATGAGCGAGTGGTGCAAGCCGGAACCATGCAGCGCTCGGCCGCGCACTTCAAGAAGGCCGTGGAGATCGTCCGCTCCGGCGCGTTGGGACAAATCACATTCGTTCGTACCTGGAATTACGGAAACGAGCCGCAGGAAGGCTATGGAAATCCGCCTGACGTCGAACCGCCCGCGACGCTCGATTGGGACATGTGGCTGGGCCCGGCTCCCAAGATCCCGTACAACGCAAATCGCTTCGGCGTGGATCCCGAGGACAAATATTTTTCCACCTTCCGTTGGTTCTGGGATTATGCCGGCGGAATGATGACCGATTGGGGCGTCCATTGGCTGGATATAGTACAGATGGCGATTCACGAAGAGGTTCCGTCGGAAGTCACGGCTTTAGGCGGAAAGTTTTGGCTCAAGGACAACACGGAAACTCCCGACACCTTACAAGTGACTTACAAATATCCCAGCGGATTTGTGGCTACCTATGAGCGTCGCGCCGGCAACGGACAATCTATGTTCGGGAAGGGCGGCGGAATCCTGTTCTGCGGCAACAAGGGCACTATGTTTCTCGATCGAGGCGGCTACAAAATCGTTCCGGAGATGACGGGCAAGCCGCCCGCGGCTGCCATGGAAGCGTCCGAGGAACGCTCCACCGATTCGGGAAACGCAAGTCACTGGGCCAATTTTCTGGAGTGCGTCCGGACGCGCCAAAAACCCATGAGCGATATCGAGACCTGCCAGCGATCCACCACTACGTGCCTGCTTGGCAACGTTGCCTATCGCAGTCGCCTGCGTCTGGATTGGGACGCCCAGAAATGGACCACCGAACAAGTGGAAGCGCGCAAATTCCTAACCAGGGAATACCGCAATCCTTGGAAATTGGTGGTCTAAATCGGTCGCTGGGTTTTTGTTAGTACGGCGGCGACGCAATAACCACGGACGTCCGGGAGCGTGAACCGGACAGTCCGCAGATCTGGGGATGCGCCACCGCCGTTACTTACTTATTAGAATGGCCCGAGCGCGGCCGGGTCGTCTATCGAGGAATTAGCATCGGCGCAGAAAATCGGCAACTTTCACAACAGCCGGAAGTTAACCTCCACGGTAGCCGTGGTTACCACCGGCTTGCCGTCCTGATAACCAGGCCGGAAACGCCATTGCGTTACCGCGTCAATGGCCTTCTGCGCCAGGCCCAGGCCGGGGCTTTGGACCACGCGGAAGCCGCGCGCGTGGCCGGTCGCGTCCACTTCAATCGTCAGAATAACCACCCCCGAATACTTGGCCTTGCGCGCTTCTTCTGAAAATTCAGGTTCCACTTTGTAGATCAACTGCGGAGGAGTGATGCGATGGCCCGGCCCGGAGCTGATGCCGGGTGTCCCTTTGTCGCCATCCCCGATTCCCTTGCAACAACCCCGATCCCCAATTCCATTCAGGCCGCGACTACCGAGCGCCCCCACGCCCAGCTTGCTGAGTGGATCGCCGATATCATTCGCGTCAATCTGGACGGTCGGCGAATCGAAAGCAACCGTGATCATCATCGGCAGCTTCGGATCCGGCGCCGATTTCGGAGGAATGAAAGTGTTGCGCGCCGTGGGTGGCGGCGCGCCATGCCGGGCCGGAAGCAGCGTCTGATTGCTGCCGCCTTGATGCTGCTCGGCGCGATCGATGTAATTCCGATGCAGCGGAGCAAGCGGTACAACTCGCCGCGGGATAATGACCGATGGCGGCGACGGGACTGAGTGTGTAGTCAAGAGTAACAAAAATGCCACCGCCGCCACGTGCAGGCCGACGGAAAGTGTTTGCGATTTCGCCGTGGGCATGCCGGTGCCAATGCATTTCCGAATCCATCGCGTAAGTGGCTGGTCCCGAAGGGTACTGTGAAAAGCGGAGTGCGGCGGCGGATGCTCACCTGTGCGGTGAATGCACTCAGCGGGCTGCCAGACCTAGCGCGGGGACTCGGTCTCCAGCCCCAACTTCGCCAAACTCTCTCGTAGCGCTTTCTCTCCTCCCGCGCCTACGTGATAGAACACGATTTTTCCGTCCGCGTCCAGCAAAACCAAGGTCGGAAACGCGGTAACGCTGTAGCTCTGCATCACTTCGTTGTCGGAAGTTAGCAGGATGGGATAACTCAACTTAGACGTCCGCAGAAACTGGTTCACCGTTTCCGCATCCTCGCCGCCGTTCACTCCCAATACCACTAACCCCTTGCGATGAAACTCCTGGTGGAGTTTCTCCACCGCCGGCAGATCGCGACGGCACGGGCCGCACCAGGTTGCCCAGAAATCCAGCAGCACGAAGTTGCCCTTCAGATCCTGCAAACCAAATTCCTTGCCGCCTACGGATTTCAGCTTGAAATCGGCCGCCATCTGGCCGGTGAGATCGGCATTCGCCTTAACCGGCCCTTTGAACTCCGGCACCAGTTTTGATCCTTCCGGCGGCGTGAAAGTAAACACGGAATCCGGCACTGGCGCGTCCAATTTCTGGGAAGTGATGGTCACCGCCTGGTTCATTTGCGCGGGAGCGGTCAACGGTCCACCCTCCATCGTGGCCGTCATGGTCTGTTTCAGAGATAGCTTGGAGACCTTGTCGACCCAAACCTTCTGCACCGCGTCCGTCATCTCGATCGAGCCAGGCAGAGAAATCTTGTCGAGCCTTCCCTCCACAACGTAGCAATCAATCTTCTGCCCCTCCACTTCTACCGTTTCTTCTCCCGTAACCTTCGCCGATACATACGGATCCTTGGCCTTCAGCTGGTCCATCACGCTGCTCATGCCTGGAACCAGCGACTTTACCAAGCTCGCCGGCGTGCTAGCTGCGGCTGTCTTGGTGTACTGCTGCAACGTACCCAGGTACATCCATGTGTTTTCGCCGTCGGATACGATCAACGAGTCCCCGAGTTTCGAAGTAGATTCAATGCGCAACTTTCCCGGAGTCGAGACAGCTATCTTCACCAGCATCTCGACGCGGGATGGTAGGGGCCCTCCCACATCAATGACGGCGCGTTGATCCACCAGGTACGATTTTCATCATTCGCTCCTCAATTGACCGCGCGCGGCAGCTTGCGCCAGTTCGTCGCACCGATTATTGTCGGCGTGTGAAGCGTGACCCTTGGTCCATTGCCACTCGATTTTGTGCCGCGACACTTGTTCATCCAGGTCGTGCCACAGATCCTGATTCACCACTGGCTTTTTGGCGCCCGTTTGCCAGCCGTTTCTTTTCCACTTGTGAATCCATTCCGTGATTCCGTTCTTCACATAGTTGGAATCGGTGATGATCTCCACCTTGCAGGATTCCTTCAAGGCGCGCAGTGCCTCAACGGCCGCTTGCAACTCCATCCGGTTATTGGTCGTTTGCGGCTCGGAGCCGTATATCTCGCGTTTCGTTTCGCCGAACCGCAGAATACAGGCCCAACCGCCCGGCCCGGGATTGCCGATACACGATCCGTCCGTGATGATTTGGACGTTCTTCATCGGCCCGTCAGGCGGTAACTGCCTGGAGCTCTCGCTCGAAAAAAGCATCCACTTGCT
>JBEKJJ010000339.1:0-7409 GCA_050011295.1 Bryobacteraceae bacterium
GCGATGCAGGAAGTAAATGGATATGGACTGGAGGACGTGAATTGACGCCCGTCCGCGTCGATGCCGCGAGGGAGGGATTCGCATGAGATTCGTTGATGAGTTCCGCGAACCCGAATTGATCTCGAACACAGCGGAGGAAATTCGCCGCCTTGCCGGTACCGAGCGCCACTACCGCATGATGGAAGTATGTGGCGGGCACACTCATGCTATCTACCGCTTTGGGCTGAAAGACATACTTCCCGAAAACATCGAATTGATTCACGGCCCCGGTTGCCCGGTCTGTGTGCTGCCCATGGGAAGGATCGACGATGGTCTTGCCATCGCACAGGAACCGGATGTTATCTTCGCCGCTTTCGGAGACATGATGCGCGTCCCCGGAACTCAGGGCAGCCCGCTTGAGCATAAGGCCCGAGGCATGGATGTCCGCATCGTGTATTCGCCTTCCGACGCGCTGAAACTGGCCCGGCTCAATCCCGAAAAGCACGTCATGTTCTTTGCTATCGGTTTTGAAACCACTGCGCCCTCCACCGCGTTGACGATGATGCGCGCCAAGGCCGAAGGCATCCGCAACTTCTCTGTCTTCTGCAACCACGTCACCATCATTCCGGCTATTCGGGCTATTCTCGATTCTCCCGACATGCGGCTCGATGCGTTCATCGGGCCCGGCCATGTCTCAACCGTCATCGGCTGCCGCCCTTACGAGTGGATAGCACAGAACGAACGCAAACCAATCGTGGTCTCGGGCTTCGAGCCGCTGGACATGCTGCAATCCATTGTCATGCTCCTGCATCAGCTAAGGGCGGGCCAAGCCAAGGTCGAAAATCAATACAAGCGCGTAGTCCCGTGGGAAGGCAACCGCGCTGCTCTCAGAGCCATGGCCGAGGTTTTTCAGTTGCGTCCTTACTTCGAGTGGCGCGGTTTGGGGTTCATTTCGCAGTCGGCACTGCGCATTAATGACAAGTACGCGGAATTTGACGCCGAACAGCGCTTCGAAGTTCCCGGCATTCGAGTGACCGATCCGAAAGCCGCGCAATGTGGAGAAGTGCTGAAGGGCGTGCTGAAGCCTCATCAGTGCAAACTTTTTGGCCGCGAGTGCACACCGGAGCATCCGATCGGTGCACTCATGGTGTCAACGGAAGGATCATGCGCCGCCTATCACAACTACGAGCACCGCAAGGCCGCAATGGTGAGTCTGGACTCGGTCGCCTGAGCCTCAGCAGCGGGGTGCTGGCAGAATCCGCGCCAGTGCGGTTCCGAGATCCGCAAATCGAGATGGCGCACGGAGCCGGAGGTAAGGCCAGCCGCAAGCTTGTCGAGGGCCTATTCGCTCCCCTGCTTTTCGGTTCCTCGCCCGGCCCACTTGGAGATGCCGCGCAGGTCGACATCAACGGCACCACAGTTGCAATCACGACTGACAGTTTTGTTGTCAAGCCGCTAACTTTTCCGGGCGGCTCCATCGGCGAACTGGCGGTGAACGGCACGCTAAACGACCTGGCTGTCTCGGGAGCGAAGGCAGAAGCTTTGGTAGTCTCCTATGTGCTCGAAGCGGGGCTGCCTACGGCGGTCCTCGAAGCCGAAGTTCGCGCGATGGGAAAAGCCGCAAGGGACGCGGGTGTCAGGATCGCTGCTGGTGACACCAAGGTTGTCGAGCATGGCAAAGCGGATCAGATGTATGTCACGACGACCGGCATCGGCCGCCTGCTTCCTGGACTGAGAATTGATCCTCGCTCGGTGCGCGTAGGCGACAGAATTCTCCTCTCCGGTCCGATTGGCGACCACGGCATTACCATCCTGCTGGCTCGCGGTGAACTCGATCTCGAAGCTGATCTTCGTTCGGACACACGTTCGGTCCTCCCGTTGGTCGAAGCCCTCATTGGCGCCGTTGGGCCGGGCATTCGCTGGATGCGCGACCCGACTCGCGGCGGCGCTGCGACGTCTCTCAACGAACTGGCGCGCGACTGCGGCCTGGGCATGGTTCTTTTTGAAGATCAGATTCCGGTGCGCGATGCCGTTCGCGGCGCTTGCGAATTACTTGGCCTTGATCCGCTGCATATCGCGAACGAAGGCCAGTTCCTGGCGGTTGTCTCACCGGAGTACGCAGACGCCGCCATCAATGCGTTGAGCCTGGCGCCGGGTGGAAGCGAAGCGCAGGTGATTGGCGAAGTTCGCGAACAGCCTGCGGGTACGGTGCTGGTGACGACCCTTTACGGGGGTAGCCGAATCGTAGATATGCTCGTCGGCGATCCCTTGCCGCGAATTTGTTAAATCGCGAGTTTGTTAAATGAAGATGAACCTTTCAGAGACGGACGCCACAACAACGGCATGTACCCTCGCAAGCCGGGTCGAAGAGCGTCTGCTCGAGCGAAACCAACTGTTCGCGGACTTCTTCTTGCGCGAGGCCCCACATCTGGCCGAAGCTTGCCGTGAGATGTCGGAGCGTTTTCTGCGTGGAGGGCGCCTGCTTGCCTTCGGGCGCGGGCCTTACGCCACCGATGCCCAACACGTGTCTGTGGAGTTCGTTCATCCCGTGATCGTGGGCAAACGTGCGCTACCCGCGCTGGATCTATCGGTTCTCTTTCGGCCCTGGCTCGAAGCAATCCTCCATCCTGAAGACATCGTCATGGGATTCGGTCCACCGGAGGGCGATCCCGAAGTTTGGGCCACGCTGCAGCAGGCGCACAATCGTGATGCGATGACGTTTGCGTTGCCTGGCGTAGAGGGTTCCTATGCTGTGCATGCTGCGACGCATGATCCGTTCATGCATCAAGAGATGATCGAGATCCTTTATCACACTTTGTGGGAAACAGTGCACGTGTTTTTTGAACACCGCGAACTCGGCCATGAAGTGGGGGAGTCGGGATTTCTCTATCCATTTCTAGGAACGGCAAAACAGGGAACCAGCGATTTGGTGGCTGAAGTCGCATCTTCCATCCTGATGAAGGTCCAGGACGACGCGGAGCTGCGCGCACAAGCGGCGCGAGAAGAGGCCGAACAGATCAGCCGCACTGCGCTTGCAATTCATGAGCGCCTGCGCCAAGGCGGCAAGATCATCGTCTTCGGCAATGGCGGGTCTGCGACCGACGCCAACGATTTCGCCATTGATTGCGTGCTTCCGCCGCCTGGCTACCAATCTGTACCCGCGGTATCACTTTCTCTGGAGCCCGCGAATATCACTGCCGTCGCCAACGACATTGGCACCGATGCAATTTTCCTTCGCCAGCTGATCGCACAGGCTCGCCCGGAAGATGTAGCCATAGGCATTTCAACCAGCGGCGGATCGCGCAACATTATTATGGCGCTGGAGGAAGCGCGAAAAAGGAGTATATTGACGGTCGCTCTGCTCGGCTACGACGGAGGCGAGATCAAGGACAAGCGCCTGGCTGACTTTGCCGTGGTGGTGAATTGCGACTATATCCCCCGCATTCAGGAAGTGCAGGCTTCGATCTACCATGTCATCCGGGAATCGTTGGAGGTGTTGAACCGTGGCCACGCTTGAACTCTATGGAACGGCTCGCTGTCCCCACACCAGCGAAATGCGCGAGTGGCTGGAGTGGAAACGCAGTGAGTTCGTCGAGTACGACGTGGAAGCCGATCCCGCGGCGCGCGGACGCATGCGGGTGATCGCGCGTGGGCAGCGCACCGTGCCCATCTTGGTCGAGGACGGCAAAGTAGTTCAAGTGGGGTGGCAAGGACACGGTTGCATCGTAGACGAGTAGGCGACGCAGATAACAACCTGGATATGGCGAGCGCTTGTTCCATTCGAGTTCGGGGCGTAGTGCAGGGCGTGGGATTCCGTCCTTTTGTCTATCGCCTGGCCAGCGCGAATACGTTAAATGGATGGGTGCTGAATGCGGAAGAGGGGGTCGAAATTCATCTCGAAGGCGCCGAGACGGGACTGGAAGCTTTTGTCCGCGACTTGAAAGCGCAGCCGCCATCCGCAGCCAGCATCACGGAAATCGATGTGCAGCCTGCACAGCCGGTCGGTTTGCGCGAATTCAGCATCCGGACGAGCCAGCGCCGACAACGCCCGACCGTTCGGATTTCACCCGACCTGCCGGTTTGTAGCGAATGCCTGAAAGAACTCTTCGACCCGGCCGATCCGCGTTATTGGTATCCATATATCAACTGCACCAATTGCGGCCCGCGCTACACAGTCGTATTAGCTCTGCCTTACGACCGGCCGAACACCACTATGAAGGAATGGCCGCTCGACGACTACTGCGCCGCGGAATATTCCAACCCGGGCAATCGTCGTTTTCACGCGCAACCTGTGGCCTGTCCAAAATGCGGTCCCGGCTATTATCTTCACCCGCAGCTTCAGTCGAACGCTGAGACCACAGATGAAAGTAAAGACAGCATCCGCCGGGCTGCTGGGATTCTTCACGCCGGAGGGATTGTCGCCGTGAAAGGAGTCGGCGGGTACCACTTGGCATGCGATGCCCGCAATCCCGATGCCGTTGCGGATCTGCGCCATCGCAAGTATCGAAAGGAAAAACCTTTTGCACTGATGGTGCGGGATATAGAAACGGCCCGTACCCTGGTCGAGCTTTCTGCTGACGCGGAAACGCTGCTCACTTCCGTCGCTCGTCCCATCGTGCTCGCGCCCGCAAGAATTGAATTGCCCGAGGTCGCGCCGGGGAACAACGAACTGGGTGTGATGTTGCCCTATGCGCCTTTGCACCACTTGCTATTCGCTGCCGGCGCGCCGGAAGTCCTGGTTATGACCAGCGCGAATCGATCAAGTGAGCCGATCGCGTATGAGGACGAAGACGCACTGCAACGTCTCACAGGAATAGCGGACTCGTTTTTGATTGGGCAGCGGCCCATCGCGCGCCGAGTGGACGACTCCGTAGCACGAACTGGCGCGCTCGGTCCTGTGGTCCTGCGCCGGGCCCGGGGTTACGCTCCGGGCGCAGTTGCAACACTTCCTGCCGAGCGCCCCGTTCTCGCGCTGGGCGCCGACCTCAAAAATACCATCACGCTGGTTGTGGACGGCCAAGCTTTTGTCAGCCAGCACATCGGAGACTTGGACCATTACCAATCATTCCGTGCATTCCAAGAGACCATTGGAGATCTGGTTTCGATGTACGAAGTACCATGGGACGGACTGCTTCTGGCGCACGATCTTCACCCGCAATATGTTTCAACGGCACACGCCGCTGGACTTGGGGTTCTGCAAAGTGGGGCGGTACAGCACCACCGCGCACACGTGGCATCCGTGCTAGCGGAACGAGGAGAGTGGACGAAACGAGTGGTAGGCGTAAGCTTCGACGGCACCGGGTATGGCGACGATGGATCCATCTGGGGCGGCGAGATTTTCGTCGGCAGCGTGCAGGATGGTTTCACTCGCGTTGCTCATTTGCGTCGCGCGGCGCTCGCCGGGGGGGACGCTGGGGCGCACTACCCGGTGCAGGCGGCTGCTGGGTTCCTTACCCAGGTGGACGGCTTGCCGGACGTGCTTGCCGCACCCTTCGTTTTTCCTAAGCGCTACCTTCTTGCAGTGGATCTGGTCTGCAAGAACGTCCGCACGTTTGCTACGACTTCTGTGGGGCGTTTGTTTGACGCCGCTGCATGTCTTCTCGGCTTTACTCGTGAAGTCACTTTCGAAGGACAGGCCGCGATCTGGCTGGAGCAACTCGCCCGCCGCGCACCCTTGACGGAAGCCTATCCCTTCCCCTTTGTCGCTAGCGAACTGGATTTTCGGCCTTTGCTGCTGGCGGTCGCACAAGACAGGGCTCGAGGCCGTGATGTGCGGGAAATTGCCCGATCGTTCCAGTACGGAATAGCCAGGGGTTTGCGGGATGCCGTGAACGAAATCTCAAGCGGTCGCGGATTGGATACGGTTGTGCTCTCCGGAGGAGTTTTCCAGAACGAGTTGTTGCTGGAAGATTTGAAGTCTCTGCTGACGAACGGAGCGCTACAGGTGTGGACAAACCATGCAGTCCCGCCGAACGACGGCGGCATCAGCCTGGGGCAAGCGGCATTGGCGGCGTTCGGCAACTTCGATGGCCCTGCTCGGGCAGGCCTCCAGCAGACCGAGTAAGAAAAACCATGCACGAACTTTCCATTGCGATAAGCATCGTGGAACTGGCCGAGGAAGAGGCAGAGCGCCGAGGCGTTCAGGTGAAGGCCGTACACCTGAAGCTGGGGGCCCTCTCTGGCGTGGTGAAAGAGGCTCTCCTCTCTTGTTATGAAATGGCCTGCGAGAACACTCCGCTGCAAGGTTCGCGATTGTTGGTGGAAGACGTTTCGGTTGTTATCTTTTGTCCCAGTTGTCAAGCACAGCGCCCTCTCAGTTCGATGCAGTTGTTTTGTTGCCGGGAATGCGGTGCGCCAGCTTCTGCTGTCGTGCACGGGAAAGAACTCGAAGTCGTTGCACTGGAGATACAGGAATGCGTCCCGAACCCCGTTTAATCGAAGTCCGAAGGAATGTGCTGAAACAAAATGACCTCGTGGCACGGAGCCTCCGGGATCGTTTTCGCGCCGCCGGAGTATTCGTGGTGAGTCTGGTTTCCAGCCCCGGCTCCGGCAAAACCGCATTCCTGGAGAAAACTCTCACTCTGCTTCGAACAAATTATCGCGTGGCTGCTCTGGTTGGGGACCTTGCCACCGAGAACGACGCGCTACGTTTGGCGCGTAGCCAGGCCCCAGTCAAGCAAATCACGACTGGTACTCTCTGTCACCTCGAAGCCGCCATGGTTCAAAGCGCTTTGGAGGAATGGGATCTCAACCAGTTGGATTTTCTCTTCATAGAGAACGTGGGCAACCTGGTCTGCCCTTCCTCCTATGATTTGGGCGAAGAGCTCCGTCTCGTGCTCATTTCTGTGACCGAAGGCGAGGACAAACCGCTCAAGTATCCCACCATTTTCAACAGCTCCGACGTTGCAGTGGTCAGCAAGCTTGACTTGGCCGCAGCGGTTGAATTCAGCTGGAAGACCGCATATGACAACATCCAGGCTGTGCGCCCAGGCATGCCGGTCTTTAAGCTTTCCGCCAAGACCGGAGAGGGCGTAGCGGAGTATTTGGGATTTCTGGCGACGCGCCTGGCAGAGTGGCACCAGGCGGCAGCAGTATAAAACAATCCACTCGAACAACTCAGACGAAACGCATGCTCAATTGAGCTTGCTTAATTGACCTTGCATATAGGACAGTCCTGCAGTCGGTGCATGAGACTTTTCCAGAACTGCCAGCCTGGCTTTTCGATCTCGTGTTCCCATCGATGAAGTCGCGCAAGCCCATGGCCAAGCCAACGACAGCGAGGGGGGAAAGCTATGAGCACAAACCGTGTCGTGAAGAGCTTTCGTTGGAAGTCATTTCACCGCTCAACCATGCGCCAGAGAGGCAGCTTCGTTTTGGTGTACGGGCAAGTGATATGAAGAGGCCACTACATTCAAGACGAGGTGGGCACT
>JBEKJJ010000340.1:0-7403 GCA_050011295.1 Bryobacteraceae bacterium
AATTAACACCATACAGCACGTTCGGAGTTCCCTCAATGCCGTGGGACACCCGAAGTCTTGTGGTACCACCGAATTCCGCGTCATCAAGCGTACAATTCATCGCAGATCCAATTACTACAGGCGGCGACATTTTCGACGTGGTTCTCGACAATCCTGCGGTAGCAGTCACCCTGACTGCACCGGGCGGAACCCTGGTGAATGCAATCAGCGCGGCCGGGCTGGGATACCAGTACTCAGTTTACACGGTCACTCCCTCCAACACACCTAGCCCGATAAATCCTCTGGGGCTGCCTGGGACGCACACGGTTATCGTTCTTCCCGCAGGGGCACCGACCGGAACGTACATGGTGAACGCAGATTCGACACTGGCGTCTGTTCCGTCTCTCGCAAGGATCTCTCGTCACAGCATGCTTGTCCTGACGGACGATTTAGATCTTTACAGGACGCTCCTCGACCGGGGCGTTGACGCTGTCAACTTTAACCACATTCGCAGTTGGTTTCCGCGTAACTGATATAAACCATCGGTCCCAATGCAGCAGCCCCCGGCCTCCACAGTAAAATGAGGCAACCTTCGCGCGTTTTGCGCGACACTACTGGAAGGTTTGACCATGCCCGCCATCAACCAGGTGCAGCCGATTTTCCACGAAGCGCTGCTGCTAACGGAAGGCGCGGATCGGGCAGCCTGGCTTCGCCGGCGATGTCAAGACAATGCTGAGCTCATAGCCGAGGTCGCTTCGCTGCTGACGGCACATGACGCGATGGCTACGCAGCCTGAGCCGCCTCAGGTGAGCCCTGAACCTGCCATACCAACCGAGCAGTTTGGGGCCTATCGAGTAGTGCGCCTGGTGGGCCGCGGCGGTATGAGCGCGGTGTATCTAGCGGAGCGGGTGGATGGCAGGTTCGACAAGCGCGTGGCTGTAAAAGTGATGGCCGCGCATTTGGCGAGCGACGATTTCCTGCGGCGGTTCCAGACCGAAGCGCAGTTCCTGGCATCACTCGAACATCCCAACATCCCGGCGCTGGTGGACGCCGGCGTATCGCCCTCCGGCCATCCTTATCTGGTGGTGGAGTATGTGGAAGGGGAGACGCTGGATCGCTATTGCGACGAGCGAAAACTGGGAATAGCGCCGCGCCTCCGTTTGTTCCTCGAAGTCTGTCAGGCGGTGGACCATGCGCATCGCAACCTGATCCTGCACCGGGATCTGAAGCCCGCTAATGTTCTGGTAACCAGCGATGGCGCGGTCAAGCTGTTGGATTTCGGAACGGCGTCGCTCCTGGCAGAAGGCCCCGGCGCGACTGTCACGCACGCGCGGATGCTGACGCCGCGATATGCCAGTCCGGAGCAGTTGCGGGGCGAACGGTCAAGCGTGACTGGCGATGTTTTCTCGCTGGGTGTGATTCTGTATGAACTGCTGACGGGCGCGTGGCCGTTTGGAGATCCCAATACAGTGATGAGCGGGCTGCGGCGCGCGGCCGGGCACGCCATTGCGACGGCGCCGTCTTCGGCAGTGACGGCTGAGGCGCCCGCACTGCGCTCGCTATCGCCAGAGAGGCTGCGTCAATTGCTAGCCGGCGACTTGTCCGCGATTCTGCTCAAGGCTCTGGATAACGATCCGGCGCGGCGCTATTCGACGGTGGCGGAACTGACCGCGGACGTCCTTCGCTTGCTGGAGGGCCGGCCGGTGGAAGCGCATCCACAGACGTTCCTGTATCGCGCGGGAAAATTTGTGGACCGGCACTGGATGGCAGTCAGCGCAGCGGCGGTTTTCGTGATGGGTCTTTCGGCTTCTACCTTATTGGCTGTGCGCCAGGCGCAAGTGGCTAAGGCAGAGGCGCAGAAGGCGCGGGAGGAAGCGCAGAAATCAGCGCGCGTGACGAAGTTTCTGCGCGGTATGCTGACTTCCGGCTTCAAAACAGGCGGAGCCGATGTAACCGTGATCCAGATGCTGAATGCGGCTGAGCCCAGCATCGAAGCGAGCTGGAAGAACGATCCGCTGGCTGAAGCCACGCTACGCGCTAGCCTGGGCGCGAGTTATGTAACGCTGGAAAAACCGGATCAAGCCAGGGCGCAGTTGGAAAGAGCGCTCGGTCTGTTTCAAAAGCTCGGACGGCACGTGGATGCCGCAGACACATTATTGGTACTCGGAATCAATGCGCAGAGGGTGGAAGGTAACGCGGCGGCCGATTATTATCAACGGTCCCTCGAAGAGCTTCGGCGGGCCGGTCAGGATGCTCCGCCGGCACTTGTGTTTCGCGTGAAGGTCTACCTGGCTGGAGTTTTGTCCGGATTCTATCGCCTTCCGGAGGCAGCCGCGCTTCTGGATCAGGCCGTCGCGCTTGCCGCCCGGGAACCAAGCATTCCGCGGGACCAATTGCCTGCGGCTTGGACGCATCAGGGCGAGATCCTGATGGAGGAGGGACACTTTGATGCGGCGGAAGCGCTGTTCCAGAGAGCCTTGGCCGCCGACAGCAAAACGTTCGACGCCTGGACAGGCCTCGCGCGATCGAGCTTTCTCAAACAGAATTTCCCGGCCGCGGCTGAGTTTGCGCGCCGCAACTACGAATTAACGTCCGCGTTCAACCGGGACAATCTGGCCGATACGGCGGAAGCGGCGATGGAATGGTCGCGATACCGAGCTGACGCCGGCGAATCAGCGGAGGCTGTGCCGCAGATCCGCGCCGCCATGCCGGAAATACGCAGGACTTACAAGTCTGGATTAATGCTGGCGCGCTATGTGGAGGCCGCTGCCCACGTTTACAACCAGGCGGCCCTGTTCAACCGGGCCGAACAACACGCGCGCGAAGCCCTGGAAGAAATCCACAACGGCCATCTTCCTGAGGTGCATCCCATGGCTGCCGCATGCCTGGAGGATTTTGGCGTGGCGCTGGTGGGTTTGAAGCGATACCGGGAAGCCGCTCCCGCGCTTGAAAAGGCGCTGGAGATCTATCGGAAACTGGGCCCTGCGTATGCCAAGACTGTCGACCGGGTCCAGGTGGTCCTGAACCAGGTTCGGAATCGCCTGTAGAGCTGGGAGGCGCTCTAGTTTAGGGATTTCGGTTGGCGCCAAATGCTAAACTAGAGACACACGGCGGCTGTAGCTCAGTTGGTAGTAGCGCCAGATTGTGGTTCTGGATGTCGTGGGTTCAAATCCCACCAGCCGCCCCAGCCTTTTTTCAATCACTTACAGCCAATTTAGATTTTCGTGGTGCAAGGTGGTACAATGCAGCATGGCTCTCGCGCTCTACCGACGCCATCGCCGCGATTGCAAAGCCGGTCATCCCGAACAACTCCACAGCAGCGAACATGATGAACGCAAGAAGGGCTGGAAGCGTTGCGAGTGCCCAATAGCCGCGTCTGGAACGCTCGCAGGACGTTTTCGCAGGCAGAGCACAGGAAGATGGGAGTGGGAAGCCGCCAAGGCCGTCCTCGACGATCTGGAGAAAGCCGGAAGCTGGGTAGACGCCGCGCCGGCCATGGCCAGCGCCACGAAACCCTCATTCTCCAGCCCCGTCAGCGACAGGGAGACGCCGCGCATCACTATCCTAGAAGCCACGGAAGCCTTCCTGGCAAAGTGCAAAAACCGCAGCATTCAGCCTGCGACCTACGCCAAGTATCAAACCTTCACCAATCAGCTCAAGGCCTATGCCGAATACCGCGGATACGTTTGCGTAGATCAATTCACCGTTGCCGACATGGATCGTTTCTATGCTTCGTGGAAGGATGGCATCCGAGCAAAAGCTAAAAAGCTCGATCGGCTGAAAGCCTTTCTCAAATTCTGCCTCAAGCGCGAGTGGATCGCGAAGGACATCTCTAGCGACCTTGAAGCGCCCCAAGGCTCGTCCATAACCCTTCCCAAGGCTCCATTCACCGACGAAGAACTGCTGCGGATCTATGATGCCTGCGATGTCCTTGGGCCAGCGCCAGGACCGCCGCGCCGGAATTGGGGCGGCGAAGATGCGAAGGACTTTGTCTTCCTCTCCGTCTACACCGGCCTGCGCATCTCCGACGTTGCCACGTTCGATATTACGAAAAGACTCAAGGGAAATGACGTTTTTCTGCGGATGCACAAAACTCGCCGCCCTCTTTTTACATGGATTCCATCGTGGCTCGTGGAACGCTTAAAGGCGCGGCAGGAAAAGAATGGCCCACTTATCTTCCGTTGCGGCGTCAGTCTCACCATGAAGCAGCTCACCGATATCTGGCGCAATGCGCGTCTCAAAAAAGTGTTCGAACTCGCCGGGCCATGGGACGAGCGTCCCCATCCTCACCGCCTACGCCACACTTTCGTTAGAATCCTCCTTGAGAAAGGCGTTCCCGTCGCAGACGTGGCTGAACTTGTCGGGGATACGGAAGCAATCGTGCGTCAGCACTACGCCGCCTGGATTCAAGGGCGCCAAGACCGCCTCTCCAGAATTCTTCAGGAAGCCTTCGAAGACAAACCCAAACCCAAACTCACCGCAATTCGCGGCGGGAGGAAATAAAATGTATCACGATCAGGGCTGCATATGTTCATGGCGTTGATGTGCGTCTCGGCAATTGCCGGAGGATTAGCCCTGTCGACATCGGAGTGAATGATCGCAGACCATCAACAACTGCAAGACGTGGAGCAACAGATGGAGATCATGACCAAGCAGGTTCTGTGAGATGCGTGAGCGCCTTTGAAGCCACACCTACGACTTCCGGTCGTTCGTTAGTATGTAGGCGCAAACGGCAGCACATAAGGGCAAAGCCTAAGTTCACTGGGTTATGGATTGTCTGAGTCGCTCGCAGGGTTGTTAATAGTCGCGCGAAGAAGAATGGCGGAGAGGTATTCGCCTATATCCCAGACTGGCTCCGAAACCGGCTCAATGACCGTGCAAAACGTTGCGGTGTGCGTCCGTTTGTCGTGGGTCTGTCGGACGAGCTCGAAACGGTCACAGACATGTGGCGTCGGAAAATCGGTAAGGTGTTCGAACTGACCGGCAGGTTCGAGGAAAGGCCAACGCCCCACAGGTTCCGGCATACGTTCGCGCGAATCCTTCTTCAGCGCGGTGTCCCGGTTGCGGACGTGGCAGACCTTCTCGAGACGAAAACGGTGCGTGAGCATTACTCGCGGTGGGTTCCTGAGCGCCAGGCACGACTCACAAAGATCCTCAAGGATGCGTTCGAGGACAAGCCGAAACCGACGCTCGTTGCACTTCCAGGCGGGCGCGGTTAGGCGACGTTCAGTAAGCGCGTGTGGATGCGCCGCGCTGCGGATTCTGGAATGCTGTAGACCGTGTGCGCTTTCTTCCTGCCCATTCTGATTTTGATGACACCTGGATCGTCCTTGACGAGCTTGCGCACGGTCTCCCTGCCCAACCCCCACAGGCGCGCGAGATCGCCAATTCGATAGTGCTTTTCAAAGGTGTTGTCGATCAGCACAGCCAGTAGCCTCTAAATATATAGAGGCGGTACGACCTGCCAATCTCACCCAAAAACAGTACTACAAAACCGGTGAGATTTGCCCTTCTCAAATCCTCCTTAAGAGTAGAGGGCACAATGAACGGCACAAAAACTATCTCCAATTCACCGGCAGCGAGGATTCCTGCGGTCGGAAAACGAGTGATTCTTTCGATGGGTGGAAAAGGCGGCGTCGGCAAGACCAGTGTGATGACCGGCTTGGCGGAGTGGTTCGAGGAAAACTCGATTCCCGTCAAGCTGCTCGATCTGGACACAGAGAACAAGTCGCGCGGGTCTCTGACCCATTTTTTCGGCGGTCAGGTGCCTAAGGTGAATATCCACACACCAGCCGGTCTGGACGCTTTTGTAGATGAGCTTACCGATGGTCCACCCGTAATCCTGGCGGACATGGGCGCAGGTGCCGGGCAGGTGACTTACGACTGGTTCGACAAGATGTATTCCAATGTCGCGGAAGCCGGTATCGCCTTCACTTCGGTCGGCGTCATCACCGCGGATCCTGCCAGCGTCGAAAGCGTCCTCGCCTGGGCATCGCGACTGGGCAACAGAACCGCTTACCTGATCGTCGAGAACTCCATCGCGGAGCACACCGACTTCCGGTATTGGCGGGAGAGCGAACAGGCGCTGTGGTTCCAGCAGAACTATTCACCATCGGTGCTTCGGATGGACTACCGCCTTCCCGTCCTCGAAAACGCCACAAGAAATCACGGCGTAACGCTCGGCGCGGTGGCCGCCAGGCTCGCCGCCGCCCCGGAGTTGCAGAAGGCATCGCTAGTCATGCGGGCGCAGAGTTATCGCAGACGCATGTTCGCTGAATTCGACAAGGTGCAGGAACTGCTTTTGCCATGAGCGAGCAGGATGAACTCTCCGAACCCGATCTCATCGATCGCATCGCGAATGCGCTGCCGGTGGAAGTAAGGGCCGAATACTACCGCGAGCTTCGCCATTGCCGATCCCTGCCCGAGAACGACGAGATGCTGCGAATTTTACGGGCCATGCACTTTTCCGTCTTGATCATGGTGGAGGTGCCCGCGCGGATGGCGACGGAGCGAGAGCGATTCGATCAGACCGCCGCTGGTACAACGAAACTTCTCCAGGATGTGCGGCAATTCACCGAAGAGCATCAGGCGCAGATCGATGATCGACTTGATCAAGTTTCGGCCAACATCGCGGAGGCACTAAAGCCGGAAGCTGTTGCCGCCGCGATCAACGAAAGCCTTCGCCAGCAATTCGTTAAAACAACGATTCCTGAAACCGCCGACGCGCTCGCGGTTACCGCCGCGCAGATAAAGAAGACCGCTGATGATTTCGTGGATGTAGCTGGGAAACTGGGAGCCACTTACGATAGTGCATCCGCAGAAGCCCGTAGAGCGATTCAGCAACTCGAATGGGCCAGCTCGAAAGCCTTAGAGAGCACAAAACGCGGGGCCGAGGAGTTAATGCAGGCGTTCGGAAAGCAATATCGCTGGTGGTTCTTCGTGTTCGTGATCCTGGCATTTGTCCTGGGCATAGGGCTCGGATGGGAGTGTGGGTATTTACACGACCAACGGCCGGCGGTAGTTCACGCACCGGTAAAGCAGGCACCCGAAGTGAAATCTGCGACTCCCGTTAAACCGAAGACCAGACACTAGGATGTTCAGATGCTGACTATCCGCGCCATGTCGGACGGCAAAGGCTATTCATCCCGGCACCTGGAGCACAGCGATTACTACGCCGAGGGTGAGCGCGTGACTGGCTTTTGGCAGGGGCGCGGGGCGGAATTGTTAGGGCTAAATGGTGCTGTGAAGACAGATGACTTCGAGGCACTGCGTCAGGGCGTGGATACTCTAACAAAAGAACTTCTGAGAGTCCGCCGCAGCGCAGACCGCACTGCGGTTGACGGTACAAAGCTAGCACAGGGGCGAAGCCTCTACGATTTCACGATCTCCGCCCCGAAGTCGGTGTCGGTACTCGCGATTCTAGG
>JBEKJJ010000341.1:0-7401 GCA_050011295.1 Bryobacteraceae bacterium
TCGCCGCCGAGCACTTCCTCGTGTGGAACGATACCGTCGCCGGACTTGAAAACGCAGCACTGCGTGACGAAGTAGCTTCCACGTCTATGTTCGAGGA
Organism: Bryobacteraceae bacterium; assembly: GCA_050011295.1. GTDB lineage: Bacteria > Acidobacteriota > Terriglobia > Bryobacterales > Bryobacteraceae > Palsa-89. The sequence continues at coordinate 98 of JBEKJJ010000341.1, forward strand.
AATTGTGGGGTCGTCGGAGTCTCTCTATTTCGTGCTTTCCCAAGTGGCCAAGGTCGCGCCCGAAGACGCCACGGTCCTCGTCACCGGCGAAAGCGGTACCGGCAAAGAACTAATCGCGCGGGCGATTCATAATCGCTCCCGTAGATCGAAAGAACCCTTCATTAGTGTTAATTCCGCGGCCATTCCGCGTTCACTGATCGCGGCCGAACTTTTTCGGGTACGAAAAGGGCGCCTTCACCGGCGCCAATCAACGGCATATCGGTCGCTTTGAGTCGCCAAACGGTGGAACGATCTTCCTCGACGAGATCGGCGATATTCCCACGGAAGCGCAGATTGCCCTTCTACGCGTCCTTCAGGACCATGAAATCCAACGAGTTGGTGGCGTCAGTTCAATTCCTGTGGATGTGCGTGTACTCTCCGCGACGCATCGTGACCTCTCGGCGGATGTGGACGCGGGCAGATTCCGTCTTGACTTGTTTTACCGTTTGAACGTATTTCCGGTTGAGGTGCCCCCTCTCCGTGATCGCCAGGACGACATCCTGGTGCTCGCCGAATATTTCGTTGAGCGCTTTGCCGCTGCGTCAGGCAGAAGGATCCGCAATATCGACGGCAGAACACTCGAGCTGCTACAGAGCTACGATTGGCCAGGCAACATCCGCGAATTGCAGAATGTCTTGCAACGGGCGGTCATTCTTTGCGAGGGCGGCACGATTTCTATCGAAGACGCCTGGCTGTGGCGTGTGGGCGGGGGCAAGACAAAGACGACAGTGCCGTTGGACTCAGTTCTCGTGAGGCAGGAAAAAGAGCTCATCGAGGCAGCGCTCGAGGAGACTCGGGGCCGTATCGCGGGCCCGGAGGGTGCGGCGGAAAAGCTTGGCCTGCCGCGAAGCACTCTCGAATCGAGAATCAGAAACCTCCGCAGCGACAAGTATCGATTCCGCGTGGCAATCGGCGGGCGAACGGTTGGATCGTAAGCTCTCACACACGGTGTCATTTTTCGAACAAAAGCATCCTGAGCGGACTCTACCGACATGAGACGCAACGGATGCGAGTCGCATTGAAACGCATCATGTGCGGAACAAGTTCACCGCCATTCCCTATTCACCGGAGCGAGGGAAGGTAACAGCATGACGTTGATCGTCATATTCACGCCGCGTGCTAACTGACAGCCACGTGTTCCATCGGTTAAAACCTCAAGTACGACTCGATTTCAACGATGGCATAGAGTCTTCTGGCCAAAGCTCGTGGGCTATATCGCGGAGCGACTCAGATATCGGTGAATCTTACCCGAAGTCGCACCGGAACCGTGAGGAATCTTTCGGTCACTGCTATCTCATCGAGCGGTTTGCTGTTTAGACAGGTTTTGGTGGGGTCGCCGTCGATTCGGCTAGCACGCGAGCGTTCGAGTTTCACCAATGGATGAACCTACTCGAACCTTCCGAGCGGAAGGTAATGAAGCTACGGTTCGTAGAGCAATTGCAGTATCACGAAATCGCCGCCGCCCAAGCTATTCCAATCGGAACCGTCCAATCCCGCGTCTTCAACGCCAAGAAAACATTAGCGCCGCATTTAGCGATGATTCAGACCGCCTCCCTTGCAGGTGGTATGAACCCCGAAGGCGCCCCGGCTCAGAGTTCGTCGGGATGGCCCGCTTCCTGAAGCTTCTCCCGGAGCATCCACTCCCGAATGTAAGGCCGGCAATGAAGTAGTCGTATTCCTTCTGCCTCACAGGAAATCAGAAAGCGAACAGATGCACGGTCTACCAGGTTTACTTCTTCGAGATCGAGGCACGGTTGACTTCCGCAGCTTTCGATTTCCGCACGGAGCTCAGGCACGTTCTTGGATTGAATCCGGCCACTGATCCGCAATGTTGTCTCACTGCAGTCGAGGCGCTTGTCGATTCGAAACATCGTGATCCTCAGCTTTCACAAATCCTCAGGGACGCCCCGTCCCGGAGTCAGGGACCATGGCTCGACCTTTGATCGCAGCCGCAATCACGCATCAAACCACCGAGATATACCAGGAATTCGTTGTCCTGTGAGAACTCGATTTCGACCGCCGCCAACTCCCTTTGAAAGACCGGGCAGGTCAACGTGCGCTTGATTTCCCTTTCCCAAATTCTCCATAGCTTCGCCGAGACGTAGCCACCCAGGTGCAGATAATAGACATCAGCGACGAAATGGATGCAATAAATTGCACATTCAGTCAGTTGCGGGCCTGAAGGCGGCAGCGGAAGAGATGCCGAATGGTTTGCCATCCACGCCTCTTTGGGAAACGTACGCAGCAGTTGTTGAAAGCGATTCGAGAACTCGATAAACATCTGGGCATTCAATTGACGCCGCTGGTTCCGCAGCGCCACGTAGATTCCCAGCGAGCCGATCAGAAGCGTCGCAATCAGTCCGAGTTGTCCGCCAATCGCAGGCCAGAGTTTAGCGCCCATATGTTATCCCGAAGAACTGTGCTCTCTCTTTCTCAGCTCTATTGGTTGCCCCCACCGGAATTTTCTTTGAGAGCCGGGGTTTGACCGATTGTGCGCTGCAGTTCAGCCCACGCGACCAAATAATTCAGTTTGGCCTGCAATAGGTCCGCTCGTGACTTGTAGGTGGCCGAAGAGGCACGCCGCCGGTCAGAAATCGTCACGACGCCCTGCGTCAACTGGTTTTGAGCGAGCCGCTCGCTTTCCTGCCTCAGCGACGCAACCTGCTCTGCCACCTCGATAAGGCTCTTGGTGCGAACCAATTTGTCGTAACTTCGTTCAATCTCGGTTGCGACATCATCCTTCAAGCGGCGCAGGTTCTCTTCGGCTTGGGCGAGTTGAGACTCCCGCTCCCGCACGGTGGCACGGCGCTTGCCGAAGTCGAGAACCTCCCAATTGAGTTGTACGCCGACGGTACTGAAGTTCCTCACGAGGAACGAGACGCCGTCCTGCCAGCTGTTGGTGAAATAGGCCGAAACATCCGGGATATAAGCCGTTTTTGCAACCGCGACAGCTGCCCTCGCTTTCCGGACGGTGTCCCCCGCGGCAGAAATGTCGGGATTCTGGTCCCAGGCGTTTTTCAAGTATTCTTCCTTAGGGCGCAGTTCCGGCGCCGTTGGTACAGTCGGGTTCAGATCGAGCTGCGTATCCAGGGGAAGCCCCAATAGGTTGTCGAACTCGGTGTTCAGATCGGTGAGTTGCAGGTCTGATGTGAGGACCGATTGGCGACCTTCGAGGAGCCCCGCCTGGCCCTCCATAGTAGCGAGGCGGAGGGCATTGCCCGCGCGAACATCGTCCTCGCTCTCGCGCAGTTGCTCCGCGGCATACGTGGTCTGTTGCTCTGCCGCCCGCTTCTGGAGGCGCGCTATGAGAATTCCGAAGTAGAGGTTGTGGACGTCCAGGGCAACCTGGTTTTCGGCTTTTTTCAATTCATCACGAGAGATCAATGTCTCCGCCGCGGCAATCAGGTTTGCCTGATGAACGCGAATCAACTGGGTCAAAGGCTGAGAAACCGTCGCCTGATTGAACAGAAGATTCTTTTGGCCCTGCGGCAGATTGATGTTCTTGTAGGGAACCAGAGTGCCATTGAGCGTGCCGAGCGCACCTGCCGGGATTGCAACGTGCTCAAGTCCTGTGTTCTCATCCGCAAGAGCATGGTCGGTGAGTACGGGAAAATAGGAGGATCGCTGTTCCGCCTTTCGTTGTTCCGCTTCCTTGACTTTCAAACGCGCGATTTTGAGTGCATGGTTCTGACTGATAGCGAGTTGAACGGCCTCCTCCAAGGTGAGATTCCGAATCTCGCCGGCGTACGCCTGTGCATTTAGGAAAATCGCCGCCAACATTGGAATCCAACACTGCCTCACTCCAGACATCAGCTTCTCCTCAAATCTTGGAACGTGATTTTGCCGGGGCGCAGAAAAAGCATGAGCAACAGGTAGCCCACTACGATCCACACCATCAGCAAAAAGGCATCGGAGGTTGCCAGCGTGTAGGCTTGAGCGCGCACCTGCGCCCCCAGAAGGCCGCCCGCGCGGTATCCTGCCTCCGCAGGACTGCCGGACTCTGGAAGCAGGCGGGCCGTCAGCGATTGCAGCCTCACCGCGCTAATCCAGCTACCACTCTGCACCTGCAGCCCCAGCAGGTTCGAATGGAGTTTCTCCCGTACGTCGAGGAAACGGGTCATAAACGCGACACCGGCTTCGCCTCCCATCAGCCGGATGAAGTGCATGAAGCCTGAGAGCGTCGCGGCCTTTGCTGCGCCGGAAAGTGCTCCCGATTCCAATCCATCCAACACAATGCTACTGACCATGCCGACATACGAACAAGCGAAGCCTCCGGCGAAGAGCAGTTCCCATAACTCAAAACTGTTTCCAGCCCACGAAGAGTCTACTTGGGAAAACCTCCAACAGCCCACGGCGGCCAGAGTGAGACCCAGGGCGAGGACCAGCCGCGAATTCGTGTAAACCACAACCACCGCGACGATCCAGACGAGCGCGAACATGGGGGCGGCAACCCACGCCAACGCCTGTCCGGTTTGAAGTGGACGATACCGTTGTATGTTGGCGAGGAAACCCGGCACCAGAACGATGGTAGATAACTGCACGAACTTGAACACGAATATCGCGGCCCCGAGGATGAAGACGTTACGTCGCCAGAGAAACGACAGATCGAGTATGGGGTTCGGCTGCATCATTCTGCGGCAGATCGCGGCGATCAGCAGAAGGGCGCCGGCGCAGAGCATAGCAACCACGGTCCCGGAGTGGAGCCAGTCCAGCCGCTCCCCCTGGTCCAGCGCCCCATAAATCAACGCCAACCCGAGGCTCAAGTATGTGAAGCCGCGCCAACTGGGCCGCTGCCCCGGAAGCGGTCCGCGCGGAATGCCGAAATACACGCAGACCGTCATGCCCGTGGTCACGATAGCCGAGTTCCAGAAAAGCCAATGCCAGGAAAGATGGTCGATGTACCAGCCTTCGATCGCCGGAGCGAAGTTGCCGGTAAAGACGATGTCGGCGGCATAGGCCGCGATTCCGAAAATGATCAGGCGGCGCGGAAGGGCCGACAGTACGAACGTCATGGTCAGGGAATAAAATGTTCCGGAAGCGATGCCGGCAACCACCATTAACGTGAGCATCGCCGGCAGGGCGTGAACCAGCGGCAGAAGGGCGCTGGCCGCCGCGAAGACCACCGACGCCAGCAACAGGATCCGGCGCGGGCCGAAGAGCGCGCTAAGGAAGACCACGAAACAACCGCTAAACATCATGGCCATGTTGAGCGCGGTGGGCAGCCACGAGGCCTCGTCGACACCCAATCCCAGTGCACCGCGCAGATCCGGCAAGCCAACGCTGAGGAGCCGCGCATTGAGAGTGGCAATGCTGGCGCCGAGAAAAACACCTGCGACCCCTACGTATGGATTGGTCTTGGGTTGGGCGGAAGCCGCGGTGGCGGCGCGGCTGGAGTCGTTGCGTTCGGAGGAAGTCACTGGTGTCTCCGTTATTGCCGCACGGTGTTGGTGTGAACGGTTGCGATTACCGACAGACCCGGGCGCAGCCGCCCGCCGGCCTGCTGGTTGGGATCCAGGACGATTTTCACCGGTACGCGCTGCACCACCTTCGTAAAATTGCCGGTTGCGTTGTCGGGAGGCAATAGCGCAAATTGGGATCCGCTGGCTGGCGCCACCTGGTCCACTCTGCCTTTGAAGATCGTGCCAGGGACGCCGTCGACTCGAATCTCCGCAAAATCACCGGACCTGATTCGGGGCAGCTGCGTTTCCTTATAATTCGCCTGTACCCAAACATCGCTTTGCACGAGCGAGATCACCTGCGTGCCCGGACTGACCAATTGCCCGGGCCGAACCAACCGTTCGCTGACAATGCCGTTTTCCGGAGCGAGGATGCGCGTGTAGCCAAGATTAGTTTGGGCCAGCGCCAAACCCGCCTTTCTCAAGTTCACCTCCGATCGCAGTTGCGATTCCTGGGAATCGAGCACAGCCCGTTGGCGCTTCTCTACTTCGCGCGCGCTGCGGGAGCTCTGCAAGCGTGCTTCGGCTCGCGCCAAGTCCGCCTTGCGGCTGGCGAGTTGGGCCGACGCGCTGGCCAAGTCGGCCTGCCTGGCGGCGAGCTGCGAGCGGAGCCGCTCCTCATCGGCTACCGCCTGTTCCAGTTTTTGGGGCGTGGTCGATTCGGTGCCGATCAACGCCTCCTGGCGCCGGCGTTCCTTCCCCGTCCGTTCCACGTCGGCTTGAGCTGCGGCTATGCCGCTCTTTGCACCCGAGATGGTGGCGTTCGCCGCTTCGATGCCGGCCTCCGCCGCGGCGGTATCGGCCTCGGCGGCGTGGACTCCGTCGGCAGCCTCGGTGATCTTGGCATCCTGCAATTGCTTTTGCCGGTCGTTATTGACGAGCCCGTCCTGTGCGGCGGCGAGAGAGGCTTCCGCTTCACGCACCTGCGCCTGGAAGTCATCATCCCGCAGCTGAATGAGAAGATCTCCGGATTTTACCAGCTGATAATCGGACACGGCGACCTTGGCCACCAACCCGGCGGCTTTGGTACTCAGCGGTGTGAGATCGGCGCGAAGATAGGCGTCATCGGTTACCTGCGCCGGGCGATCCGCGGTCCAAGCGTTCCAGTTAACGGTAACCAATACGATGAGGAAGGCCGCGGCTAGCAGAATGGCGGCCGGCACAAGCCATTTCTTAAGGGTTTGTGCGGGCGGTGAGGTGGGAATCGGCTCGGGCATAGTTCGGCTCCGCTACAATCAGGAACGCGCGGCGGTTCTTGGCGGCGTTCGTCAATTTAAAGAGCGCTTCCTTCATCAATTTGTTCGCGTGTTGCGGCTTTCTTCGAACGTGTTGTGATGGCCGAGGTCCTGAACCTCGTCCTGCGCGATGCGCCCGCCCAAGGCCCCGAGCACGAAAGCGCCCGGGACGAAGGATGCCTCGGCCAACTCCTGGATCAGGCGAAACAGCGCCCCCGGACCATAGTTCGCATCCGCCAGCCGGAGGATCGCAAGGTGCCACAACAGAAGCGTTAGAAACGTGAACAAATCGGCCGGGCCGGCGCTCCTAACAAGCAGAGATGAAGAGCTTGGCGCGACTGGCGGGGTTCTGGTGGGCATCGGTAGCGATTGCGGCGGCGCAGTCCGAGCATCCGGTTGCGAATATCTTCAAGCCGCAAGCTACGCCCGCCGATTCGGTCTACCATTTGTCACTGCTGGTGCTCTCAGTGTGCGCCACCATCTTCGCAATCGTGGCCGGACTGCTCGCCTTCACGATCGTGAAATTTCGCCGCATTGCGAATGACGAAAACGAGCCACCCCAGGTTTACGGGAG
>JBEKJJ010000342.1:0-9135 GCA_050011295.1 Bryobacteraceae bacterium
TCCATCGTTTGTCGCTGAATCCTAACATTTACAACAATCTGGGGAATCTGCTTTCGCTCAAAAGGCAACTCCTGCGGTTGGAATAGATGCGTTTCGGACACAGTTTTGGCACAGTTAAAAAGCAGCGGCGCTAGCTTGGTCCAGAAGACATTTCAGACGTCACTGCACTAGATGTTCAACCGCCGTTGTGCAGCCGCCAAGACTTTATAGCCCATGTCGCCGTATCCCTTCAGTCGCCGGTCGAACATTCGCGCGAGCATTCGGACGTTGGTATCGACGTAATCATAGACTTCGACGACACGCTTGTTATCGTGAAGCCTATGGAGTCGTCCGACGTATTGTTGAAGCGTGCCTTTCCACGAAATCGGCATCGCCAGGAACAAAGTGTCGAGACGAGCATCGTCAAACCCCTCGCCTATGTAGCTGCCAGTTGCCAGGATCAAGCGTTGCTCGCCATCCCCGACGCTGGCGAGAGTCTCGCTAATAGACCGGCGCTGTCTCCGGCCCATTCCTCCCTTGAGCACGATGACATTGCGGACTTTGCCCGCAAGAGCAGACTCCAGTCGCCTGAGATGATCAGTTCTACCAGTCAAAACGAGCGGTGACCGCCCACATTCGACGGCGTGTATCACGTCTCGGACAATGTACTGGTTGCGCGCTTCATCGGTGACAAGAGCAGAGTAGATATCCTGGATGGTCGCGTCTGCCTCGCCGCCGGTCATTCGAAAATCTGTAAGCTGCGGAACCACGACGTGGTCGAAGGGACTTGAGTCGTTCATAGCGCGTACTCCGAGACTAAAGCGCGTAGGCCCACATTGCATGTAGATGATCGGATGATGCCCGTCTTTCCTCGTCGGCGTTGCCGTCAATCCAACCACGAACCTCGCTTTGACCTGGCGCATCACCCGCTCAAATGTGAAAGCCGAAAGATGGTGGCACTCGTCAACAATCACGTGTCCATATTCGGCAACAAAGTCCTTGACCTCCCTCTCGCGATGCAGGCTCTGAATAACCGCTACGTCGATGCTTCCAGTCCGTTTGGTTTTGCCCCCGCCGATTTGGCCGATCTCGTCGATTGGAATTCCAAGGAACATAGCGAGTCGCTCCCGCCACTGATCGAGCAGTTGCTGGCGGTGCACCATCACCAGCGTGTTGGTCTTGCGTTTCGCAATCAGCCATGCCGCGACTGCCGTTTTGCCAAACGCGGTCGGTGCGCATATCAGCCCATCGTCATGGGGCGTGATCTTGACTATCGCATCCTCCTGGGTCGGCCGCAGGGTCCCGTGAAACTCGGCGTCAATCGGCGTACCCGCAAAGCGCTCGTCGCGCAGCGTCGTCTTGATGCCGTGTCCCTCCAGGAGCGCAACGACTTCAGCCAAGCAACCGCGAGGCAGAGCCACGTGCCCGGGTAAATCTTCTCCGCAGGCGATGACGCGGGGCTTGTCGAAAGTCGACAGACGCATTGCCTGTGCCTTGTAAAACTCTGGGTTCTGGAATGCAGCGATACGGAGAAGGCGGTTTAGCATTTCCGGCGGAAACGTCCTCTTGTCGATAAAGAGCAGATTAGACCGGACAATTTCGACACTTGAAGGAAGCGGTCCTTTAATCGCGTTGTCGGGTCGCTTTCGAGAAGGCGGCAGAGTCCACGGATCGGGCTGATCATCGTCGTCCATACAGGCAATCCGGACGCCAATCAAGTCGCCCTGCTGGAGCGCCTCAGCAATCAACCGCTCCGCCGCAAGCTGAGAAACGCGCTGAATGGAGGCGAGGTAACTCCACTGGTCGGCATGTGGCCGCAATTCATCGTCGAGAAACTCCGTGAATCCCGACTCGCGGGGGACCTTCTGAAGCGGTAGCGCGATCAGGTTGCCGAAACCACCCTTGGGCATCGTGTCTTGATTAGGGAAAAATCGGTCGTACGAATCAAGCCCCAATTGATGACGCCGTTCCATCGTTCGCGTCAGGAGCAACGTGCCCAGTCGCCGCGCCGCTCCGGCGGGTTCTTTCCACGTCTTTTTATCAAAGTCAACGGCTAGGAACCAACAGCTTTCGTCTGGCAACAGCGGATACACACCAAGTGTCTGCTTGCCTGTTAGGTGGGCGTGAATTGCGTCGTCGGTTAGTGGAAGATTCTTGCGAGTCTCCTTATCGATACGTTTTCGGTTCTCTGGCTTGGCGGCATTGTAGGCATTCCAGTTACGCTCCGTTCGCGGCGAGTAGCCGGAACGGCCGTCCGGGCTTTCCCATCTCTGCGCGTACACGTCCTCTCGACCGCGGAACAGGGATCGGAACAACGCGATCTTCTCAGCAGTGCTTAGTTTGGGCTTATTCGGAGCCGGCGCAACTGGTCGTTGTGTCGGCATCGGAGGGGGTCCTGGTGCAATCCCATGTTCAGCAAGCTCCGGAGCCGCCGATTTTCCTCCTCCAGATTAAGGCATTTCCTGCGGAGCACATCGATTTCAGCGCTGCCAGCGCGATCGCCGTTCACCAGTCCATGATCCATCACCGTAGGATGGTCTTGCCAGGGTTCGCAACAGTAAGTTTTGCGAGCTTTTCGGTTATGCTGGCCGCAGCCGATTTGCTCACCTGCCTTGGGCGCATGACCGGGTCTGATTTTCCGAAAAGTCTATACATCCTAAGGACAGTTCGACGACCCTATCCACCCGTGGTTTCCGCGCCTTGTTCAGTATTATATTATGTTCACGTATCGTGTACAATACGGAATAGTGAACAGAAGCCGGTTTTTCCCAATGCCGACCAACGAATATCGCATCTTGGGCGCTGCCCTAAAGGCACTGAAGCGGACCACAGGGCTCGACGCCCGGATCCACGCGGCTACAGCGGGCCAGGACCGCGCGACCGACACCATCATCGAATTGCCCACAGACCAACGAGCCCACCGCTTCCGCGCCGAGATCAAAGCTGTAGACCGGTTCACGACCCCGGCGATGATCAAGGCTCACGGCAAAGCTCACCGCAAGCCGCCTTTACTAGTCGCGCCGTACATTACCCGGGAAGTCGCCGAACGTTGCCGCCAACTCCATTTACCGTTCATCGACACCGCCGGTAATGCTTATCTCGAAGGGCGGGGGCTGCTCGTTTACGTGGTCGGCAACACGAAACCAATCGAATTTCGCCAGGAGAACTTTCGCGCCCTGAACCCTGCCGGTCTCCAGATCGCGTTTGCTCTCGCGTGTCGGCCCCCGCTGATTCAAACGAATTATCGTGAGATCGCCGCGCGGGCCGGAGTGGCGCTCGGAACCGTAGGGCCGGTTATGAAGGACCTCGAAACACGGGGATATCTGCGGTTCCAGAAGGAACCAGATCGAAAACTGCTGGACCCGGAACGCATGGTCGAAGAATGGGTCACCCACTACCCGGTAACGCTGCGTCCCAAACTCAATCCGAGGCGGTTCCGGGCCGACAACGAGCGTCTTCAGCAAGCCGACCTGATGAAACAGAACGCCTACTGGGGAGGCGAGGCAGCCGCAGAAAAGCTGACACGGTATCTCAAACCGGTCCAATTCACAATCTATGCCCGTGAACCCATTGCCCCGCTGATCGCAGCAGGACGGATGCGCGCTGACCCGACCGGTAACGTCGAAATTCTGGATGCGTTCTGGAACTTTGATCCCGACAAGGACTTTCCGGATGTCGTTCCCCCCCTGCTTGCTTACGCCGACCTTCTGGCGACACATGACGGCCGCGACGCGGAGGCCGCTCGGATGATCTATGAACAACGAATTGCCCCAGCATTCCACCCCACCAAGTAGTCCCGTCGATCCCTCGATCATCCGAGTGCTTCGTGTAATCGATCCGATCGCGCGAGCAGCGCATTGCGATTACTTTGTTGCGGGGGCCACGGCGCGGGACCTCATTCTTGTTAACATCCATGGTCTGCCGCCAGGCCGTGCCACGCGAGACATCGATTTTGGAATCGCGGTCGAAAGTTGGGATCAATTTGCGTTATTGAAGGATAGCCTTGTCGCAACTGGCCACTTCGAATCTGATGAGAGGGCGTTGCAGCGATTAATCTACTCTGAACAGGCCGCGAGACTCTCCCTCCCCGTTGATCTGATCCCATTTCGCGGCGTCGCCTCCGGCGAGAGCATGATCGAGTGGCCTCCAAGTCGCGACATCGTCATGAATGTTGCAGGTTTCGAAGAGGCGCTGGCATCGTCCGTTTTGCTCGAGATACTGCCTGAGCTAAGCGTACGTGTAGCGTCGCTACCGGGATTAACGCTACTCAAGGTCGTAGCATGGTTCGACCGAGGCCGCGAGACTAATAAAGACGCGGCCGATCTCTATCGGCTCTTGACCACCTACGCTGATGCAGGCAACACAGATCGTCTTTATGATCACGAGATGGATTTACTAGAACGCGCAGGCTTCGACATGGAACTGGCGGGAGCCGAACTGCTTGGTGGCGATGTAGCCAAAGTTTGCCAACCAGACGCACTCCGCCGCATCCGTTCAATATTCCGGTCGGGCACCGATCTCGAACGACTGATAAGCCAGATGATTCGTAGTGCATCATACGCTGAAGCAGCACCTGCCGTCGAGCAAACCGTTAATGCATTCTCCCGCGGGCTTGTTACGGAATTTTGACATGCTTGTTCCCAATATGTGTCGGTGTTAATCGTTGGGCCAGCCGTGAGTCGTGCTTCGGCTCGCGATTGGGAATATACGCGCGAATCGAATCGTATCGCCAATGGCGTGGCCTGCGGCCGAAATATCACAAAGTCTCATAGGTTGTGTGGATCTCCCCATTGGTGACATCTAAACGTCGTAAAGGACATCACCTGTCGCTACGCCCCTGCTTGTAAGGGAGCTCGTCGCTTCCAAAGAATCCATCGTTTTTCGCCAAATCCTAATATTAACGACAATCCGGGGAATCTGCTCCGCTCAAAAGGTAACCCTTGCGGTTGGTATAGATGCGATTCGGACACAGTTGTGGCACAGCGGAATGGGGTGAACCCCTCCACGGAGACAACCTGCGATTAGCGCACTTGCCATTCTGGCCCGGCCGCTCGTGACCTATCGATAAGATCGATCTTGCCACCAATCGCCGAGGGCGGATCGAAAGGCACGCTGATCTGGATGACTGCGGAAACTGTGCCGCTGTAGGTTTGGTTGAACTGGGGTTGCTGGATTGTGATGGAGGCCGAGCTTGTGGCGGCATCCTGCGCGGGCAACAACTCGCGCCCGGCGAATAGGCGAGCGCCAAAAGCAGACGCTTGCCGCAATGTGAAGTTGGCGTTCGCATGTAACTCTTCCTTTCATCAGGGGTGATGCTGCCCTGGAGCGATTGACGAACTTTCACGAGCTCCCGAATACTTCGTGACGCTCCAAATCTTAAAGCGCATTGTTTTCAACGCTGCGCTGTGGAAACGTACGTGCAACTCTCACGAGCATAGCCATAGCGGCTGCGAATGCGTTTCTACCCGCGGAAAGGATTTGAAAACTATGTGCACCCTTCCAGAAGTCATTACCGAAGAATTCGTGCTGTTGGGCCTCAGCACTCCTGTTTGGGAGAAAACAAAGGAGCAGCTAGCGGCCCGCTTTTCCACCGAGGTTGCAAAATACGTCTTCAGACAATGGGCGAACGATGAAGACGTGATCAAAAGCTTTGGGGGACTGGGTGTCTTCGCGAAGACCATCGAAAAAGTCGATGCTCTTGACGAAGTCTTCCGTTCAGCCGGGGGCGCTTATTTCCACGTGGGGAGCAGTTCCGCGGAAGCGCTCAAGAACTTCGCGGCCACGCAGTTGAAATACCGCAGGACCGGAGTTCGTCCCAGCCTTCCGGGCCAGGCGGCCCACTATCTGGACCTGATCGCATTCTCCTCGAACGATCCGCACTACCGGGCGGCTGTGCTGGTGGCCGCGCGGGCGCAGCTGGAACACCCCAGCCGTCCCGAATATCACAGCGCGTATCATGTGAGCGACGTAATTGCCGCGACCATCGAGTTCCTCAAGAAAAACAACGCGCTGGCCGCCCGGGGTGTGCGTGGCGCCGTCAAGCTCTCGCGCCAGGAACTGGCCATCGGCATCATTGCCGCGGCTGGCCACGATGTCGGACATCCGGGCGGAAAGAACGCTCTTCCCGGCGAGACCGTGGCCCGCGATCCTTTCCGGCTGGAGAGACGTTCGGTTTCCATCATTGCACCCCTTCTTCGGGTGGCCCAACTTCCGTCCATGTCTGTTGCCAAAATCACAGCCGCCATATTCTCTACCAGTCCCGACGGAAATGGGCCAGGCAAACTGCTCCGGGAAATCGACCGGCGCGAAAACACCGGCGAGCCGATCGAATGGTCCAAGCTTCCTGAGCACGAAAAGTTCCCCGAGTTGAGGCTGGTGGCCGAGGATCCTGCCACCCGGGCGATCTCTCAGAGTCTGCGCTGCGCCGACCTCGCGCAATCTTGCATGTTCGGGCTCCGGTCCAATGAAATCGCGACACGCGATCTTCAGGCGGAATGGCGAAATCGCGGATACAGCGATGAGCTGGTTGGCGACGTCGTGGCCGAAGACGGCGCCGTCATTCAGGACGGTAAAAAATTGCGGTCCCGAATGGGGTTCCTGGATTTCGCTGCCTTCGGACCAGCGGGTCCTGCAGGCGCGGGGGCCAAGGCCGCCGTGGGCGATACCTATGAGGACTTATACACGGACACCCGTGCCCGGTTAGATTCCGTGCGAGCCCAGGAAAAGGCTCATGCGGTGCGCTCCATCTGCCTTGATCCGGTGAACACGAGATTCTCCTAGCGCCAACATCGACGGAAAAGTTGATGTCCGCCTTCCGCAATCCTCAACAGACGGAACCCTTGCGCGGTTGGAAAACCCAGCGCAAATTGCCAGCCGAACATTGCCCCGCCCTCTTTCAATAACCCCACATTCCCAAAAGCCTCGCCCCCCCGCGACGGAGGATCTATCCATGGACGTCAGCGAGGGCTCGCCAATATCATTTTGGGCGGAAACAGTCCGGCAATCCGAGCCGGTCGATGCGATGTCCGGCTAGCTGCATTATTTTGAGTGCGACTTCACTCCCGAGCGAAAAGCCTGCGAGGCAGAAGCGCGCGGGCGCCTTTCGAAGAACATGCATGGCCATTTGCAAAATGGTTGGCTGGCTGGTAATGTCGCCAACGAACATTTGGTAATTTGGTTGGGGTGCGCGACATGGACGATAATCCGATTCACAAAGAAAACCGTGCGCCACGGATTGTTGTCGGCCGCGCGCACGGTTCGATTGACTCGGGCCGCCGTCGCGGCCGCACATTGCAGAGCGGTTCAGCCAAGTCCTCCCGGCGCATATTTCGATAGCATCAGCAACAGTTTCTCGCCTTCCGGAGTAGGTTTGATCTCCGAATCGCGCACAACCTCTTTGGTGGTCAGCCGCTGTTGGTAGAGAGCCTTGTTCGCGTCGAGATCCGCTCGCAGCGTAGCGCCCTGTAAGGCGACTCCCGCGAACAACCCTCGGGAACGCGAGTACGAAAGGATTTCCGCTCTCATAAACGCGTCGGTGTCGGCGGCCAGAGTGCGTCCCACCGGGCCGGCGGCGGCTTGTGCGGTCCCGCCGAGCGTGAACTTGCTGGCCATCAGCTTGTCAGCGCCGCTCTGATTCATGACCAGCATAATGACGTCGGTCTCTGTCGCGCCCAACTGCAGGCCAAAACTGCCGCCTTCTACCCGAACCGTCGCCGGAGCGCTCCAGCCAACACCCGATTCTTGGCGGCAGGTCACATAACCCTTCCCGTATCGCGCCCCGAAGATGAAAGCTGCTTTCTTTAATCCGGGCACGATAACCACGCACTGTGCTTTATTAAGCAGATCTTGAGGGATGCCCTTGTCTGGGGCCGCCATTACCTCTTCAAGGACTGTAACCGCGTCCTCCATACGCTCCCCGTGTTTGGTTGCGCCAAATAGTGCCGTGGCACAAAATGTAAATGCAAGTAGAACCTTCTGAACCTTATCCATGATCTTTCTTAGCTCCTCTTTTTCGTTTTTGAACTACATCCGGCTGCTGATAATGCAAGGCTGAGGCCAACAGGAGCCGCTCAAAAAAGAACAACTTAGGAAGTTTCCGACTCCCGATGCGTTCGAGAATTTCCGAGATGCCACGAAGGGCGGGCTCGGAGTCCGAACGACTCGTCTACTACGGGCAGTCCGGCGAGAATCCACAACGTGAATGTCGCTCGATTGATCCGCGGTCGGGAACTGCCCGGTCGGTGGATGTCCGGCCGCGCTAAAGTGATCCCGTTGGCATTCTCGTACTGACTTCCAGCTGGCTTCGAGATCCTCCGATGAACGGACAGCTCGCGGTTGGACTACGTTGCTGACCTTCTTACTTAGACGGTACCGGCGAGCTCGGTGCAATTAGCCATCGCCTCAACGCATCAGTCACAGCTTCGGGCTGCTCCAACGGGGCGAAATGTGCGGCACGGTCCACGATTACCAAATCAGCTCCAGGAATTTCCGCGGCCAGCGCCGCATGCTCGGCTGGTGTAGTGCGGCGGTCATACCTGCCTCCCAGGATCAGCGTCGGACATCGAACTTCAGCCAAACTCCCAAACGGCGCCCGAATATCCAACAGCGCGCGCATCTGCCTCAGGCCGGCACCCCGCCCGATTGCATGAGCCATATCCAGGAAGCACCTTCTGATTCTGGGGTCGTCGTTACTCGATTCGGCGAAGTAGGCCGGATAGGCCGCCTCGAGATACTGATCAAACTCGCCATGCTCAAGACGCTCAACCGCCTGCCGGATCGCGACCGCTACGCAGGGCGGTAGCCCTCCGCGTGTTGCACTCAGAAGCGCAAGCCGGTCGACACGCTCCTTTGACAGGCGGACCATCTCAAGCGCCACTTGGCTCCCGAAAGAGAAGCCAGCCAGCGAAAAGCGGGCCGGCAATCCCTCCAACACAGCGGCAGCAATTTCCGTGACGGTTTGGCCTCGAGTGACGTCGGCCACGACCGTGTCTACCCGACCTCGGAGGCCTTCAATCTGGTGACGCCACAGGCGCCGATCGCATAAAAGGCCGGGAATAAAAACCAGCGGCACCATATCTCGTTGGCTTCTCGCTCCTCAGCGCTGGCTCGAGCATAAGTAGGGCGGTTTGGCTGCCGGATTGTCCCGGCAAACCGGGT
>JBEKJJ010000343.1:0-12015 GCA_050011295.1 Bryobacteraceae bacterium
GGCCGCTCGCCGGACGCAAAGTTGAAGTTCCTAAAGTCAAATCGTCGCGCGATGGCCACCAATTCTCCTGGGAAGAGTCCGGGGAAACTGAGCGTCTTCCAGTTGAGCTGGATGGATTGTTCTCGTTACGCTTTTTCGATCGTGCCAAAGAAACGCAGCTCGTGCACTTTTTCTATGAAGCCGATCGGGGCAGCATGAACAGTACCGCCATGTTGAAGAAACTCCGAGCGTACTATTATCTCGTCAAGCGTCAGCAGCGACACAAAGAGTTGTTCGGCATTCACCCCATCCGTGCGTCCTTGTTGAGGCAACACATGAGAGCCGCGCCAGACGGATCATGTAGGTGGTACAACATCCGCTAGTGTCTGGCGGCGCAAAAACGAACCGGGTTGTTTTGGTTCACGATCTCATCGCTTTTTGCGGAGAGCAAGGTCTTGTCCAAATACTTCGAAGACGACTACAAAGACCGCGTTTCCACGGCCGACATTCTGGCCCGCCAGTTCGGAGCCCTAGTCTCGGCGGCGCAAAGAGTCAATGAAACCAAGCATCTCAAACTTACGACGTCGGCCAGTAACGACCTCGCGCGGCCGGGCCTTCGCATTGCGCTCAGTCTCAAAATCGAGCTGAAGCCCGGCATGCATCTCTACGCTCCCGGCGTCCAGGGCTACATTCCGATCGACTGGCAACTGGAGGATGGCGGACCTGCGGCAAAACGACATGCCTTCAAATATCCAGCTTCGGAGATGTTACGGCTGGAAGCGATCGACGAGACCGTTCCCGTTTATCGCGGGCGCATCCGGATCGAGCGGGAGATCACTTTCGGGCAAGAGGCCGCTCTGAAGCCGTTGGTCGATGCTTCCGGCGAGCTGGTCGTGAAGGGATCCTTCCGGTATCAGGCATGCGACGATCGGAAGTGCTACCTGCCGCAAGATGTGCCGCTCGAATGGCACTTCAAATTCGAAGGGCTGGATCGGCAGCGCGCTCCCTCTGAGTTCCAGCGCAAGCCGAATTGAGGGGAGGACGCATGTCTGAAGTGGTCTACCGTTCCGAAGTCCGAATCGAGCGAGTGAAAGGGCCGGTGCGCAAGGCGTATCTTCCGGCTGAATCGGAGCCGGTTATTCTTGGTGTCCATGGCGCCGTAGCAAAGCTATGATCCCGAGCCAAGATTCAATCCGAATCCTCGTCGTCGACGACCACCCAATGTTCCGGGAGGCCCTAGCCACGGTCCTGGCCACTCAGCCGGACATGACCCTGGTTGCGGAAGCTTCCAATGGACGGGAAGCGATTCAGCAGTTTCGTGAACACCGTCCAGACATCACGCTGATGGACTTGCAGATGCCAGTAATGAATGGCCTGGAAGCGATGGTCGGAATTCGCAACGAATTTCCTGACGCGAAGATCATCATTCTGACGACCTATGAGAGCGATGTCCAGGGCGCTATGAAGCTGGGTGCTCGGGCATACTTGCTAAAGACCCACTGGAATAGAGAACTCTTCCGGACTATACGCGCGGTCCAAGCCGGGAAATAAGCCCTTGCGATCCGACGTATTCACGTGCGGATGAGACTCAAAGCGGAGGAGAATCAGTGGGAGACCGCTTCGCGTGTGCACGGGATATTCGCAGACAAGTGTCCGGTTTATCGAAGTCTGAAGGCGGCGATCACGATCACCACCGAACTCATCCTCGAATCGCCGGCCGTGTAGAGCGCCAACGGTCTCCGGTCTGTGCCAAAACGGACCCAAACTCACCTAAGGTAATTTGCTTAGGACTGTGGAAGGGAAAGAGCTGTCTGATCGAGCAGAGAAAGTCATCGAAGCATTGAAAGACTGGGAAGAGAAACTAAACCGCAGTCCTCATGGCTAAAGCGCACGAGCTGACGGCGACTTTATTTTAGCCGGTTGTTTACAAGTCCAAAAAAATCTACTACGCGAGGACTCGCCCCTTAACCAACAAATCGCTGCCATCTTTGCAGGGGAGGCTTACAACGTAGAGATGGGCGTCAGTAACTTACTGTTTACACAGGATCGCCCGTTGCCAGAGGAAGAGCAATTCGGCACAGGACTCCCGGCTAACTGCTTGAACCTCACCGGGACTGGGTATCCGGAAGATACTTCTAATCCAAATTTGACGCCCAACGCCGCGGTCCTCGATGACGTCTCGGCGTGATAAGCAGCGCTTGATGCAGGCGATGATTTCGTTCCGCGATCCCGCGGCGGTCACGGCCGCCATGCAGTCCGTGCTATCCGGAAAAGTAGCCCTCGCCGACGGCTTTCTGCTACTGCTTGTGCCTGGACAGGCTTCGCCCAATACTCAGAAGATGGCGTTTGAGTTTCTGAAGGCCCATTTTGACGAAATAATGAAGAACCATCCGAGCATCTTCGGGAACGACCTTGGTTCGTTCGAGTCGGAATGGCTCCTCTGGCTTGGTCCCCTCGGCTGGCGGTACGTTCGCAAGACTGGGCCGATACTCTCCTGGCGCGAAGGAAGTTCGTTCACCGCCCGAACTCGACCTACGGCGAGAACCTGTTCGAAATCACGGGCGCATCCCGTATGGACAAAATACTCGAAGCCTTTGAAAACGTTGAACCAGCGAAGATCTAGGGTAACAATGTTAAATTGATGTCTCTTTGGGGTCGGGACTCGACCAACCTGCTGCGACGAGTATTTTGACCACACGAGTGTCCTAAAGATTCATTGAGGCCATCGACACCCGGTTCGAATCTCAGGAAGTCTTCGTCTTTGTTCTTTTGGCCAAAGCTGCGTCGAAACAGGAACGGCCCGCTCTTCAAAATACGACCCGGCCCGTTTCGCAGGGTCGAAAGATTTGGAGGGCCGAGTTCCGGCATCGGTATAGAACGTCATCGCGCTTCAGGGTCTGTGAAAACCTCTCTACTTCATTTTGAACGAATCGTCGAACGGCGCGGAGATCTTTGTAGTTTTACCCGCTTCAAGCTTTACCGGCGCTGGTTTTCCAGGCTCCGTCGCATAGAAGCCAAGAGATGATCCCGCAGGCGGTGGGCTTTGAACGTCCCACTTTCCGCTCGGATCATAGACCATGCTCACATATACCGGGTTCGTTTGGATGTCGTCGAATTGAACGGACGACGATCTTGAAGAAACTCCTTTGAGGTCGATTGGTGGGGCACCCGCCTCTTCCGTAACGAAATTCGGGTTGTCCCAAAGCACGACATATACCTTGTGCGATTCGTCTACCGGGCCGGAGCCGGTATAGCTCACCTGAACTTCCAGCTTTGCGCTCTTGTCTTGTGCACGGGCCGTTAGGGCGGACACTAAGACCGTCCCGGAGAGTAAGAAATTGCGTCTGTCCATTTCCATCCTCCTATCCCGAATCGGATACCTATGCGTTAGCGCCGCCGCTAATCGCCTCTCTGAAGCGACGGCTGTCGTCCCGATATTTCCGCCATGCATCGTCGTCCCGTAGGTCGTATGGGGGAGTTGGTCTTGTCACGCTCAAGCTGGAATCAACTTCGTCGGCGTTGGCGATCTTCTCGACGATAATCTTTTCCAACGCATGAGGATACTTTGCCGTCAGATACACTCTTGCATCGATCTCGCTCATGAAGGACGCCGTAAACTTGAACGGGAGACTGACCACGCTACTCTGTTCCCACACGTCCAGGGTGACCGATGCTATTCCCTTTGGTTGCGTTGTGAAAGCAACCCTGCTTTTGTCCAACCAAAATTCCATGACGTCCCTTTCCGGCTAAGTTAACGTGCCTCTAAAACGGCAGATGCGGTTGCGGCGAGAGAACGCTACGCATCCAAACTAAGCTAACCGATTCAGGATTGGTAGTCTGTCCAATATTGCTCACCAGACCTCGAACGTCGCTGGAGCCCGGAATACAATTTGTCTTTACGCTAGGAAGAGCGAGCCGGACCCGAGAAGGCCGGGTTTCCCAACGGCCTGTGGACCCTGGACCGAATCGCGCACGTGATTCGGGAAGAGTTTGGGGTTGATTATCACTCCGGGCACGTGTGGTGGATCTTGCAAAAGAAACTGGGCTGGAATTGCCAGCGGCCCGTAGGCCGGGCGCGTGAGCGGAATGAGTTCCGGTGGCCGTGCGGCGCACGAATGGCGATCATCACCACGGTACCTGCGAGCACCAGCGCCTTCGCGATCCACGGATTCATGGCCAGGCACCGTCCCTTTCACACCGGCATACGAGTGAACTTTGAGAACTTCGCCACAAACCATGAGCTCTCTGTTTAAAACCATGCCCCATCTGTTTATAAGCCCACCTTGGAGACGATCTATGCCGAGACTCATTGCAAAAGTAGTGCTCATCTCCGCCAGCCTCTCGATCGGCCTTTCCCAAATCCCATTCGGCCCGGGCCCGCTGCCCCATTCCCCGTTCAGCGGATCCGTATACAGCACGCCCACGCATGGCGTACGGATGGGCCGGGCCTGTAGAATCGGCCCTCGCTCTCTGACAATCGATATTACGGCCTCCAATTGCGACTTTGATACAGCAAAAGGAATGCTCTTCACCGTGGCCACTCGCTGCCCGGCCCGCGCATAAGAAAAATTGAAGGAGGTCGCGATTACGATGCTGGAAGTGCAGTTGAGTTGCTTCAGCAACTCGCCATCCACCAAAACGCAACAAAGTTCAGTAGCAAACAGATTCGCGCGTCCCCCGACGGCTAGCCGGATCTCCAGCGATCCGCAGCCGATCTCGGTGGCTACTTCCATTACCGCCTCATCTTCGCCAGTTTCCCCATCTTCCAACTCGGCTACCCAGACCTCGGTCCAAGCCCTCGGCCTGCAGCATGCGCGCATCTTCGTCGCTGATCCTGATCCGTGAATCGCCTCTTTGGGAAAGCGTCACAGGGTGGGCCTGTTCGTCTGGGTCCCCGGATGAATCGAGTGGATCACTGGCCAGTTAACACGCCAGCTGTTAACGACAGGGTGGGTTCGTTCATTCGGGTGCCCGAATGAACGAGCCTTCTCTCCAGTTAACAACCTCACGTTCACGATACGTCGAGGATGCTGCATGCTTGTCAGTTCCAGGGATCGCTCGAAAACTAGTACCGCTGGGAGGTGTAACCCAAAGATTCATTCGGAGGACTGCACGCGCCGCGAGTAAGTCTCTGTCAGTCCGACGATTGACCATTTGTCAACAACCCGGTGGGGCGCGTGGAGGGGAGCGACATCGGATGTCGCACGAAGGTGAAATGCCGCCGTCCAGAAAGGAGCGGCGGCACGGTGGGGGACTAAAGCGAGCCCAGGCGGTAAGCGCGCTCATCGTCAGCGCGCCGGGCGGAATCGACACGCAGACCCATCTTCTTTTTGAGTGTGCCGCTGAGGAAGCCGCGCACCGAGTGGGCTTGCCAGCCGGTAGCTTTGCGAAGTTCCTGGAGCGTGGCGCCGCTGGGCCGCCGAAGTAGGGCCAGAATCTTGGCCGTCTTGGTGCCGGGCCTCTTAGCGGCGACTTTACCTTGGCGGGTTGGCTTGCGGGCGCGGTTTGCCCGTTTGACGGGTGCCTTTGCGGCGCGGGCGCGCTTGGTGGCGCGAGTTTTGGGGGCGGTTTCTTGGGCCGCGGTATCAACAGCGGGTTGTTCAGAAGCGTTCATAGGTGAGCTTTCTCCTTGTGGCGGCAGGTTGCCGCAGTCACGACATTCATCCCTCCAGAGGCCGGGAAACGCAAGGCAAATCTCGTGACCGGCCATCCCCGGGCGAAGGAAGGGCGATGCGACCGGCGAAACGAGGAACTGCGAACTGAGGCGGCAGTCTCAGCGCGCGGCTGGTTTGCGGCGCTTCCTTCCAGTTGCGAGCAAGCCCAGGATACGCCGATGTTGGGCGCGCGCGGCCTGCTCGTTTCGGATCGCTTGGCGGGCCAGTTCCAAATCGCTTCCCGCGAGCGTACTGAAGAACAGCCGCACGGCGCTATGTTCGCAATCCCGCCGTGCCTGCAGCTCTTTGTTCAACTGTTCACTGACCTGCTTCACGTCTTCGTCCTCCAGGTCCACCAGGAAGAGGCGGAAAATCCTCCACTGCAGACTGTCCAGAGCTTCTTCCAGCATCGCCATTCTGCCCTCGCTTCTCCGGAAGCGGCTCCGGTGCCGCAACCACCACATTCATGCCTCGATTCCAACAGAAATGCAAGCGGCATTCGCAGGACAAAGTGCTGTGGCGAAGGAACGGCAATGCGGTCGCGCGAGCGGCCGGGTATCGGAGAGAATGAGCCAAAGTGTGACGGCTTTCGAGAGCCAAGCGTCACAAACCATCGTCTCTGAACGCCTCGCTCAGGCGATGAATTCACTACGATACCCGCCAGGCGGATACATGGAAAACTCAGCCGCGATCAGGTAGCCCAGCGCATCGCTCACATGCGTGCGCAGGGGGTCAGACTTGTCCAGTTCCGTGAGCGGATTGCGGTGGGGGTCCGTCTTCCAGCACACCTGCTCAAAGTCCCGGATCAGTTCCTTACAGCGTGGGTCCACCAGCAAGCGGTGTTCCCTCGCCTGATTCCGTAACAGGGCATTAACACAGTTGAGACGGTCCTTCAATGCGGGATTGACATGGCGAACCTTGTTAGCAACCGCGAACTCGGCCGCATGCTGGTAGAGGAAATCCTTCACGATTTGCCAATCCGTACGGGAAGCAGAAGTGTGACGGTGGTCGCCGGTCGCATCCCCGTACAGGGATAAATGTAGGGGCCAATAACCCGGCCGCCAGCCACGCACTCGGTGGAGGAAAGCTTCACAAGCTGCCAGGGTATGCGAATCATTCAAAACAATTTCGTCCAACACGTGGACGACGCCATTGATCTGCTGACCGATCACTGAGCACATGGGGTTGACGTTAAAATCCAAAGACCAGAACAATGGATACCGGGAGTGAAACTGCAAAGGTTGCACATTGTATTCGGTTTGGAAGGCGTGATAGACGCGTCCGGTGCCGAGATTTTCAAAGCTGGCCTGAAACTCCTGGCGGTAGGTGCGTTCATCCAACTCATGCGCGGCGCTTTCCAGTTCCTGTTTGGAAACATTGCCGCCTTGCTCGGTGGTGAACTGGAAGGTGGTCCACTCGGACCGGCATTGTACGGCCTGATACAGGTCATGAAAGTGGTTGTATCCCCTGGGCGTGCCGATGAACAGGGCGCGGCCCTGTTTGTCTGCGAGCGCTGGCCGCAACACTTCGGTCCAGGCCTCCTGTGCGATCGATGCGTACTCGTCCAAAACCAAGAAGTCCAGCCCATCGCCACGTAAGGAGTCGTAGTTGTCCGCGCCACGCAGGCAGATCGTACCGCCCGTGATGAGTTCGATTCGCAGATCGGTTTCGTTGGGCTGAGAGGCCCAGTAGGGCCGGGTCATATGCTTGAGAGGTTTCCACGCAATGCGCTTGGCTTGCTTGTAGGTGGGAGCGACATACCAGGCCAGCCGGCTGCTGGCCCAGGCCGAACGGCACAATTCCACCTGGGCCAAGAAGGTCTTCCCGAAGCGCCGTCCAGCGACCAGGAACCGGAACCGGGAGTCGCAATTGAACACGGCCCACTGCGGCGGTTTGAGCCGGATCATGGCGGCTGCACTCCTTCCCCGTTGGCCAACAGGAAGGGCTGCATTCGTCGGGCTTCTTCTGAGCCGCGGCATAGTTATAGCACCTCCTGGGAGCGGGCACGCTCGACCGCCACCAAATCGAAGCTGCGGCCATCGTCGGCTAGCAGGGCGGCTTGACCGGTGAACTGTTGCCAGCGCTGGACAATCACGTCCGCGAACTTGGGATCGAGTTCCAAACCGTAGCAGATGCGTCCGGTAGTCTCGGCAGCCAGGAGCGAAGTGCCGCTGCCGAGGAAGGGATCATAGATCAATTCGCCGCGCCGAGTATGGTTCAAGATCGGGCGCCGCATCAGTTCCAGCGGTTTCTGCGTGGGATGGTCGAACTTATCTTCCTCCGATCCACCCATGATGAACTTGGGTGAGGGGACCTCCCAGACCGTCGAGTTCTCTCCCGGCTTTCCGTACCATGGCGCATTCTTCTTACGGACAAACCAACAGGGCTCGTGAGCGAACCAGTACAAGGTTCTGGTTAAGACCGGTCTGCCCTTGTTCCAGATGATCTGTTGGTGATGCAGAAATCCGATGCGCAGCAGGCCGTCCAGAACTTCGCGCGTGAACTTGGAGGCGTGCCACACGTAGGCCACCTGGAGGCTTGGAACGAGTGCGAAAGCCTCCGACCAGTCGGCCCGTGTGTCTGAGGAGATGGTGGTATTCGTGTGGCCCTCAGTGCGATGTTTCATGTAGCTGTGCTCGGCAGGACCACAGCCGTTGAGTCCAGCCCGGTCACGCCACTCCGAATCGAGCTCGATTCCGTACGGAGGATCGGTGATCATCACGGCAGGAGAATCGGCGCCGCACAATCGTGCCACTGCATCGGGGGCGGTGGCGTCACCACAGAGGACGCGATGGTTGCCACAGAGCCAGAGGTCTCCCAGTCTGGAGGCGGGCTCCTGCGGCAAGACCGGGACTGCGTCGGCGGCTTCATCCAAACCGGGATCAAAAAGCAAATCGTCGATCTCTTTGGAGTCGAAGCCGGTCAAAGTCAGAACAAAATCGAGATCCTTCAGTTCCTCCAGTTCCAGGCTGAGCAGTTCGGTGTCCCAGTCCGCCCAGGCGACCGACCGGTTCACCATTAGACGAAACGCTTTGACCTGGGCTTCCTTCCATTCGTCACAGAGAATGATCGGTACTTCAGCCAGGCCGAGCTTCCGCGCGGCCTTGAGCCGCAAATGGCCATCTACAACCTCCCCGCTGCTGCGGGCGAGAATCGGGATCTTGAATCCAAATTCCTGAATGGACGCCACCATCCGATCGACCGCATGGTCGTTTTTGCGCGGATTGCGGCTGTAGGGAAGAAGCTTATCTAAAGACCAGTGTTGTAGAGTCATCTCGCATAATCCTTAACTTCAAAAGAGTGTTCTCCTCGCTCAACATGGGACTCTACACGGCAAGGTTCAAGAAGTCCCCTGTTCGAGCGCAACTAGAAAGGGCGGGGCCGGTGCAGAGCCCAACTCCAAGCCGCCGCGCTCGCGCCAGCCGGCACGGCACTTCAGCCAAAAGATGGCGGACGCGGTATCACCTGCGAGGGCCTTCTTGTAGAGAGCTTGAGCGACTTTGCTATTGGCCTCCAGAGCTCCACGGTCCAGTTCCTGGCGAAAGTACTTCCGCACGGTCCTCGGCGAGAGTCCCAGAATGATCGCGATATCGTCCTGCCTGGTTCCGAAGGCCGCTAGTGACCTCACCGTGCGGCGCTGCTCGTCGGTGGGTTGAAAGGGTGGTCTGGCCATGCTCACTTCCCCTCTTGGCGAATTTCACTGGATCGAAGCGGTAGCCGCACCCGTTCCGGACGACCTCTACCTGGCCCGGTTCGGAACTCCTGCCGGTAGCCAACCCAGCCTGTTATCTCGGCTGCGATCAGGGTCACGGTGGAGCCCGGAAATGGATCATGCATGACGTCGCCGCGCATAGTGTGGTTTAGAATCGCTCGCATCAGTTCACCTTTCGCCGATCACTAGAATCGTCAACTTTAAGAAGATTTTTACTTCGCTTGGTGGGGAACTGGACATTACGGTGAATTGCCGCTAAACGCGCAATTGATTCGACGGGACTTAATGCGTCGAAAAAATATTTTCGCGGTCTGATCTGAAAGATGTTTTCCGACCGGCTTCAGTGTTTTTGCCCAACCACCCGGCTATGGTTTGGGCTTGGGATGAAGCAACCTTCTCCATTGCTCCCGCTGCTCGAACCACAGCAGGGTCGCCGTCAGCTTCCTCAGCGATGGTTCACAGATTTCTCGGCGTTGAGCTTCCTCCGGTCCCAAAAACAGAATCGCCTCCTGTATGTCCGGCGCCAAATTCAACAGGTTGATCATCTGCGTCACTCGCGAGCGCGATATCTTCGCCAGTTGCGCTAGGGCGGCGTAGTTGCTCACCTGTCCGGAGTCAATCAATTCCTCGAACTTCAGCGCCAAGGCCAGTAGCCGAGCCACGCGCGGCACTGGTTCGGCTCGCTGTGCTGTCGAAGGCGCAGGCCGGGCCGGATTCCCCATCTTCTGGGGCCTTCTTTCCGGCAAGACAAGCTTCGCTTCCCGCTCCTCGGCGAGCCGGCGCTGGACACGCTGCCAGACACTCTGTTCGATGATGGCCTCCTGCTCGCCCATGTGTTCCTGGCCCTGATACGAGACGCGTCCGACGTACAGCACATTGCTCAATAGCCGCCGTAAGCCCGTCTTTGTAAACGGCCGGCCCACATGCTCTACTCCGTCCCTGCTCTTCCAATGCTTGGTTGTCCACTCTCGCGCCTCCAGCCCAGCCAGAGTTGCGGCCAGCGATCGACATTGGAGATAGACCTCGAAGATCACTTGCACCCGTCCAGCTTCTTGATCATTCACTACCAGCCTGCCCTCAGCCGCCGCAATATCGTAACCCAGCGGCGGCTTGCCTCCTACCCATTTGCCTTTCCGCCGCGCCGCCGCCATTTTGTCGCGCGTACGGTCGGCGATCATCTCGCGCTCAAACTGCGCAAACGAGAGCAGTATATTCAGCGTTAGCCGGCCCATCGAAGCTGTGGTGTTCAGCGGCTGCGTAATCGAAGCCAGGCTGACCTGGTGCCTCTCGAAGATCTCCATCAGGCGCGCAAAATCCAACAGCGAGCGGCTCAGCCGGTCAATCTTGTAAACCAGTACGCAATCGATCTCACCGGCCTGGATGTCCGCCAACAGTTTTCGCAGCGCGGGACGTTCCAGGTTCGCTCCTGTGTATCCTCCGTCGTCATACCGCTTTCCGAGCGCTGTCCAGCCTGCCTGCCGCTGGCTGCGAATGTAGGCCTCGGCGGCTTCCCGTTGCGCATCCAGACTATTAAACTCCTGGTTCAACCCTTCCTCGGTCGACTTCCGTGTGTAGATCGCACAGCGGAAGGTCTTCGGTTCGGACTCGCCCGTTTTCAATTGCGGCGCACTACTCATGTTCTCGCTCTGCCTTGCCGGGGAGCGCGAAGAAGGAGAATCCGTTCCATTGCACGCCGCTCACCTGGCGGGCTACTGCGCTCAGCGATTTATAGACTTGCTCCTGGTAGCGAAACCCATTTTCCAAAACCTCCACCACGATGCTCTGGCCTCGGAACTGGCGCGTGAGAATCGTACCGGCCGGCGGCAGCCGAGGATCGGCGGCTTTTTTGCCCACTTCACCCGACAAGCGTTTCAAGAACGTCTCCGGCGCTCGAATCCTCAGATCTGACTCCTCGGCCAGAGCCACGGCGCGCTGACGCGCACGCTCGGATAGCGAGCCCTCGGCCTCCGCTTGCAGCCGCCAGGCGATCCGTCGCACTAGAAACGGTTTGTTGTTCGATTGCGACTCACGCCCGAATACGCAAAGGTACTTATTCTTCAACTCGGCCACTTTTTGGCCCCGCAAGGCGTGAATCTCCCGCCACAATGGTGCATTTTGGTAGCACTTTGGTTCCCTCATTTCCGCTCTCTGTTCCTCTCTGTGGAAATCTGCACACATGGCTGGAACGCCTGTCCCGCCTGCCTCAGAACACTCCCATGGACGCTCTTCTCAGTCTCTGAATGCAAGGCGGGAAGGGGGAGTTTTTTCCGTTTTGGGGGTTTCGCGGAGACCGATCAGAGTGCCCTTTTAGCGGAAGGCGCTAAGCCTTTGAAAAGACAACATTATCTATCAACTTACGGGGGCCTTGGACACGCTTTTGGAACGGGCCCCGCTTTTCCTTTTTTATAGACGGAAAAAACCTCCTCCAAGAGTCGCAGAGAATCACCAAACCGAGATACTACCGGGGACCCGGATGAACAGGCCCACCCTCACGTTAACAGGCTTGCACCTCTGCGAGCCTGGTCCTGATCGCAGTCTCGCGGGGCTGGACGCTTTCCCAAAGAGGCGATTCACGGATCAGGATCAGCGACGAAGATGCGCGCATGCTGCAGGCCGAGGGCTTGGACCGAGGTCTGGGTAGCCGAGTTGGAAGATGGGGAAACTGGCGAA
>JBEKJJ010000344.1:0-7310 GCA_050011295.1 Bryobacteraceae bacterium
CTGATCAGCCCGCAGGCGCTGGCGCTGCTACGCTTCTATCCGCTTCCCAACTTCGCGGGCGGAACACAATACAACTATCAGATCCCGATTGTCGGCAACATGCACCAGGACAGCCTGCAAACGCGGCTGTTCAAGACATTCAACCGCAAGAATCAGCTTTCCTTCCTGTTCGCGCTGCAGAGCACGCGCTCGGATACTCCGAACCTCTTTGAATTCCTCGATACAACAAAAACTTTGGGGCTCAACTTCCAGGCCAACTGGCGTCACAGCTTCACGCCCAGACTATTTACCAACGTCGGATATCAATTCAGCCGCCTCGCGACGCGGGTTACACCCTACTTCGAGAATCTCGTGAACGTCTCAGGCGACGCGGGCATCTCAGGCAATAATCAATCTCCCGTGAATTGGGGACCGCCCAGCCTCAATTTCGCCAGCGGAATCGCGAGTCTCTCAGACGGCCTGCCGTCCGACAATCGCAACCAAACCAGCGCGGTTTCCATGGACAATCTTTGGAGCCACAGCGGTCACAATATTTCCTTCGGAGGCGACTTCCGCCGCCAGGAATTCAACATCCTGTCCCAGCAAGACCCACGCGGCACTTTTACTTTCACCGGCGCGGCTGCGGGCTCCGATTTCGCCGGATTCCTGCTGGGAGTGCCCGATACAAGTTCCATAGCATTTGGAAACGCCGACAAGTATTTTCGTTCGTCCACATATGAAGCTTATGTCAACGATGATTGGAGGCTGAGTCCCGCGCTCACGGTGAATGCGGGTGTTCGCTGGGAATACTGGTCGCCGATTACTGAAAAATACGGCCGCTTGGTGAACTTGGACATTGCGTCCGGCTTCGCGGCGGAGGTTCCTGTTGTCGCAAGCCATCCCACCGGATCGCTTACCGGAACCTCCTACCCCGATTCGCTCATCCATCCGGACAAACGTGCCATTCAGCCGCGCGTTGCGTTCGCCTGGCGTCCGCTAGCAGCATCTTCCATGGTGGTTCGCGCCGGATATGGCGTTTACTACAATACTTCCGTCTACTTGCCACTGGCCACGCAGATGGCGCAGCAGTTCCCGCTTTCCAAAAGCTTGAGCGTGCAGAATAGTCCGAGCGATCCGCTCACGCTCGCGAGCGGTTTCAATGCGTCCCCCACCATCACGCCCAACACCTTCGCGGTGGATCCCAATTTCCGGTTGGGCTACAACCAGAATTGGCAAATGTCGGTGCAGCGCGATCTGCCCGGCGCTCTGGTGCTGAGTGTAATGTATCTCGGCAGCAAAGGAACGCGGGCCGAGCAGATTTTCCTGCCGAACACCTATCCATTGGGCGCGGTGAATCCGTGCCCCACCTGTCCCGCCGGGTTTCAATATGTTACTTCCAACGGCAATGCGACGCGCGAGGCCGGTCAGGTTCAATTGCGCCGGCGGCTGCGCAGCGGCTTCACCGCCAGCCTGCAATACACCTACTCGAAATCGATTGACGACGCCGCGTTGGGCGGCCACAATCAGGGAACCGCGGTTATCGCTCAAAATTGGTTGGATCTCAGCGCCGAACGCGGCCTCTCGAATTTCGATCAGCGCCATCTGTTGAACGCGCAGATACAATACACCACGGGCATGGGGCTCGGCGGGGGCACGCTGCTGAGTGGTTGGAAGGGCGTGCTCTTCAAGGAATGGACCTTCGGAAGCCAAATCGCCGCCGGGACGGGGCTGCCTCTGACGCCTATCTATTTCGCGGCTGTCGGAGGTACGGGCGTCACGGGAAGCATTCGTCCGGACTACACTGGCGCGCCGCTCTACAACGCGCCGCCGGGCCTTCACCTGAATCCGGCGGCGTATACGATTCCGGTTTCTGGCCAGTGGGGCAATGCCGGCAGAGACTCAATTACAGGTCCCTCGCAGTTCTCGCTCAATTTTTCTCTGGGCCGCGTCTTCCAGATGACGGACAAACTCAGCCTGGACTTCCGCGTGGATGCCACCAACGCGCTCAACAACGTCACGTATCCGAATTGGAATACCACGGTGGGAAGCGCGCAATTTGGATTGCCAACCACAGCGAACGCTATGCGCAGCTTGCAAACCACGGTGCGAGTGAGGTTCTAACGATGCGACTCGCGGCAGCCATATTCTTCTGTCTACTTTTCACAGTCAACGCCCAGCAGGTAGGCCAAAATGCGCCGGCCTCAGCGCCAGCCACTTTCCAGAGCAGCACTCAATTGGTGGTGGAAACAGTTTCGGTGAAAGACAAGAACGGCAATGCCGTCGAAAACCTGACTGCGAAGGATTTCACGGTCACCGAGGATGGCGTACCGCAGACAATCCGCTTTTTCGAATTCCAGAAGCTCCAAGCCGAAGCCCCCACTCCCAGCGCGACGCCCGCGTCGAGAGCCGCGCCTTTCGCGAAGCTGCCCAAAACACAAATCGCGCCCGAGGCGCCCGGAAATACCAAATACCGGGACCATCGGCTGCTGGCCCTTTATTTCGACATGAGCGCGATGCCTGAGACCGATCAGTTGCGCGCCTTCTCCGCCGCGATGAAATTCGTCCAGACCCAGATGACGGCGTCGGACCTGTTGGCAATCATGGTTTATGAGCAGGGCGCCGTTAAGATTTTGCAGGATTTCACCGCCGACCGCGACCGTCTGGAAAGCATCGTCGAAACCCTGATCGTAGGCGAAGACGAGAACACCGCGGATACCGCCAACGATGCCAGCTCTGCCGATACCGGCGCCGCCTTTGGCCAGGACGACACGGAATTCAACATCTTCAACACGGACCGGCAACTGTCTGCTTTGCAGACCGCGGCCAGAATGTTGGGCTCGCTCAATGAGAAGAAGGCGCTTATTTATTTTGCGAGCGGTCTGAGATTAAACGGGGTCGACAACCAGGCGCAGCTTCATGCCACCATCAATGCCGCCATCCGCGCCGGCGTCTCGTTCTGGCCCATTGATGCGCGCGGCCTAATGGCCCAAGCGCCGCTCGGCGACGCCACTCATGGGTCTCCAGGTGGTCTTGCCATGTACAACGGAGCGTCCGCAATGGCGTTCCGCGACAATTTTCAGAAATCGCAAGACAACTTGTGGACGCTCGCCGCCGACACCGGCGGCAAGGCGCTGCTGGACTACAACGACCTGACCAAGGGGATGGTGCAAGCGCAGCAGGCGATATCGAGTTATTACTTGATCGGCTACTACACCACCAATGCGGCCCTGGACGGGAAATTCCGGCGCATCAAAATCTCGCTTGCGAACGGCTTGAGCGCCAGCGTCGACTATCGCCAAGGCTACTTCGCGGGCAAGCAGTTCGGGAAATTCTCGACCGCCGAAAAAGAGCGGCAGCTTGAAGATGCGCTGATGTTGGGCGATCCGGTCACGGAGCTTACCATTGCCATGGAGGTGGATTATTTCCAGCTCAACCGGGCCGAGTATTTCGTACCGATAGTCGTCAAGATCCCCGGCAGCGAGTTGGCGCTGGCCAAGCGCGGCGGCGCCGAACACACGCTGCTGGATTTCATCGGCGAAATCAAGGACGATTTCGGAACTACCATTTCGAACGTACGCGACAAAGTGAATATCAAGCTCACTGACGCCACCGCGGCTGAACTGGCGAAGCGTCCCGTTGAGTACGACACCGGCTTCACGCTGCTGCCGGGAAAATACAAAATCAAATTCCTGGCGCGCGATGCCGAGACCGGACGAATCGGAACCTATGAAACTGGTTTCCTCATTCCAAACTTGAACAAGGAAGACAAACGGATTGCGATCAGTTCGGTAGTCTTGAGCAGTCAGCGAGTGGATTTCAAAGACGCGCTCTACAATGCGGCGAAAGATAAGGGGAAGGCCGAGAGTGTGAACCCGCTGGTGCAGGAAGGCCAGAAGCTGATCCCGAGCGTAACGCGAGTATTCAGCAAAGGCCGCGAGATGTACGTATATTTGCAGGCCTATCAGCAAGCGGAGCCAAACGCGCACCCGCTGGTTGCGTTCGTGACGTTTTACCGTGGCCAAGCCAAAGCGTTCGAGACCCCGCCGCTCCAAGTCACCGAAGCGCTGAGCAATCGGCTGAAGACTACGCCTCTCAAGTTCAGCCTCTCGCTTGCGAAGCTCCCGCCCGGCGAATATAACTGCCAGGTCACGATACTCGACCCAACCGGCCAGCGTGCGGCGTTCTGGCAAGCGCCGGTAATGCTGATCCCGTAACATGGGTGAATCGAGGTGTTTCCATGATCCAACGCAGATTGTGGATTTTGGCCGCCGCCACGAGCCTGATGTGCCAGGAAAAGCCGGCGCGGCTGACATTCGAAGTGTCGTCCATCAAGCCTTCAAAACCAAGCGGTCGCGGCGGTGGAATAAAGCCACTGCCCGGAGGTCAGGAGTATAAAGCCGAGAGCGTTCCGGTAAAGCTCATGATCAGCTTGATGTATAAGATCCCCATGCGGCAGATCACGGGCGGCCCGGGTTGGTTGGATACTGACCTCTTCGACGTGGATGCGAAGGCGGACAAATCCTACAACCTCGACGATCTGCACACGATGTTTCAGAATCTGCTGGCGGATGAGTTCAAACTGAAATTTCATAAGGAGATCAAGGAGGGTCCTGTGTATTTACTGACGCAGGATAAGGCAGGGTCGAAGATGAAGATAAGCGAGAGCGATCGGTTTTCCGATATTCCGATCCAAGGCGGCCCTGGCGGTGTTGTAGTCGGGAAGAGGGTTCCCATGCAATATTTCTCCTGGTGGTTCGGGAACGGTGTCCTCCAAAGGGATGAGCGGCCGGTGATCGACAAAACGGGGCTTGATAAGTTCTACGACTTCACGCTGTCGTTTCTGCCGGAGCTCCCACCTGGAATGGATTTTCCCAAAGAGAACCTGCCGCCCGGATTTCTGGATCGTCCGTCGATTTTTGACGCCTTGAGGCAACAGCTTGGTCTGAAGCTGGAGGCGCAAAAGGGACCGGTGGAATATTACGTAATCGACCACGTGGAGAAACCTGCGGAGAATTAGAGATTGGCGAACAGCTCAGCGGGTGTCAACTGAAACGGATAATCAGGAAGAACGAGCGACGACACGTTTTGCAGGCCGAGTTCGGTGTACATCGAGAATCGTTTCGTCGAAGGATCGATTACCCAGATGTGAGGAACTCCCCATTCGCGATATTCGTCGAGCTTCTGCATGACGTCTGAGTAGCGATCATCTTTCGAGAGGATTTCCACCACCACTAGCGGAGGCGTTTCCGGAACTGGCTGGGGATGCGATCCGGCGAAGACGGCAATGTCGGCGATTCGATATCGATCCCGTCCAACTCTCATCCGTATCTCGGGCCGAGGATACAGAGGGTAAGACTGGACCAAGCTTCCAAATTTCAGCAAGATCAAAAACTGAATTGCTGAGTGTATTTCATCCGGCATGCTGCGCTCCACAATCTCACCGTGGACAAAGTCGGCGTCATGCTCGAACGTCATGCGCAGATAATCTTCTGACCGGATCTGGGTCTTGGAGGACATCTTAGAGATTTGCGAACAGCTCAGCGGGCGTCAATTGAAACGGATAATCGGAAAGAACGAGCGACGAAACGTTTTGCAGCCCGAGTTCAGTGTACATCGAGAATCGCTGCATTGCGGGATCGATGACCCAGATGTGCGGCACACCCCACTTGCGGTACTCCTCCAGCTTTTGCATGAGGTCTGAGTGGCGATCGTCTTTCGAGAGGATTTCCACTACTACTAGCGGAGGCTTATCGGGCACGGGCACTTCCGGCAGTGGTGGCGCAAATACGGCAACGTCTGGGATTCGATAGACACCTGGGGCGACCTTCATCCGCACCTCAACGCAAGGGTACAGACGATGAGCTCGCGTGAGCCTTCCGAATTCAATTACTACGAGGCCCTGAATTCTTCCATGTGTTAAATCCGGCATGCTGCGCTCCACAATCTCACCGTGGACGAACTCAGCATCATGCTCGAACGTCATGCGCAGATAGTCTTCCGCCCGTATCTGCGACTTAGTGGCCATCTGATGGAAGCATAGCATGGCCCAACAGCCCCGAAATTTCGCCATCTGACAGGCAAATCAAGCACTTCGACCCGATGTTCACGACTCTCGCTGGAGACAGGCTATAATGAGGCTTAATCCCATTCGCCGCCACGTCCGGCGGCGCTTCTGGAGTCAGAATGGCTTACGTAATCGCAGAACCCTGTATCGGCACAAAAGACGCGGCTTGCATCGACGCTTGCCCAGTAGATTGCATTCACCCTAAGAAGGACGAACCCACGTTCGCCGAGCACAACATGATCTACATCGATCCGGTGGAATGCATTGACTGCGGCGCTTGCGTGCCTGTGTGTCCGGTATCGGCGATCTTCGCCCTGGATGACCTGCCGGAGAAGTGGTCGGAGTTCGCCCAAAAGAACGCCGAGTACTTTGGACGCTAACACTTTGGACCAGGCATTGAGCCTTCCAAAACTACGGCCGGTAAACGGCCGAGCTGGTATCCGTTTCCCAAACCCGAATTTCCGCGATGCGCACCGGCACTTCGTTCTTTATTCCAGCGTGCAAACGGTCATAGAAATATTTGGCGATGTTTTCCGCTGACGGGTTGATTTTGTCGAAAGGCTCCAGATCGTTGATGAAGCGATGGTCCAGGTATTCAATCGCTCCTCCCATCAGGCGTTTTACATCCACAAAGTCCACTAACAGCCCGTTGGCGTCCAGTTGCTCTCCCTCAATGGTCACCCTGACGCGATAATTGTGGCCGTGCACGTTCTCGCATTTGCCTTTGTAGTTGCGCAGCGCGTGTCCGGCTGCGAAGGTTTGTTCCACGGAAATCTCAAACATCGAAAAATTTCTCCACGTCGCTGAGCTGGGTAGTGAAGTTGTAGTTCGGCAGGCTGTCGAAAAATACCTGCCCGTAGCGCTGCTTGGTAATTCTATTGTCCAACAAAACCAGCGCTCCCCGGTCTGTCCTGCTGCGGATCAGCCGTCCGAATCCCTGCTTCAACGCCAGCGCCGCCTGGGGAATTTGATATTCGTAAAACGGATTGCCTCCGTCTTCCCGGATGCGCTGGATTCTGGCTTCTACAACCGGATCGCTCGGAACCGCGAACGGCAACTTGTCTATAATAACGCAGCTCAATTGATCGCCCTGCACATCCACTCCCTGCCAGAAAGACGATGTCGCGAACAGGACGCAGTGCGGCGTGCGGCGAAATTCGTCCAGCAGCGCGCTGCGTGGCCCGGTGCCCTGCAATAGCGTCGGATAATCGATTTCGAGCGACACGCGATCGTACACCATGCGCATCTGCTGGTAGCTGGTGAACAA
>JBEKJJ010000345.1:0-7783 GCA_050011295.1 Bryobacteraceae bacterium
ACCTAGGGTTAGGTAGGGTGAGTCCCCGACAGATCCGGAAGCGCTTTCGGCTTACTGTAGGTATATGTTGTGCTGGATCTGTCCCGATTGCGGGCGCGACTGTTCGCCGGCCGTACGGGAATGCCCCTCTTGTGCGCAGGGACAAACCAGCGGAGCATCGTCCAGCGCGGCCAACGGAGCATCGTCCGTCATCAGTGCTGTATTGGCCGGCACCAACAGTGTATTGGCCGACACCAACGTCTTGGCCAGCACCAACGGTGTATTAGCCAACACCAGCGGTGTCTTAGCAATGTTAGAGCAGCTTCGGGCCGTTCCTTCCGTACCGTTGCTCGCTCCCGCACCGGAGCAGTATCTGCTTTTTGGTTTGACCAACGGACACTCCTCCGTAACTGTCGAAACAACTATTGCAGCCGAGGAAGACCCCGCCCTTCCAACCGGTGAAACCATTGATTCCCTGGTGCGTCCGCTAGTGGAATCCGCGAAAGCGACGCCGGTTGAAGCAGCCCCCGCCAAGAAGCCACCCACGCCCGCGTTCGTGGAGCTGGCCGCGCCGATAGGTCCTCCTCAGACCACTGCGCCTCTCATCCAGCCCCGGAACCCATCCGCCGCGCAACCTGACACAGCACCGCGGCTGGCGGCCCAGCCGAACCCATTCCTCGCCCGTGTGGCGCAAATCGCAGAGCTCCGAATTCCGGCCCGATCCTCTCCGAAGACCACATCGCTGCCAAAGACGGAGCCGCTGAGCGTGCCTTTGCCTTCTCCCAAAATGGTGGAGCTACCGATTCCACCGAGCCCTCCCTGTGGAACTGCACCACGCATTCAATCTTCGAAGCCGCCGGTCGCGCAACCAACTCCCGGAACCGCACCGCGCATGCCACAGCCGGCACCGTTCCCCTTGCAAGCTCCCCAAATCGCAGGGCTCGGCACGGGTGCATCGCCATCTCCGAAATTAGCAGCTCTTATCCACGCTGCCGCGGCGCCCACGCCACAGCCGTCACTTGCCGCCGTAGCATCATCTGCCAAATCATCACCGTTCGCGGCCACTAAACCCGTAGCTCCGAAACTGGCGGTCCCCTCCGAACCCTTCTGTGCCGCAATCGGATTCATCGGCCAAGCCGGCGCAATCTCGGAAGCGCTAAAGCTCCAAGCGGAAGCGGTGCTCGACGAGATCAAATTGGGGCTCGACGCGTATGAATCCAAAATCCAGGGAATCGTAGCAACATTTCAGGCGCGTCCGGCCCTGGCGCTGCTAGCTGCTCCGTGCGCCATCGTGGCCGCGCCGGCTCCTCCGGACCTACAATGGATGAAAATGCCGCGCCCGGTGCTCGCGGCCCGCAAGCCATCCGATCGGAAGTGCGATTCGTCCACCAACTGGCCGCAGAAACCCCCGCTAGCCGGGCCATGCCTGCCACCCGAGCTGCAAAATTTCATCGAGCCGCTGCCGGATGAGCGCACGCGTTCCAGAAAAGGGATCGGGCTGCCGGCCTGGATCACCAGCCTTGTCGTCGCCACCAGCTTGTTCCTGGTTGTGGGCGTTATGATGCAACACATGTCTGGCGCCCACGAGGCCAAGGCCGCCGTTGCACCAAGTCCCAGCCAAGTCGCAGCTAGCGCTCCAGCGGCTCCCGCTTTCGAACAGCACCCCTTCGCCAGGTTCGTGGAAGTGACGGGTCTCCGAGTGGTGGCCGATCTCAATCACCGATCGCAGGTGCAATATATCGTCGTGAACCACTCCGCCACGCAGCTTTCAGGCATGTCCATCCGGATTGCCGTACGATCGTCCTCGGATCCGGCGGGCTCCGCGCCGCTGTTCACCGTCTCGGCCGTGATTCCTTCGTTAGGGCCACATCAGTCCAAAGAAATTCGTACCGACCTGGATTCGCAACTGCGTTCCTCATCGATTCCGGATTGGGAGTATCTTCGGACCGACGTTCAAATAGGCACCCAAAATTAGTGGTGGGCCGACCGGGTCTTCAGCGCCCCGTCCCCTCCAGCGCCGACTTTTGCTCCGCCGTGAACTTGCACCCCGCCTGCATCGGCGCGTCAACTCCCAGCTTCCGCAAATTCGACCGCGCGTTAAACTGGCAGGGGTCCAGCGCCAGCGCGCGTTCGAAATCCTGCACCGCTGCGTCTCTCTGATTGAGCGCAAGCAACGCCGCGCCGCGATTGTTCATCGCATCCGCGCTCCGCGGATTGAGCGCCAGTGCCCGGCCAAACTCCACTAGCGCCTGCCCCGGATTTCCCAAGCTCAAATACACTCGCCCTTCCTCAGAAGGAATCTGCGGATCATCCGGCGCAATCTTCTTGGCTTGTTCCAAAATCTCGAGAGCACGCGCCGGTTCCACTGCCCGCGCAAGCTGGATCTTCGGCCGTATTTTCTCTGGCGCTTTTTCCACCGCATCGGCCCACAGAGACTCCTCCGTCTGCCAAGTAGTCGTGCGAACAAAACTGAGACCCACCAGCACCAGGAACACAGGCGCAAGGTATGCCAGCCGTGCGCGCTGCAGTAAGATGCCAATCGAGGCCGCGAACGCAATCATCGGCAAGTACATTCGATAATCCGCAGCCAAATCGTTCGCGGGAAAAATCGACGAGCTCGGAAGTAGCAATATCAAACCGCCGACGAACCAAATCCCCGCCCGCGATCGATTCCGTGCGCTCCATACAAAGATGGCCAACGCCATCACGACGACCCAAGCCAGCACGCCCAACCAGACAGCACGTACCGGAAATTCTGCATCCACCGTGAATCCCCACGGAAACACCAGCATCCGGAAATAGCGCAGAATCACCTCGCCTTGCATTAGTAAATAGGACTTCCAACTCACCGCGGCCTGCGCTCCCGCCCCCGAACCCGCCGTTGTTTGGACCGCAAACAGAACTCGCAGTCCAGCCGCCAACGAAAGCGCAAGCATCGCGCCAATCGGCCGCAGCTCTTTCGATTTCCAAGAGACCGGCCACGAAAGCAGCAGCAGGAAAACGGGAAACGCCACGCATTCCTCTTTTGCCAAGAGCGCGGCGCCGAACCATGCCACGGCCCACCAATGGCGTCCACGCGTCCAGCTTCGAAGTGCGGCGAGGCACAAGACAGTGGCCAACAATGTACTCCGCGCGAAGATGTAATTTACCGGCTCAGCTTGAAACGGATGCACCGCGAAGATTGCGGTCGCGATGAGCCGCGCAGACGGCGGCAGCACGGAGCCCAGCGCATCCCACAACAGCAGGATCGCAATCAGATGCAAAACCAAATTGATAGCGTGGTAGCCAACTGGATTTCCACCACCCACCAGGTGGTTCATCCAGAATGTCAGATAGGTAAGCGGCCGTATCTCGAGCGGCCGCCAGAGTTCTCCGGCGAGCAGTGAGTAATCGTCAAAATGAAACGAGCCCCACAGGCATCCGCCAAATGCGATGATAGCGGCGAGGCATAGCAGGAGATTTTGGCGAGAAGAGATAATCCCAGTTTGACAAAAAAAGCCACGCCGCCCAAGTTGGTTCCCCGCCCCAAGACTTCGAGCCAACGCGCGGATCGAGTGGCCAGCATCATCCAGCTGTTGGACGAGATGTATCCGAACCCGAAGATCCCGCTCCTGCATCGCAACGCGTGGGAGCTTTTAGTGGCCACCATTTTATCTGCGCAATGCACCGACAAGCGCGTCAATGAAGTGACTCCAGGACTCTTCAAAAAATATCCAACCATCACCGACTTCGCCAACGCCAATCAGGCGGAGCTAGGGCAAGACATCCGCTCGACAGGATTCTTCAACAACAAGTCTAAATCTCTGATCGGCGCCGCGCGCAAGGTCCTCGCGGATTTCGGCGCCGAGGTTCCCAAGACCATGGAAGAGCTGCTCACCGTCCCCGGCGCAGCCAGGAAGACGGCCAACGTGGTCCTAGGCGGCTATTATCACATCCCCGCAGGAATCGTAGTGGACACGCATGTCCAGCGCCTCTCGCGCCGGCTGGATCTAACCAAGCAAACCCACCCGGTCAAGATAGAGCAGGATCTGATGAAAATCATCCCCAAGGAAAAATGGATCGATTTCCCCCTCCAACTAATCTTCCACGGCCGGACCCTATGCATAGCCAGAAAACCAAGGTGCGCGGATTGCAAGCTAGACCCGATCTGTTATGCCAGGGATAAGTTCCTCGGTTAATCGGTTCTTCAGTTCTTCGGTTCGCTGTCACGACCGTTCGTGCGCAGCCATACGATCGATTGACCGAACTGAAGAACCGAGGAACTAAAGAACCGAAGAACTATAAGTTCTTCGTCAGAAACTTGCAGATGTGATATCCATCGATAAACTTAAACGGTGTCTCGCCCAACGTATAATGCCCGCACGGCAGAACCACCACCTTGTGGTCCACGCCCAGCTGACCCACTCGGCTGACGATGTCCTTGGATAAGTGCGGCAAAAAAGTAGAATCGTAAGCCGCATAGATGAATAACGATTTGTGTTTCCGCGACGCGAATTTTTCGAGATAACTGATCGGGCTGATGGCCCTCCAAGCTTCGCGTAGCCGATCCAAGTCCAGGTGTTCTTCGAGCGTCTTCCGGACGTGTTGCGTCGAAAGCCCCGTCCAGACAACATCTGCCACATACGTTGAGCAATGATTGAAAACGTTCACGGCGATGCGGGAATCATGCGCGCTCGCAAGACATGCATAGGATGACCCCAGGCTGGTGCCAACAATGCCCAGGCGCTCGAAGCCCTGCGTCTCCAGCCAGTCAAAGCAACAGCGGACATCGATCACTGCCTGCCGCGTGGCGTCAATAGTGCGGCAAACATTCGCGGACATCGCGTAATCGGCGCGCTGGAGCTCGGGAGGCATCCGGTAATCGTGATACGGCAGGCTGAGGCGAAGATTCGAAATGCCCAGCCGCTGCAGCCCACGGCAAAGCCCATAATGCGCTTCGGCGGGACAATTCCAGTGGGGCAGCACTACCACGGCCTTCTTGCGATCTTTCGCCGGAAACCACCGCGCGTGGACCACGTTGTTCTCCGGATACGGCGACTTGACCGGCGAATGAAAACGCAGCATGCCGTCTTCCAGCCGGAAGTCCCGCGGGCGCTCATAGCCGAAGAATTCGTCGCTATCCAAAAGCGCGGCCTGATTCAGTTTGAAAAGGTAATCCTCAGGCGACTCACCGTTCTTGGGATGCCGTTGAGCGCTAGGCCAATGCCGCGTCCAATCCAGCCCCCAATCGAAATGACGAACCACGCGATTGGTGGCGCGGTTGCACAAGCGGTCTTCCCAGGAACGTATCCAGCGTTCGTATGCTTTCGTCATCGCCGTTCTTTCTCAGAATAGCGGAATCCGTTCCGGAACACTCTAAACCCCAGCAAGAAAAATCCAAAGCCTGCTACTCGGCGACGAACCAGAAACCAGAAACCAGAAACAAGAAACAAGAAACTGCTACCCTGAAATTTAATGAGCGACATCACAATAACGATGCCCGACGGCAGCCAGAAGACCGCTCCGGCCGGGAGCCGTCCCCTCGATATCGCCAAATCCATCGGCCAACGTCTGGCCGACGATGCCGTGGTCGCGCGCGTGAATGGGCAAATGTGGGATCTCACGCGCCCGCTCGAAGGCGACGCAAAACTCGAGATCCTAACCTCTAGGAACCCCGAAGCGCTCAACGTCTACCGTCATTCAACGGCGCACTTGTTAGCGGCTGCCGTGCTCGAACTGTTCCCCGAGACCAAGCTCGGCATCGGTCCGCCTACCGACACGGGTTTCTACTACGATTTCCAGCGCGAGACTCCATTCACCCCCGAAGATCTGGAAAAAATCGAAGCGCGCATGTGGGAGCTGCAGGCCAAGAACCTGCCCTACGAGCGCCAGTTGACGCCCAAGCAAGTTGGCCTTGAAAAATACGCGGACGACTGGATGAAGAAGGAGCTGATCACCGAAAAGGCTGACGACGTCTTCTCCGAATACACGCTGGGACCGCAGTTCATCGATTTTTGCCGTGGCCCGCACGTTCCGTCCACCTCGCGGATCAAATCTTTCAAGTTGCTTTCCGTCGCCGGCGCGTATTGGAAGGGCGACGAGCACAATCCCAAGCTCCAGCGCATCTACGGGACCGCGTTCTTCAACAAGAAGGATCAGGACGCTTACCTCGCGCGCCTCGAAGAAGCCAAAAAGCGCGATCATCGCAAGCTGGGCCAGGAGCTGGACCTGTTCAGCATCCAGGAACTGGCGGGTCCCGGATTGATTTTCTTCCATCCCAAGGGCGGCGCGATCCGCAAGATCATTGAAGATTGGATGCGCGACCAATATCTGGCGCGCGGTTACTCGCTGGTTTATACGCCGCACGTGATGCGGCGCGAGCTGTGGAAGACTTCCGGTCACGCCAATTTTTACAGCGAGAACATGTTCAAGCCGATGGAGCTGGATGATGCGGAATACCAGCTCAAGCCCATGAACTGTCCCGGCCACATCCTGATCTATGCGGATAAACTGCGCAGTTATCGCGACCTGCCGGTGCGTCTAGGCGAGCTCGGCACGGTCTACCGCTACGAACGATCAGGCGTTATGCACGGCTTGTTGCGCGTCCGCGGATTCACGCAGGACGACGCGCACATTTTCTGCACACCCGATCAGATTGAAGACGAAATCGTGAGCTGCCTGCAGTTCGCCATCGACGTGCTTCGCACATTTGGATTCGACGATTACGAAGCCGAGCTTTCTACCTGGGACGGCGGCGCAAGCGGGAAATACGACGGCACGCCGGATCAATGGCAGCTCGCCGAGGGCGCTTTGAAGCGCGCGGCCGACAGGCTCAACGTCAAAATCAAACTAATTCCCGATGAAGCGGCCTTCTACGGCCCCAAAATCGACATGAAGCTGGTGGACGCCATCGGCAGATTGTGGCAGCTTTCCACCATCCAGTTCGATTTCACGCTGCCGCGCCGCTTCAATCTGGAATACATCGCCGACGACGGCAAGAAACATCAGCCGCTGATGGTGCATCGCGCGCTGTACGGATCCATCGAGCGATTCTTCGGCATTCTGATTGAACACTACGCCGGAGCGTTTCCAGTGTGGCTGGCGCCCGTGCAAGCCATCGTGCTGCCCATCACGGACCGGCATCTGGAATATGCACAAAAAGTGAAGGACCGCCTGTCAGCCGAAGGCCTGCGCGTCACCCTGGACGAGCGCAG
Organism: Bryobacteraceae bacterium; assembly: GCA_050011295.1. GTDB lineage: Bacteria > Acidobacteriota > Terriglobia > Bryobacterales > Bryobacteraceae > Palsa-89. Next base: position 7,173 of record JBEKJJ010000345.1, read on the forward strand.
CGAAAAAGTGAATCTCAAAATTCGCGACGCCCAATTGCAGAAGATCCCCTACATGCTGGTGGTGGGCGACCGCGAAGCCGAGAACAACACAGTGTCAGTCCGCAACCGCAAACACGCCGATCAAGGTTCGCAAACCGTGGATGAGTTTCTAGTGAACATCCGCAAGCTTATCGACACCAAAGCCCGGACCGAATAGCGCGTGTGAGGTGTGGGGCAGCGTCATGCGCTACCTCAGCTACTTAGTGTATGAGTTTGCGTACGCGCGATTCGCCTTGAATGGCAACGCCATACGAGGAAAGCGGCCCAGCAACTCGATATGATCGAGTAACGCGCTTCCAATCCGAGCTGCAGCTTCGCTGCCATCATCGGCAACAGCGCCGATGAGCTCGGCTAGGTCCCTTAGCGCTCTTTGGGTGTAGAGGAGGCGGTAATCCACTGAGCCATGAGCTTGCGGACTTCCTCCGCAGGCACGGTGCGACCAGCCTCAGCATCGTGGATTCCTTCATCGATAGCAGCGAGAGCCTCTTCGTCTTCACCATCAGCCATGATCCAACTACTCCCTCTTGAACTTCCTGGCAATCCTCTGGTACTATACCGACCAGACGGTATAC
>JBEKJJ010000346.1:0-7240 GCA_050011295.1 Bryobacteraceae bacterium
TGCCATTACTTTCCAAATTGGGAGCCTGCTGAATGCGAGGAGATGATTGATGGCGACATTGTTTTGTCTCGACGGTCGCTTGCGGACATATCTTTCAGACCTGAGGGCCTGGGCTCCGTCATCGTCGACGATCGGGGACTGTATTTCGTAAGCCGTCGTGGTAGGACGGTACCTGCGTTCATGTTCGACAACGGAGCAGATAACGTCGTTGAAGGAGTGGCCAGAATCGTGCAGAACAGAAAGATGGGATTCGTCGATGCCCAGCTCGATCAGGTTGTGGCACCAGTGTGGGACTTCGCCCTTCCGTTCGAGCATGGAGTTGCCAAGGTCTGCGTTGGATGCGTTTCCGTTGCTGTATCTCCGGGCGATGAGCATAGAATCATGACCGGAGGGAGATGGGGATACATAGACAATCGCGGCAAGGTGATCGTGCCAGTCGTGTATGACTCCCACGACCTACCTCCGCCAGAGGTTGCAGCGAAACGGGCCTCCCAGTAACCCTGCGCCGCGTCGGAATGGTAATTGACGCACCCAGTTCGTGACCATGTTATCATGACTATAGTCATGAGCATACAAATTGCAGCCGGTGAATTCAAGGCGAAGTGCCTCGGACTTCTGGACGAAGTGCAGCGGCAACGGAAGGAGGTTGTGATCACCAAGCGGGGCAAACCGGTAGCCAAGCTTGTCCCGATTAATGACAGTCCCGCCAGCTTCGTTGGCAGCATGAAGGGTACCATGGAGATCATCGGCGATATCGTTTCTCCCATCGATGTACAGTGGGAAGCGGATGAATGACGATCTCCTGCTCCTCGACACGCATTGCTGGTTGTGGGCGCAACTGGGACTGACTAGTCAACTTTCGCGTGGTGCATTGTCGGCAATACGACGAGCCGAGTCCGGCGGACGGCTTCGCGTTTCCGTGATCTCCGTTTGGGAACTTGGGATGCTAGAGCAGAAGGGCAGAATATCTCTTCCAATGGACGTCCGAACATGGGTAAGGGAGGCATTTACAAAGCCGGGCCTTTCACTAGAGCCTTTGACGCCGGAAATCGCGATCGAAAGCAGTCATCTCCCTGGGGACATGCACGGCGATCCGGCAGATCGCATCCTAGCAGCCACGGCCCGCATTCTGGGTGCGACGCTGCTCACCAAAGACCAGCGTCTCATTGAATACTCGCGCCAGCACTACCTGCGCGCACTCCCAGCCTAGCCTCTAAAATCAAAAGGTAGTGATCAAAACCATCTTCTTCGACCTCGGTAACGTCATCATCCCTTTCGATTTCAAGCGTGCCTACGCGAAGCTGCGGTTGCTCTGTGATTATCCGGTCACCGAGATTCCGCAGCGAATGCGCGGGACCGATCTGGTGTCGCGATTTGAGAGCGGGCAAGTGGGGGCCGAGCAATTTGTCAAAGAGTTTTCGGCCGTGCTGGATATCAGGATCGGCTATGAGGAATTCTGCGATTTGTGGACTAGCGTTTTTCTGCCTGAGCCGCTGATTCAGGAATCGCTGCTGGTAGATCTTCGCCGCCGGTATCCGCTGATGATTCTTTCGAACACGAATCCGATCCACTTTCACATGCTTCAGGCGCATTATCCGCTGCTGGGTCATTTCGATCATTCGGTGCTTTCCTACGAAGTGGGCGCGTTGAAGCCGTCCGCCAAAATATTCGATGCGGCCATCGCGCGTGCCGGATGCGAGCCGCAGGAATGCTTCTTCACTGACGATCTTGCGGTGAACGTGGACGCCGCGCGGGAGCAGGGGATGGATGCGGTGCAATTTCGATCGGCCGCGCAGATTGAGGGAGAATTGAGAGCCAGAGGCTTACTATAAGAGCGGCTTGCCATCTTTCAGAAGATCCAGCAGAGCCGCCTCGGAACCGTCGAAGTAACGATCCACCAGATCTTGAACGGCCAGGCGGCACAGGACTCCGCGGCTGAGCACCGGCACATACACGAAGGAGCGGCCAACTTTGCGGCGCGACACGCCGCCTTTACGCGCCAGCCGGTCGAGCACCGTCATTACGGTGGTGTACGCCAGGTTCCGGCTGCCGGTGAGGGCGTGGCGAACGTCCTTGACGTTGCCTTCGCCGAGCGTCCACAGAACTTTGAGGCATTCCAGCTCGAGCGGTGGCGGAATTTCGCGCGCGCCTTTCCGGGGCATCTCAGGAACCTTTACGCCAAGCCTGTCCCAACTTTTCGGCGAAGTGGGAACTTGCCTCTTGCGGCACGGGCGCGGGGGGGTGTGGCGTGGGTTCGGCTCGGGTCTCTCGTTGCGGCACTGGCGCGGGCGGAGGCGGTGGAGCGGCGGGCCTCGACGTGGACGCGGTCGATGTGGGCGCTGGGCTGGCGGGTTCCTCCTCCAGATACTTTGCCTTTTTCAAGACCGAGCGTTCCAGCGACGCGTTATAGCCGGTCCAGAAACCTTCCACCAGACGATCCTTGGCCACTAGCGCACGCATGCATTCCATCTTGGAGTCCAGATTGTCGAGATGATGTAAGAGCAATGCCTCGGGAAATTGCGGCAATTTGGGAGAACCAAATTCCAGTTCTCCGTGATGGCTCAGGATCATGTGCTCCACCAGCACGCGGAGCTTGGGCGGAAAATCGGGCAGCCGCTGCAGCTTTTCATGCAGGAAGCGCAAGCCGATGGCGATATGGCCTATCAGTTGCCCTTCCGAGCTATAACCAAAACTGCGATCGTAGGTCAGCTCGGCCACCTTGCCGACGTCGTGCAGGATTACGCCCGTGAGCAGCAGATCGATATCGACGTATTTATAGTGCGTGGCCATCATGCGCGCGAGATTGCACAGCGAAAGCACATGTTCGATCAATCCGCCGAGGAAAGCGTGATGCACCTGCTTCGCCGCAGGCGCGATGCGATACATGCGCGCCAGAGGCTCATCGTCCATGAAAGTTTCCAGCAGCGCGCGCAGGTGGGGGTTCGTGATGCCGGCGACAATCCCGCGCAGCTCGGCGAACATTTCAGCGGGATCGCGTTCGGAGGCCGGAAAAAAGTCCGCGAAATCCACATCGCCATCCAGCACGCGCGACATCTTGTGGATGGTGAGCTGCAGCCGGTTCTGGAAGACTTGCAGCAGCCCTTTCACTTTGACAAAGTCGTCACGCTCGAAAGTTTCCATCACTTCGGCGACGTTGTCCCACATTTTGGCGTCGACATCGCCGGTGCGGTCTCCGAGCAGGAGCGAAAGGTAGGGTTCTCCCGATTTCTTCTGCCGGACGTCCTTCCCATGCACCAGGAAGGTTGTGGTGATCACCTGGTTCGGCTTCAAATCGCTAACGAAGGGCGATTTCATGAATTGACTTACTGAGACGTACTGGTGGAACCGGTCGTGGTTCCGGGAACGGGAACCATCCATAGCAGGCGCTTGTGCTTGGCCACGCTGGCAACCGCGGCCTTGGTGGTGGTCTCAGGTTTGAGCTGCGCTGGATCCACCCAGGAGGTGTCCTTTCCGGAGGCGGCGCCGCTGTCGACATACTCGGGCTTGATTTCGAGGAAGGCTTCCTTGCGGAGTTTGGTGAGATAATCGCGCACCAGGGGCTGCATGCGCGGCGCGTAGAGTTTGTCCTGCACCTCACCCTCCACTTCAGCAAGCTCGGCTTGGCCGGCCTTATAATGTTCTTCCACTCGAAGGATCAAGAATCCGGCCTTGACAGGGATCGGATCCGTCACATAGCCCTTGGGCTTGTCCCAAACCTGACTCTCCAGGGATGGGTCCAGGATGCCCTTTTTGTAAGGGTCCAGCGCACCAAAGGACTTGGCGGTTATGGAATCTGAATTGTCGCGCGCGAGTTCGGGAAACCGTTCCCCCTTCCGTGCGCGTGCTACCAGATCTTCCGCCTTTTTTTTGGCGGCGGCAACGCCGGCTTCGTCCTTGCCTTCCGTGGATATCAGGATCTCCCGCAGAAGGAGCTGTTCCTCGCGGATGAAGTCGGCTTTATGCTCGTTGTAATATTTCTCCATCTCTTCGTGCTTGATAGTGATGTGCTCGCCAACTTCCTGCCGGATGACGCGCTCGCGAAGCATCTGGTTCTTCATGTCGTTTTTGAAATCCTCAAACGGCACGCCACCGGTTTGTTCCTTCACCCAGTCGTGAAACTTGTCGGGGTCGGCAATTCCGGATTGCTTCTGAACGGCCGCTACGCGCTTGGCGAGGTCGGCGTCGACTTTGATATCGAGATCCTTGGCCTTTTGCACCAGCAGCAGATTGTCGATGCGATCCTGCAACAGGTGTTTGGACTCTTCGGCCACCTTCTCATCGAGAGCGGCTCCGGCTAGGCCCTCATGACGAAGCATGTCGGTGAGCTCGGTGCGCGCTTTATCGAGGTCGCTGCGGGTGACGATGTCGCCGTTGCATTTGGCCACGATCTCTTCCACCACCTTTAAGTCGGCGGCGAACAGGGACACAGACGCGACGATCATGAGTGGTGCTAGGAATTTCATATACAACTATTATGGCGGAAGACGGGGGCTGGTGGCCGGTTGCTGGTGGCTGGTTGCTGGTGGCTGGCGGAGGTGGGTGGTAGCTTAGAGAACTGGTTGATAAACTGTGAACGGGAGACTACAGGCACAACCGATGGCAACGCCAACCAGCTTACAAGCTTCGGTGGATGCCGCGCCCGCGCGGGAGGATCTGATCAGAGCCTATCGCGCGATGTATATGGCGCGACGCCTGGACGACCGGGAGATTCTGCTGAAGCGGCAGAATCGAATATTTTTCCAGATTAGCGGCGCTGGGCACGAAGCCGTGCAGGCCGCGGCGGGGCTGATTTTACGGCCTGGGCATGACTGGTTCTATCTCTACTATCGCGACCGCGCCTTGAGTTTGATGCTGGGCTTCACGGCCGAGCAAACGCTGCTGGGGTCGGTGGGAGCGGCGGCTGATCCAAGTTCCGGCGGACGGCAGATGCCCTCCCATTGGAGTTCGCCGGAGCTGCACATCGTTTCCGGATCGTCGCCCACAGGCACACAGTTCGTGCAGGCGGCTGGATGCGCGCAGGCCTATCGATATCTGGATCCGGGGTCGGATGAAGTGACGCTGGTTTCGAGCGGCGAGGGCGCTACGAGCGAAGGCGAGTTCTGGGAATCGTTGAACGCGGCGTGTTTGGAGAACCTGCCGATGGTGTATTTGATCCAGGACAATGGCTACGCCATCTCGGTACCGGTGGAAAGACAGACGGCGGGGGGAAATATCGCGCGATTGGTGTCGGGTTTTCCAAATTTGAAGCGGGTGGAAGTGGATGGCACGGATTTCATGGCTTCCTATCACGCGATGGCGGAGGCGGTGGCGCATGCGCGGGCGCGCAAGGGTCCGGCGTTGGTGCATGCCACGGTGACGCGGCCGTATTCGCATTCGCTATCCGATGATGAGCGTCTCTACAAAACCAAGGCCGAGCGTGCAGCCGAAGAGGCGCGTGATCCGATCATCAAGTTTCCTGAATGGCTGGTCTCGGAAGGCGTCCTCGATAGACAATCATTGCAGGTGATCATCTATGAAGTGGATCAGGAGATCCAACAGGCCACTGATTTGGTGCTGCGCGCGGAGCCACCGGCCAAGGATTCGGCGCTTCGTTATCTTTATTCCGACAAAATAGATCCGACTTCCGCGGAATTCGAAACGGAGGCGGATTTTTCTGGCGATCCGCGCACCATGGTGGATGAAATCAACAGGACGCTGCGCGAGGAAATGCGGCGCGATCCGCGCATCATTGTGTTCGGCGAAGATGTGGCCGATTGCAGCAGGGAAGCCAGCCTGGCGGAAGTGAAAGGGAAGGGCGGCGTATTCAAGACTACCGCCGGGTTGCAAATCAAGTTCGGGTCCGAGCGCTGCTTCAACACGCCGATTGCGGAAGCAGCAATCATAGGGCGCGCCACGGGACTTGCAACACGCGGGCTGAAACCGATTCCGGAAATCCAGTTCTTCGATTACATTTGGCCGGCCATGATGCAGTTGCGGGACGAGTTGGCGACGTTGCGCTGGCGATCGAACAATGGATTCAGCGCACCGATGGTGATTCGCGTTCCAATCGGCGGATATTTGCAGGGCGGAGCGATTTATCACAGCCAGTGCGGCGAGGTGATTTTCACGCACATGCCGGGGATCCGCGTGGTGATGCCGTCGAATGCGCTGGACGCGTGCGGGCTGTTGCGCACTGCCATTCGCGCCGACGATCCGGTGTTGTTTCTGGAACACAAAAAGCTTTACCGCGAGCCTTACAATCGATCGCCACATCCGGGGCCGGATTACACCATCCCATTTGGAAAAGCCAAAGTGGTGAAGGCCGGCCAGAGCCTGACGGTGATCACCTACGGCGCGCTGGTCCAAAAATCGCTGCAGGCCGCGCTGCAGTTGGAGCAGCGGTTTCCGGATAAAACGGTGGAAGTGATCGATCTACGGTCGCTTTCGCCCTACGATTGGGAGGCGATTCGCGCGTCGGTGGAGAAAACCAGCCGCGTAATGGTGGCGCATGAGGACTGCCTTTCGTGGGGCTATGGCGCGGAGCTGGCCGCGCGAATCGCGAACGAATTGTTCGAGCATCTGGATGCGCCGGTGGGCCGCGTGGGAGCGCTCGATACTTGGGTGGGATACAATCCGCAGCTCGAGAATGAGATTCTGCCGCAGGTGGAGAATCTGGTGGCGGAGATGGAGCGGCTGGTTGGTTTCTAGTTTCTGGTTTCTGGTTTCTGGTTCCTCGTGACAATTAGCGCTGATCTCGAGCGGGATTTCTACGACGCGTCCTACGCGCAGTTCCTGAATTTGCCGGAGAGCGATCTGGTTTGTACGCGGCAGACGCTGCTCGCTGATTTGGCGAATCCCGCCAAGCCTATTTATGAGCGGCGACGGTTGTATTCGGCTATTTTGAAAACTTTGTTGGCCGAGCCTGTGGTTGGGCGGGCGGTTCTCGATTATGGTTGCGGCACGGGCGATTGGGGGCTGATGCTGGCGGGGGAAGGCGCGAACGTTACTTTTTTGGATTTATCGCCGGTGGCGATTCAGGTTACGCAACGCCGTGCGGCGGCCGGTGGCGTGGCCGATCGCGTTCGAGGAGTGGCACGGGATGCGAGCGATCTGAGTTGTTTTCGCGACGAAGAGTTCGATTTGATTTATGGAAGCGCGGCTGTGCATCATACGCTGAAGTATCCAGGGGCGCTTGAGGAGTTGTTGCGCGTGCTGCGGCCGGGCGGGCGGTTGGTGCTGGCGGAAACTTACGGCAACAATC
>JBEKJJ010000347.1:0-7220 GCA_050011295.1 Bryobacteraceae bacterium
CTAGCGGCCGGCATCCACTCGCCCAATCATTAACCTCCGTTGTCAACGGCGGCCACTGGTCAGATGCATATAGCGCGGAGGGCCCAGGCAAAGAGCCCAGCCACCTGGCGGCTTCAGAAATCGGAGCTCGCGCCTGCGCCTTCCAGAGGTCTCGGGATTCCGGGTTCTCCACTTGAGTGGAATATTACGCTGAATGGATTTCGGTCCCAGGATGCCGAATACACGATGGTCCTGCCACCGTTGGCGAACCGCCGCTATCGGCAACGCCGCGCCACAGCGAGATGGTTGCCACGCGAGTGGCGGAGACCGTCGCTTCTCCCGATGGCTATCATGCTCTTCGTCCTTACAAACCCGCAGACGAGCCGTTATTTCGGCGGCGTCGTTCTGTTCGCGTGTTCCATTCTACTCATCAATCTATTTGAACATCTTCTCGAAGGTATCCACTATGATATCGACAGCTTACCTCGTGTCGCGGATGAAACAACCTCGTAGGGGGTTTGCGATTGCTGGGCTGCGTTGCGATTCCGCCAAAGACCTGAACACCGTTTGAACACCATTAAGCGTTCTCCCGATGCTCAGAATGAAAACTGGCTGAACTCAATCGCCGGAAAGAGGCCAACAAAAACGCCATGTTCTTTGTGTGCAATTGACAGCCCGATTCCCAAGCTGGACGTCGCGGGTTCGACCCCCGTCTCCCGCTCCATTTTTTCAATAACTCAGCAACTTCTTCCACTCCATTCCACTCCATTAAGCCGCGCGCTGGTCGGCTGCTACCTTCGAATCAACGCCCGCATCGTGACCGAGGCTGGCCTGCGTCCTGCGTAGCTACACCAGGGGATGAGACCAGAAACACCACCTCGACTGCCGTGTGGATCACGGTGGCGAGATTGTCACTGCGCCGGCCGTGGCAGAGCTTGTGCATCGATTCTATCTCCCGCGATTCGCCTCGACAAAAAGATCCCGCGCAATGTGGTGAAGGGGATTTCGGTCTCTGGATCGCTCCCGCGAATGGCAGGGGAAAGCCGCCGAGTGGAAGAAGAAGTGAGATCAGCGCAGATCAATTTGCAAGGATATTGTGTTACCCGCGACCAGTGGCTACGCTGACCAGTGGCTACGCTCGCGACGATTGAATATATACTGAGAGGCTGGATTCCGTGCCCGTGGACGAACCTATCTTTCCTTGGCCGGTCCTTGGCGAACTTGCCACGCGAGAACAAGCGCTGAAAGCTTTCTCAGCTGCTTCCCCCGCGGGACTGAGCATCATCGATTCACAACTGCGCTTCGTGTGGATCAACCAGGCCCTGGCCGAGTTCAATGGGCTGCCCATTGAGGAGCACCTGGGGAAAACGATACGCGAAGTAACTCCCGGGATCGCGCCAACCGTCGAACCTTTGTTGCGCGGCGTGCTCAGGACGGCACGGCCGGTCTTGGACATCGAGATTGGCTGTGAAATGTCCAGTCACCCTGGCGTTGTGCGCAGTTTTGTCCAATCGTATTTCCCGATTCTCGATGCGGAGGGATCTACGATCGCCCTCGGCGCGGTCGTAGTGGAAATCAGCCCGCGCGTGCGTGCCGAGGAGGAACTGAGGAAGCAGACCGAAATTCTGCAAAAGATATTTGACCACGCTCCGGTCATGATCAGCTTCGCCGACCAGGACGGCCGCATCCAGCTGGTCAATCGTGAAAGGGAGCGCATCCTGGGCTGGACTCAAGAGGAGATACAGAAAGGTGTGGACGTGCTGGCTGAGTGTTATCCCGACCCGAGTAACCGCGAGAAAGCTCTCGAGGCCTTTACGGTGGCGGATGGTACTTGGGCAGATTACAAAGCGAGAACAAAGGATGGACGCGCAATAGATACGAGGTGGGCCAGGGTCAGGCTTTCCGATGGCAGCTCGATCGGGATTGGAAGAGACGTCACCGGGCGCTACCGGGCAGAACGGGCGTTAAGAGAAGAGAAGGACCGAGCCCAAAAATATCTCGATGTCGCTGGAGTGATGCTCCTGGCGATCAACTCGAACCAAGAGGTGGTGCGAGTAAACTTCAAAGGCTGTGAAATCCTGGGGTACGCGAGCGAGGAAATCATCGGGCGGCGTTGGTGCGACAATTTCATACCGGCCCGTCACCGCGAGTGGTTAAACCGGGCTTTCGCACAATTGGTCGCCGGGGACCTCGAACCGGTTGAGTACGTGGAAAACCCGGTGTTGACGAAGACCGGCGAAGAGAGACTCATTGCGTGGCACAACAGCGTGCTTCGAGATGAGTCGGGTAAAATCGTTGGCACTCTCAGTTCTGGGGAGGATATCACTGAGCGCCGGCGGGCCGAAGCAGAGTTGCGCAAGGCCGAGGAGCAGTATCGAAACATCTTCGACCAGGCACTGGAGGGGATTTATCGAAGCTCCCCGGAGGGACGCTGTTTAGCGGCTAACCCGGCCTTTGCCAAAATGCTCGGTTATGATTCACCAGAAGACATTGTGTCGTCAGTGACGGACGCTGCGCATCAATTATGGGTTGACCCGGCTGACCGGTTGCGTTATGCCCGGCAGATTGAAGAGAACGAGACCGTCCGGGGGTATGAGACCCCGTTGATGCGCAAGGATGGGAGCAAAATCTGGGTGTCCGCCAGCTGCCGGAGAGTCCCAGGGCCGGACGGGAAGACGCTATATTTTGAGGGCTTCGTGGAAGACATTACCGAGCGCAAGCAGGCGGCAGAGGACTTCGAGCGCTCGCGCGACCAGTTGCGGGCCCTCGCCGGACGACTTCAGAGTGCCCGGGAAGAGGAAAGAAAGAGAGTGTCGCGTGAGATCCATGACGAGTTGGGTCAGGCTTTGACTGCCATTAAGATGGACTTGGCCTTGGTGCTGCAGGACCTTCCGCCAGACCAAGAACCCAAAGCGCACCGAGCGAGAGCTGCGATGATGTTGTTAAACCAGACGTTGCAATCTGTCCGCCGGATTGCGACCGAACTGCGGCCGAGTATGCTGGACGACCTCGGTTTGGTGGCGGCGCTCGAGTGGGCCGCGGAAGACTTTCAAGCCCGGACCGGAACTGAGTGCAGTGTCCTTCTGCCCGAGCAGGACATTACGCTGGACCCAGAGCGCGCCACTGCGCTCTTTCGCATCTTCCAGGAGACCTTGACCAACATTGCGAGGCACGCCGCTGCGACTGAAGTGAACGCGCGGCTGACGAATCATGATGGCGTGCTGCTTCTGGAAGTTCGTGACAACGGCAAAGGGGTCAAGCATGAACAGCTTTCCGCGGCCACGTCACTCGGCATCCTGGGCATGCGGGAGCGCGCTCTGCTGCTGGGTGGCGACCTAACGATCACCGGCGCGCCTGGGCAGGGGACGATGGTGAGCGCTCGAATTCCGGTGGGGGAGAACGGGGAATAGACAGTCTCAGAAAACCCCGGCTATCCCGCCCAGCGCGGCGAGAATTCTGCCCCCAGGCGCTCAAAGAGACTCCGGGCGCGAGTCCGATCAACCGGTGCGGAAACGGTGTAGCGTAGTCTCGGAACTCAAATCGCAACCCGACGTGTTGCGTCAGCCGGTAGTTGATGCCAGCGGCATTTTGACTTCTGGATTACCCTCGGCGATGACCTGTGCGGGCCAGTGCGTTATCCACCATGAGCGGTAGGTGTTGTAACCCTCTCTTGCCGCGAAGCTTGAACCGGAGGCGCCGGCATCCGATCGCGTCTGCCATGCATCTCATCCTTGGAAGGATGACGATGCCGCAATCGACTGCAGAGAAGTTGCCTATTTCAGTGCTGGACCTTGTAGGCATGCGCCCAGACGAGTCGGCGGGCAGCGCAATTGCGCGGTCGGTGAATCTGGCCCAGCACGTTGAGCAACTGGGGTACAAGCGCTACTGGCTGGCAGAACATCACTCCATTTCGGGGCTGGCTTGCTCAGCGACGCCGGTGCTGATTGGGCATATCGCAGGGGCGACGAAGACGATTCGCGTGGGCAGCGGTGGCGTCATGCTGCCGAATCATGCACCGCTGTTGGTGGCGGAACAGTTTGGGACGCTGGAGGCACTGTATCCGGGGAGAATCGATCTGGGGCTGGGGCGGGCCCCGGGTGGCGACGCTCAAACCATGCGGGCGCTGCGACGGGACCTGGGGCAGAACGGAGATGACTTTCCAGAGCTGCTTGAAGAACTGCGTACATACTTGGGGCCGGAGAAGCCAGGACAAGCCGTAAAAGCAATTCCCGGACAGAACAGCAACGTGCCGATTACGCTGCTGGGGTCAAGTGGTTTCAGCGCGCAGCTGGCAGGCAGGCTGGGTTTGCCGTTTGCATTCGCTGCGCATTTTGCTCCTGAGTATTTGTATGCCGCGGCCGAACTCTACAGCCAGCATTTCCGGCCAAGCGGGGTACTGCGTAAGCCGTATCTAATCGTGGCGCTGCAGGTAATCGCGGCGGAAACCGATGCGGCAGCTCAGCGGTTGTTTACTACAGCACAACAGCGCTTTCTGCGGCTGATCCGAAACCAGCCAGTGGAGCTGTTGCCGCCAGTAGATTCGATGGAGCCGCTATGGCAGGAGTGGGAGCGTGTGACCGTGATGCACAAGCTGCGCGCCGCGATTGTGGGATCGGATGCGACCGTGAAGGCGGGCTTCGAAAACCTGGTACTTGATACCGGAGCTAATGAGGTGATCGCTGTGACTGATACCTACGAGCATGAGCATCGCCTTGAGTCTTATCAGCGCGTGGCCGGCATCGCCACGACAATCACGCAGCCGACCGTGGCTGTTGAAGCCCGATAGACGATGCGGGGACTGTCCTCAAACTCGTTCGTGCGATGGAAGCGGAGGCTCGAAACGGCCAATCAGTAATGGTTCCGCTACCTGCAACAACTCTTCGATCGCCGCTATTGTGCCGGCGCCTCGACATGTGTGGGCGATGGCCACGACATTCGTTCATTTTTGGCTTATGATAGCTATCCATGAACACTCAGACCCCCAGCCGCGGCCGGGACGACGGCGCCGTTTCTTCCCGCGCCGGTTGCAGCCCAATCACCGAGCCGGCCACTTTGGACAAGGCCGCCTTGCCAAATGCCTCGCGCCGGGGCTTGTTCAAGACCGTCACTGCGCTAGGCCTCTCGATGGCCTCACTTCGCCCTCAACCCCCAAAGCTGGAGGACCGCCGAGCGCCCTTCCCCAATGTGCAAGACCAAGACCAGGACCAGGTCGATCCCCGCCACCCGAATGGCAAGTCGCAGAAGGACGCGTTCGCACAATCCGAACATGAAAAAGCGCTCAAGGACGCGGAGGAGTTGGCATCCCTCTCGAATGAACTCAGGGACGACATAAAAAAAATCGGCAACTTCGTGGTTCCGGTCTCGGCTCTTAAGAAGACACACGAAATTGAGAAGCTCGCCCGCCGGCTTCGCAGCCATCTCCAAAGCTAACCATCAGTCTGCCAGCGTCACCAGTCGGTGTAGGTGGCATGGACGAGATATACCGCGCCCGTCGCCACCAGCGAGTATAATGATTCGCGAATGATCCATCGCCGTTCCTTTCTCGCCTTCATGGCGTCCACTCTGACAGCGCGCCTTGCCGCTGCTCCATCGAAACCACCCAATATCGTTTTCATTCTTTGCGACGATCTGGGTTACGGCGATCTGGGCTGTTACGGCTCGAAGATTCCCACGCCCAATCTCGATCGCATGGCCGCCGCCGGCGCGCGCTTCACCAATTTTTCTTCCGCCGATCCGGTTTGCTCGCCATCGCGCGCGGCTCTGCTGACCGGCCGCTATCCCACCCGCGTCGGCGTTCCGCACGTTTTTTTTCCACAGGACAAAGGCGGCATGAATCTAGATGAAGTCACGCTCGCGAATGTGCTCAAGAATCGCGGCTACCGGACCATCTGCATTGGCAAGTGGCACCTGGGGCGTCCCGTCGAGTACCTGCCCACCAGCCGCGGCCATTTCCGGGAAGCTGACAACCTTAGTTGGCATAATGGCAGGAATACATCATACACATATTTGTGTAAGCGCAAAAGCACACGAAACGGGACCAGGGCAATCTTACTTCGAGGAAGCCGGAACAGTGATCGAAAAGGGAGGGCTTGCAATCGTCCTGGAGGCATTGGTTTTTGTCACGTGGAAATGCAAGATCGTTCCGGTTGCAACTGCTTTCGAGAGATGTAATGTGAAGCGCAGTTGATTTCCCGAGGCCTGATCCGGCGCGGCCTCCACGGTAATGCCAAGTTGTTTGGATTCGTCTATTTCAGGTTGCCCATCAGAAAGAAAAGCCCCGTGGAGCACACCCGTGATGGGATGCGCGCCGTCCCAAGGAGTGGTGGGGGCGTCAAAAGTCACCGAGTCGATTCTAGCCGGGACGGTGTCGATATCGACGGACAAGATTCCGTCAACCTCGACGCGAATCTTACTCAGGCTGATCGAATCCAGCAGGCCTTTTATCTTTGAATTCGACAAAATCGCTTCCACGCTGTCATCGGGACGCACTTGAACGGCGCCTACCAGGCGCTGAAGAACGCCAATCATCCGGCCCCTTACGGTTTTGTCCACTAAGGCGGCCGCCGGCACGAAGAACACCGCCGGGGATGCCAGAAATAGTTTCTTCAACCCCGGCGTAAGAAACCGATCCAGCGGAAAGAAAGCGATGACGATGTCCGATGCCTCCTTCGGGATTACCTTATTGGCCCGGAAGCCGAAATCGCTGATGCGATCTAATTGGCCGGCCGTTCCATCCGGCCATAGGACTTGGGCCGCGGGGACCACCTGGCCCGTGAACGCGCCGATACCCTTCACGATGCCGGTTTCTTTAAACGTGAATTCCGATCCTGTAGCGAGCACACCCAGGAACTGAAGCAGGCGCATGGCCCAGTTTCTAGCGGTCCACGCTTGAGCATCCAGAGCTTCGCCTCGCGCAATTCGGTATTCGACGCTGGCTATCTGATTGGCGGTGACGCTCTGGGGCGCAGCGCCGGCCTCGACGGCCAATCCGGCGGCAGCCATGGCTTTCGTTGTCCCGCTCAATAGCCATTCCGAATCGTCGATAAAGACGCTGTGAACGATGAAGGCCGCATCCTGGCTTTTGTTCGAAATGGTAAGTTCGATAACCGCGTACCGACTCGAAATGGCTTTGCCGAAGAGGGCTTTCGAAACAGCCGGTGGCAGCAGCACGGCTTCCACCCTGACGTTGCTTCTGGCAGCCATATCCGAGGGAAGGGCGAAGCCCTGAATCTTGGCGTCCT
>JBEKJJ010000348.1:0-7176 GCA_050011295.1 Bryobacteraceae bacterium
ACCATCGAGAGACTCGCCGAACTGGCCCACACCAAGGACCCGACGCGCCGGCGATTCGCTGAAATCTTATCCGAGATTGAAGACCAGGCCCTATTGCGCTTCGCCCTGCTGTTCCACGATACCGGCAAGGGCAATAATAGCGGCGACCATTCGCGGCGATCCGTAGAGCTGGCGCGGCAGGCGATGCAGCGTATTCAGATGCCCCCGGAAGACCAGTCCAAAATCGAGTTTCTGATTGAGCACCACCTGGATCTATCGGCGGTGATGAATTCGCGCGACCTGGACGATCCGGCCACGGCCCGGCTGCTGGCGGAACGCATCGGCACCATCGAACAGCTCAAGCTGCTGACAGTACTAACTTACGCGGATATTTCCGCTGTCAATCCGACCGCTATGACTCCCTGGCGCCTGGAGCAACTTTGGCAATCCTATCGCGTTACTCATCAGGAGTTGGTGCGCGAATTGGAAACGGGCCGCATTCAGGAACTTCCTAAGGATCTTCCGGAGCTGGCGGCGTTCATCAAAGGCTTTCCGACGCGGTATCTGCGCACGCACAATCCCGCGGAGATCCAGATTCATATCCAGCTCAAGGAGCGGAGCCGTCCGACAGGCGCGGCGGTGGAGATCGACCGGCAGGGTAGTGTGTATCGCGCAACCATCGTGGCGCGCGACCGGCCGGCTCTGTTCAGTTCACTGGCGGGAGCGCTTTCCAGTTTCGGAATGGACATTCTGAAGGCGGAGGCGTTTGCGAACGCGCAGGGCGTGATACTGGACACGTTCGTATTTGCCGATCCGAAGCGCACGTTGGAGCTGAATGCCCAGGAGATGGAGCGCCTGGAGCAGAGCCTGGAACGCGCGGCCGTTGGGAAGCTAAACGTGGAGCAGCTTCTCAAAGCGCGACCGAGCCCGCCGAAACCCAAGCGGCACACGGAACCCAGCGTTCACTTCGATTCGGAGGCCTGCGAGACGGCGACGTTGGTCGAGATTATCGCCGAAGACCGGCCCGGACTGCTCTACGATCTGGCATCCACGTTTTCAGCAGCGGCATGCAACATCGACGTCGTGTTGATCGACACCGAAGGGCATAAAGCTATCGATGTTTTTTATGTGGCTTCGGATGGGAAGAAGCTGAATCCGGAGCTGGAAAAGGTATTGGAAAAGAAGCTGCTCGCCGCCTGCTGAGTTGGATGGCAGCGCATGGCGCTGCCCCACATTAGATGTCGTAATACAACGCGAACTCGTACGGGTGCGGCCGTAACCGGATGGCATCCGCCTCATTCTTGCGCTTGTAATCGATGAACGTCTCGATCAGATCTTCGCTGAATACATCGCCCTTGAGCATGAACTCGTGATCTTCTTCGAGACATGAGAGGGCTTCTTCTAGCGAAGCCGGCATGGACGGAACGCTCTTCATCTCCTCCGGTGACAGATCGTAGATGTCTTTATCCAGCGGCTCGCCCGGTTCAAGTTTGTTCAGGACGCCGTCGAGACCGGCCATCATCATGGCCGCGAAAGCGAGATAAGGGTTGGCGGCGGGATCGGGCGGGCGGAATTCCACGCGCTTCGCCTTCGGGCTGGCGGAATACATCGGAATGCGGCATGCAGCCGAACGGTTGCGCCTGGAGTAAGCCAGGTTGACTGGAGCTTCGTAGCCCGGCACCAGCCGCTTATAACTGTTGGTGGTGGGAGCAATGATCGCCGAAAGCGCGCGTGCATGTTTCAGCAGGCCGCCGATGTAGTTCAGCGCCATGGGGCTCAACCCCGCATAGCCGTCGCCGGCGAACAGCGGCTTGCCGCCCTTCCAAATACTCTGGTGCGTGTGCATACCGCTGCCGTTGTCCGCAAATAGAGGCTTCGGCATGAAGGTGACCGTCTTGCCACGCAAGTACGCCACGTTGCGGACGACGTATTTATACGTCATCATGTTGTCCGCGGATTTGACCAAGGTGTCGAAACGCTGATCGATTTCGCATTGCCCGCCGGTGGCCACTTCGTGGTGATGGCACTCAATGTTCAACCCGCACCGGATCATGGTTTCCACCATCGCACCGCGCAGATTCTGATAGTGATCCGTGGGAGGAACCGGGAAATAACCTTCCTTGTAGCGCGGGCGATAGCCCAGGTTGTCGCCTTCGCGGCCGGAGTTCCAGCGGCCCTCTTCGGCATCAATGAAGTAAAAGCCGGAGTGCTGGTTCTGATCGAAGCGCACGTTGTCGAAAATGAAGAACTCCGCTTCCGCGCCGAAGTACGCCGTGTCGCCGATGCCGCTGTTCTTCAGGTAGAGTTCAGCTTTGCGTGCGATCCAGCGCGGGTCGCGATTGTAATTCTGGCGGGTGATGGGGTCCACCACATCGCAGACCATAACTAACGTCGGGATTTCGTAAAAAGGATCGATGAAAGCCGTGGATGCATCCGGCATCAACAGCATGTCGCTCTCATTGATGGCGGCCCAACCACGAATGCTGGAGCCATCCATTCCGTAACCATCCTGGAACGATTCTTCGCTCAGCTCCGTGATGGGATATGACACGTGATGCTGCAGACCAGGGATATCTGAAAATCGCAGATCCAGCTGCTTCACTTGGTTCTTCTTGGCGAACTCCAACACTTCTTTGGGACTCATCTAACCTCCTGGAATGGGAAATAATAGCTGGGGGAACCCTTTACAATAGCGCAAATCGAACCGCGCTGAGCATCCAAATATTTGATGGGGGCTATAAACGAAACCAGCATGTGGGGCAGGTTGGTAACTGTTGGTAACCTGCGCGCCGATTGCCAATCGGCGCAAAAAGCGCGGGTTACCAACCCGCGCGCAGGATGCCATCCTGCCCCACGACTAGTGTGCGGGCCATCTCCTGCTATGTTGATGGAATGCGACCGTTCCGGTTTACGACGCTTCTGGTTCTTGCAAGCTTTGCCGCGGCTCAAAACAAAGGCATCCTGCTCGAAGATCTTACCTGGCAGGAAGCTGAGAAAGTTCTCACCCCGGATACGATTGTCGTTATCCCCATCGGCGCCGAATCGAAGGAGCACGGACCGCATCTCAAGCTGAAAAACGATTTTCTCATTGCCGAATATCTGAAGCGTGAGGTGCTGAAGAGCGCCGCTGTAGTGGTGGCGCCGACGGTGAACTATCATTACTATCCGGCTTTCGGCGAATATCCAGGTTCCACCACGCTCCGCATCGAGACTGCGCGCGACCTGCTGGTGGATATTTGCCGCAGCCTGGCGCGCTACGGTCCACGGCGTTTTTACGCGGTCAATACAGGAGTCTCAACTATCCGCGCGTTGCGACTCTCGGCGGAAGTCTTGGCCGAAGATCATATTCTGTTCCGCTACACCGACATTCTGAAGGTTGCCGAATCCGCGGAGAAACAGGTGAAGCAGGAAGAAGGCGGAACGCACGCGGACGAAATCGAGACCTCGATGATGCTTTACATCGCGCCTGAAACCGTCGATATGACGAAAGCCGTGAAGGATTACCATCCGTCCCCGAAGGGTGGTTTGACACGCAATCCGAATGGCGAAGGGGCTTATTCGGCATCCGGAATCTATGGCGATGCAACGCTGGCTACGCGCAAGAAGGGCGAGATCATGGTGCATGCCATGGTGGAAGGCATCCTGAAGGAAATCGAGGCGCTGCGTTCGGAGAAATGATCTCTTCAGCGCCCTCGCCGCGGCGTCGAATTTGCTTCCATGTACGTTCGTAGCACAGCGTTGATTCTGGTTTGGTACCCTTTTTGTTTTCGTAGCCATTCGAGAAGATCGGCGTCCAGCCGGATGGTGATGGTTTTCTTGGCTTCCGGCATCATGATCCGCGCCTTTTCCCAAAAGTTCTCATCTGTTGGGCGCGCCTCCGGGTCGCTCGTCAAACTTGCGTGGATTTGACCATCGCTCATCGAGCGAACGCGCTTCCAATCGGTGCGCCCTTTAGCTAAAGATCCGCCAGTATGCTTCTCTTTCATGCCGTTCTGCCCTCCATGCCGAAATAATTCGCCGCTCCGTCTGGGACACATCGGTGTAAATCACCGTGATCTCGATTTCATTGACTATCCCAATCGCGTAAACCCGAACCTCGCCGTATTCGAAACGATCATCCACTCGCTCGAGCGTGGGACCTTCAAAGATCTTGACAGCGTCCTCAAAGGCAATGCCATGACGGGCAATGTTCCTCCGATTCTTTACCGGATCCCACGTATAGCTCACGATCTCATATTTACATTATGTATTTACAAGGAAGCTGTCCGCAAGAGGGCGTGATGGGGATCGCTCAGGAATGTCCATCCGCCAGTCCCTAGCCCCAGCCCCGAATCCCTGCCCGCGGGGTTACTATCGAATTTCCCTTGCCCGCGAGCCCCCAAATCCGGATCGCCTATCTGGTTAGCCAGTACCCGGCGGCCAGCCACACCTTTATCCTGCGGGAAATTCTCGGGCTGCGGCGTTTGGGTTTCGACATTCATGTCGCATCTATCCGCGCGGCGGACCGGCCTTTCGCGCTCCTTACGCCGGATGAACAGCAAGAACAGCGAACAACTTTCTACGTGAAATCTCAGGGTGCCGTTCGAATCATGGCCTCGAATTTCCTTGTGTTTCTCAGGCGGCCGTTTTCGTATTTGAGCGCGGTGGCCTACAGCGTGCGCCTGGCTGGTCTGAATATACGGGCTGCATTTTTCAATCTCGCGTATCTCGCGGAAGCCGCGGTGGTGGCTGATTGGATGCGCCGCAACGGCCTTTCGTACCTGCATATGCATTTCACTTCCACCGTTGGCCTGTTCGCCGTTCGTCTTCGGCCGCTGCGGGCTTCGGCGACCATCCACGGCTCCGACGAGTTTATCGATCCGCGCGGATTTTATCTGGTTGAGAAGATCCGCGCCTTCCACTTGCTGTGCACAATTAGCGAATATGGCCGCAGCCAACTGATGCGCTTCTCGGACCAAACCCAATGGACCAAGTTTCGCGTCGCACGGTCGGGCGTCGATCCCACGCTCTATGCGCCACGGTCATTCCGCGATAATCCATGCCCGTTCGAGATTCTTTTCGTGGGAAGATTGGTGCCGGTGAAGGGTCTGTTTATTCTGATCGCTGCACTGGACCGCCTGGTGCGCGAAGGCCGCCAGGTACGTTTGCATTTCGCCGGCGATGGCCCGGACCGCGCGGGACTTGCGCGCGATGTGGCTGATCGCGGTCTCAATCAGCATGTGGTCTTCGAAGGCTGGCAGAACCCCGACGGCGTTCGCGCTCTCTACCAGCAAGCCGATATTTTTGTGCTACCCAGCTTCGCGGAAGGTATTCCCGTAGTCCTGATGGAAGCCATGGCGATGGAAATCCCGTGCGTGACGACGCGCATCACTGGAATTCCTGAATTGATCCGGGACCAGGTGGATGGTTTCCTTGTTACTCCTTCGAGCGACGAGGAGCTGGCGGCCGCGATAGCGCGCCTGATGGACGATTCCAAATTGCGCCGCGAACTGGGACGGTCGGCCCGCCAGCGCGTTCTAGAAAACTACGATCTGCGGAACAACAACGCTCAGCTCGGCTCGATTTTCCGTGAATTCTCAGGTGGCCTAATCTCGCCATGAGCGTTTCGAAATCCCAGCGCGCGGCATTGACGGGTGTTTACTCGTTAGCGCGAAAATCCGGATTGCTGGCGACGCGCCCTGGCCAATGGCTTTTCTCTCGGACGTATTACTTCTATAAGCGCCATCTGGAAGATCCCTTCCGCCCACTGGCCGCGCAGCATCCTGAATTCTTCCAAGGCGGACACGTGCTGGATATTGGAGCCAACATCGGCTACACGTCTTCGGTCTTCGCGCACTCCATCGATCCGGCGTACAAGGTCTACTCGTTCGAGCCTGAGGCATTCAATTTCTGCCTACTGGATCGTCTGGCCCAATCGGCGAAGGCTGGCGGCCGGATCGTTCCTGTACACGCGGCCGTGGGAGATGAGGACGGAAGCATCCAGTTGTGGCGCAATGAGGGTCACCACGCCGATCATCGCGTAGTCACCAGCCACTTCCGCGAGGTCACGTCGGTTGGAGCTTCTGTTCAAGTGCCGCTGTTGAAAATCGACACTTTTGCCGCGCAGCAAGCTGCGAGCTTTCCGGTGCGATTCATCAAGGTGGATGTGCAAGGTTACGAACTTCCGGTTTTGAAGGGCATGCAGCGCACGCTCGAAAGTAATCCCAAGGCTGTCCTTGCGCTGGAATATGCGCCTGACGAGATCCGTGAACTGGGCTTTCGGCCGGAGGATGTGCTGGAGTGGTTGGCGGCCAGGAATTATCGGGCTTATTCGATGGGAGGGAACGGATCAGTGCTGCCGGCGGATGCTCACATGGCGGGCACCCGGCCATATATCGATCTGCTCTTCATTCGATAACGCGAAGATGATAGTCTGGACCTCATGGCAAATGGACCGGACGACCGGCGTGGATTCCTTCTCGGATTGGCGGCAGCGGGAGCGGCCGCGGTACCTGGTCAAGCGCAGACCGGCGCGGATCGCGTGTCCAGTTTCCTTCCGGATTATGCGCGCGCTCAACAATACAAATCCCTGAAGCAATCCAGCTTCGATACCACCGGCGGGAATCGCGATTATTGGCCCATCGCGGGCGGCGCTGAGCGAGAGGTGTTCCGCGCCTCGGGGCCTGGCGTGATCACCCACATCTGGTTCACCATTGCAGCGCGCAGCGATCATCATTTGAAAGAAATTGTGCTACGCGGATATTGGGACGGCAACGACAAGCCCAGCGTGGAAGCGCCTATCGGGGATTTTTTCGGCTTGAACCTCGGGCAGTATGTGATCTACGAATCCGCGTATTTGGCGTGCTCACCCGGCAAGTCGCTGAACTGCTACTTCGCGATGCCGTACAAGAAATCGGCGCGCTTTACGGTCACGAATGAGAGCAAGCAGGCCATTGGCGCATTCTATTCGAACATCGATTACCTGAGCGTGACGGCTCTGCCAGCCGACGCACTTTACTTCCACGCGCAGTACAGGCAAGCGGCGCCGTGCGTTCCGACGACGGGCGAGGCCGCCAAGCTGAACCTCAATGGCGAGCATAATTACGTATTCGCCGAGACGCGCGGGCGTGGTCATTTGATGGGCGTGACCCTAGGAGTGCTGCAGAACGCGGATGGCTGGTGGGGCGAAGGCGACGATATGATTTTCGTCGACGACGA
>JBEKJJ010000349.1:0-7161 GCA_050011295.1 Bryobacteraceae bacterium
CTTAAATCCCGAGGACGCTCGCTGGCTAACCGGGCTAGGAAGACAAGCCCGGAATAACGGTCCAGCAGGCCCAGGCATCCATGAATGTCGTTGCCCACCACCTGGAACAGGCTTATCCCAACGTGAACAAGGGCCTCGGCATAAAGGTTGAATCTCTGCAGGACGGGCTCTTCGGATGGTCCCGCCAGATTCTCTATCCCTTGTTTGCGGCAGTGGCCTTCGTGTTGCTGATTGCGTGCACAAATGTCGCGAATCTGTTGCTCTCTCGCGCCTCCACCCGCCGCAAGGAGATCGGCATCCGCGCGGCATTAGGCGCCAGGCGAGCCCGCCTGATTCGGCAGCTGCTCACCGAAAGCGTCCTGCTGGCATTCGGCGGCGGACTGCTGGGCTCGCTTCTCTCCATCTGGGGCATCAAGCTTTTCGTCGCTCTCGCCCCCGACTGGCTGCCGCAAACAAAATTAATCACCATGGATGCTCGGGTACTCACCTTCACATTCGCCGTCACCGCCGTCACCGGGATTCTGTTCGGCCTGGCGCCCGCGTTGCGCGCTTCCAAAACGGATCTGAATAATTCCCGGGGGTTGGTGAGAAAGACAGATGGTGGAAAAACATCAGCTGCCGGGTCACGGCATCGCACCCGCAGCTTCCTGGTTGTTACAGAAGTAGCTCTGGCGCTCGTCTTGCTCGCCTCCGCCGGCCTCATGATGAATACCGTTATTCGCGTCCTCGACGCCGATCCAGGCTTTCATCCCAATCATTTACTGACACTGGAGGTCCGTTTGATCGGAAACAAATACTTCGATGCCAGGCGCACGACCCTTTTACCTTAACCTTGGTTTCGCTTTGTCTGGTCGGCATCACTATACTGGCAACATATTTGCCAGCCTTTCGAGCCACCAAGGTCGATCCCATGGTGACGCTCCGCCACGAGTAGCGGCTTGACAAAATCCCTGAATACTATCACAATGTAGTTCTAATCATGCTCGGAGAATTTGAGTACGCGTTAATCACCGCCGCTGCTGGACTGGGAGACCAGGCGTATGGCGCGGCCATTCGGGAAGAGATTGAGGCGACCACGGGACGAAAGTGCTCCATCGGCGCACTCTACACGACCATAGACCGCCTGGAATCGAAGGGCCTGCTGAAAACGTGGATGGGCGAAACCACGCCGCAGCGCGGTGGCCGGGCGAAGCGCATGGTTCGTGTAACACCGAAAGGCGTCCACGCCGCGAAGGACTTCTACGATGCGGTAACGCGCATCAGTCGCGGAGCATCGTGGGCCGGGAGCGCGTCATGACGAGCCTAATGGAAATTACAGCGCAATTGCTAGAGCCTAACGAGCGCGAGGCGGTGGTCGGCGATCTGGAAGAAGCTGGCGAAAGTACTTGGCGAGGGTTGCGAGGCGTACTCGGCTTAGTGATCCGAAGGCAGGCCGCGCTTTGGAAAAGCTGGCAGCCATGGGTAGCAGCGTTCGGGCTCGCATTGCCATTCAGCTTCATGCTGATGGGATTCTCGCTCTCCGTGGGCTGGTCCTATCAGCGCTTTATCGGCATGGGCGCGGGGTTCTGGCCGCTGATCAGCCGGCTCTTCCTGTTAGTTGCCTGGTCCTGGACCGGCGGATTTGTAGTGGGCTCGCTCTCGCGCCGGACCCTGTGGATGAGCATCGCGGCGACCTGCTCCCCGTGCTTATTCTGTCTGGCGAGATTCCGCGAGTCATCCTTGCCAAGCATTTGCCTGCTGCTCTTTCTCGGGCCCGCGATAGCAGGAGTTCTCAAAGGCCTGCAAATCACCCAGATCAAACTGTTCTGGGCAATCATTCTTGCGATTGCGATCACGCTGGCGATGATCCCCATGGGGCGAATCACCTGGGTTCTTGTTTGGCCGGCGTGGTACATGGCGGCGACGGCGTGGAAAACAGAGAGAGAAACAGCATGAGAACCAGCGTTCTATTAGCCTCATTTACAGTAATGGCGGCCGCCCAGAGCCAGCTTGTGGACCGCGAGTTGCAATCCCAAAACTTCGCCGGCAACAAGGTTGGTTCGAGCGCCGTCCGGAAGATGGTCGTCTATCTTCCCGCCGGCTACAAAGAATCGTCGAAGCGCTATCCTGTAATTTACTTCCTCCCGAGCCCCTTCGAAAACTATCGTGTCTTGTTCGATCAAAGGGGCGCGCAAGCTTCGTTCGATCGCGCGATCGCGGCTCGCGTTATCGACAAGTTCATCTTGGTGTCGGTGGACATGAACACCCCACTTGGCAGTTCCTGGTACGTCAACTCTCCCGCTACAGGTAACTGGGAAGATTTCATGATCCAGGAACTGGTGCCGTATATCGATGCGAACTTCCGCACTCTGCCTAACCGCGACTCACGCGGTATCGCCGGCGATTTCATGGGCGGCTACGGAGCCATCCGCTTCGGCATGCGCCACCCGGATATTTTCGGTTCTGTTTACGCTCTGCATCCTGTGGGTACGGGGTCCGGCCTTCTCACCATGTATTCACGGCCCAATTGGGATCTTCTCGCCAACGCCAAATCTCTAGATGACGTGAGGAAGGATGGTTTGTCAACAATCTTCACCAGCATCTTCCAGGCGCACCTGCCGAATCCTGAAAAGCCGCCGCTGTTCATCGATCTGCAGGCACACAAATCCGGGGATCAGCTCGTCATCGATAGCAAAGTCACCGAACGTTTGCGTAACAATTTCTTTATCGAATCGATGATTCCGCAGTATGCCGACAATCTGAAATCCCTGCGTGGATTCAAGTTTGACTGGGCCCGCAACGACGGCAATCAGGATCATGTGTACGCGAACCAAGCCTTGACCCACAAGCTGGACGAATTCGGAATTCCGCACGAAGCCGAAGAATACAACGGTCTCTGGGGACACGGCGTGTGGGGCGACGATGGACGCATGTGCACGGAAGTTCTCCCATTTTTCAGAAGGCATCTGGTTTTCGACGGGAACGACTAACGGTAAAAGTTGAGACGTCTACTGGTCATTCTCGGCGCTTCGATCCTGGCCATTCAAGCTCAAGACATCTACATCCATCCGCAACCAGTCACAATCGACGGTTACAGCGGCAGCGCCATGGAGCCATTCATCTCGCCGGATGGGCATTTCCTGTTTTTCAATAACGAAAACGATCCGCGGGTGAATACCAATCTGCATTTCGCCGAACGCACCGGAAAGCTGACGTTCCGCTATCTCGGCGAATTGCCTGGCGTGAATTCGGACGTCTTGGACGCTGTCCCGAGCCTCGACCAGGCAGGCCATTTCTATTTCACCACTGTGCGCGACTACGCACGCACTTTCAATTCCATCTATACCGGCGAGTTCGACGGCAAGCGCGTCGCTAACGTTCGGCCTGTGCCCGGAGATATCAGCCCCAAAGTCCCCGGGACAATCAACATGGACGCCGGCATCAGCCCCGACGGGCAGACGCTTTATATCTCGAGAGCTGTGATCGTTCCAGGCCTCCCGGCGCCGAAGAAATCCGAGTTGATGATTGCGCGCCTCAAGGGCCGCGCCTTCAGCATTGATTCTGCGAGCGCCAGGTCATGAGGAACGTCAATACTGGCGCACTCCAATACGCGCCCGCGATTTCCGCCGACGGCTTGGAGCTGTATTTCACGCGCGCCACGCCTGCGGCCCTGCCGCGCATCATGCTGGCGACCCGGAATTCAGTAAACGATCCCTTCGGCGAACCGCGCGTACTTGAAGCACTGACGGGTTTCGTCGAGGCACCCAGCATTTCACTCGACCGCAACGAAATGTTCTTCCACAAAAGGGTCGGCGAGAAGTTCGTGATCTTCTGGGCAGAACGCTACTGAACGCGCACCGTGGCTGTCAGCCTGATGTCGTTTGACGCGCTGCCGATCAGCAGATCCACGGACTCCGCTTCCACTTTGAATCCGCCCGTCTTTTCGTCCCAATAGGCGAGGGTGGAAGCCTTCAATGGAATCTCGACTGTCTTGGTCTGATTGGGTTGCAATCCGACGCGCTGGAAGCCTTTCAGTTCCTGGCCCGGACGATCCACTTTGGAATGCGGATGTTTCACGTAAAGCTGCACAACTTCGTCGCCCGCAGCGCTGCCCGTGTTCGTCACATCCACGGTCACCTGGATGGTGCCATCGCTCGCGAGGCGCGTGGAACTGGTCCTGAGGTTGGAATAACGAAATGTGGTGTAGCTCAAACCGAATCCAAATGTATACAGCGGCTCGCCTTTGAAATACATGTAGGTGCGGCCGTGGCGGATGTTGTAATCCATCATCGGCGGCAACTGATCCATTGACTTCGGCCACGTGGTCACTAAGCGGCCGGCAGGATTGTATTCGCCGAAGAGCACTTTCGCAAGAGCCGCGCCCTCATCCTGCGACGCGTGAGTCATGTGCAGGATGGCTGGCACGTTCGCTTGCGACCAGTTAATGGCGAAGGGAAAGCTCGAAATCAATAGCACCACCGTTTTCCGATTGACAGCAAAAACCTGCTTCACCAACTGCTCCTGCTCTAGCGTGAGGCTCTCCCGGTCGCGCCCTTCGCGTCCGTCGCTGGGCGTGGTGCAGGGCAGCGTGTTTCCGCCGTCCGGAGAAGTGACCCAGTCGTGCGCCATGTCCGGGCCGCAAGTGGGATCATTGCCCACCACCACAATCGCGACTTCGGACGAACGGGCGGCGTTTACCGCAGCGTTTCCGATTTCGCCGGCGGCATAGGTCACCTTCACGTTCGGCCCAACTTCATCTCTGATCCCCTGGAGCGGCGTGATGGCATGCGGCGGCGTTCCCCCATACCAATCCCAGTGAATGGAATCGGCCAGCGGTCCGATCACAGCGATCGATTTCAACGAATCCTTCTTCAGCGGTAGGAACGAGTTCGCGTTCCTCAACAGCACCACGGATTCGAGCGCCATCTTCAGCGATACGGCTTGGTCCTTCTCTGTGTTCCAGGGCTCTGGCGAATCTTTAATTTTGGAATACGGCACCATGTCCGGCGGGTCCAGCAATCCCAGGCGAATGGTCACGCGAAACTTGTGACGCAGCAACTCATCGATATCAGCCGGCGTGATAGAGCCATCTTTCAATGCAGCCAATGTCTCGTTTCGATACGTGTCGAGGAATTGATTAATACCCGCCTTGAGGCACGCCACCACCGCGTCCTTCTGAGTTGGAAAAAGCTTGCGCGGCTGGACTAACAATCTGACCGCGCCTCCATCGCTCGACAGAACATCCACGCCCCATTGCTGCTGCACGATGCTTTTAAGGATCGGGTTGATCTCCATCGTTACGCCGTTCCAGGCGTTGTACGATGCCATCACTCCCTTAGCGCCGCCTTCCAGGAATCCCATGCGGAAGGGCACGGAATAATACTCCCAGAACAAACGCTGGTCGAAGTCTGACGAAGAGCTGATGCGGAAATTCTCATTGCTGTTGGCCAGAAAATGCTTCAACAACGCCGCGGCTTGCCAATACTTCGGATCGTCGCCCTGCAGTCCTTTGATAAAAGCAACCGCCATGGTTCCGTTGAAGAATGGATCTTCGCCGTAAACCTCCTCGCTGCGCCCCCAACGCGGATCGCGCGCGAGATCGGACTGCGGTCCCCACAGCATCAGAATCTGGCGATTATATTTCTCGGTCTGCGTGATAAATCGCGCTTCGTAACCCTGCACGCCGCCGGCCTGACGAACCAGGTCGGGGTCCCAAGTCTCGCCCATGCCGGGCGGTTGAGGAAACTGCGTTGTCGTGATGCCTGTGCGGTCGATCCGTCCTTGGGAACCGCGCTGCACCACGCCATGGATTCCCTCCGAACTTCCGAAGTTGGGAACACTCAGGCGAGGCACTCCGGTTCGCGTGCCGAGACAATCCACTTTTTCTTCGACAGTCATGAGCGAAAGCAGATTGTCGATTCTTTTCTCCATCCCTAGCGTCGGATCTTTGAAAGGATAGGTGGGTTGTTGCGCAAATGCCGCAACCAAACAGGCGAGCGCGCTTGCAAATCGTGTTTTCATGGGAAGCTCATCGCGAAACGCTTCAAGGCTATCACGCATGGAGCGAGGCTAGTGAGTCAGGCGGTCTGGGCGCACCACCGTCGGGCAGCCGTCGCCGCCCCTGGAGCGCTCTGCTTCATCGGCTGCTCTATTACAGCCGCGCCCCAACAAAGGGACCGTCCCGATTTAGCTCGGCTCCCGTTAGTTAGTCATCTTCGCCGAGCCGTGACTTCTCCGAATATGCTGTGTCAAGCTGCAAACGTCGAGGATGAGCTCGGCGCAGAACAACATGTCGATCGGCGCGTCAGGTCGTCTATGCGACGTGGGGAACTCGTTCTCAAAACGAATCGGTGTTGGCCCTCGGAAGATAGCGAATGTTCCCATCTGTACGAGCTGATGCAGCGCCAGATCCTTAATCGTGGCCCCAAACCAATATCCCTCGTGCCACCGAGCGACCCAGGTTGCTCCATTAGGCTCAACCAATTCGGCCGGCGGCCTGTCTGGCCAAGGACAAACGGTGGCGTCGCGCTCATCGTTCTCATCAAACCAGCGGAGGTCTGCTCCTCCGAATATAGCGTCGATGGCCCGTTCATTGCTGAAGAAGCGCAGAATGCCTTCGATGAAGTACAACAAGTCAAAATCGGAGATTGGAAGACGTGTCCGGCGGTCAAACCGGCTCATGACTCGGCGGTAGAACAATCGCGCTACTCTGCGCAACCTCGTGTGATTGATGCAACCAACGAACTGGAACGCTTCCTGTTGGCGGAGTAAACGTGGAGACCCCACAACCTAATTATCGCGCTCGTCGATACAGACCCCGTTGCACTGGTTCCGAAAGAAATTCGCCGGCAGGGGCTTCGGCGTCAACCCACACTTGGGAATCCAGGAGCTAGAATTGGAGGAAATCATGAAATTAACAATCACCTCGTTCCTGCTTATCGGCGCTGTTCTGGCTTGTGCCTTAGCGCGCGCCGAAAGCACTCCATCCACGGCGTTGCTGGTGCTCGCCAAGACCGACCACACGCTTTCAATCGTCGATCCGGTCACCCTCAAAGTGATTGCGAAGATGCCCTCCGGCGAGGATCCTCACGAAGTGGTTGCGTCCGCCGATGGAAAGTTCGCCTACATCTCCAACTACGGCGGCGGCAGATACAACACCATCACTCCGATCGACCTGGTGGA
>JBEKJJ010000350.1:0-7143 GCA_050011295.1 Bryobacteraceae bacterium
GCTCGCTAAGAGCCACCACCGCCGCGACGGCGGCAATCGCCGAGCAACCCACACATACCCGATCACGCCAACCGCCCAAAGACAAGCCAATGGGTGCGCGATACAGGCGAGCGCGAGCAACGGAACGGCAAGCAGGCGATGGCGGCGATCATTTTGCCACACCAGGGCTATGGCACAAGCACAGATTCCGATAGAAACGTAGAAGTTGAAAAACCCCATGCGGAACACGGCGCCGTAGGCCGCCATGGCTAGGAACGGCGCCGCGGTCCAGGCCGGCCGGCAGGCCACTACGGAGGCCAGACTGAAGCATCCCCAAAAGAAGATCTGCACGGCCAGCAGTACGGCGACGTGCTCCGCGATCACCGCACTGGCGCTCTTCATCAAAAAGCTGAGCAGATGATCGAACAGGACGTTGGTGAACTGGGGAACAACATACAGGCCTGGCAAATGGCCCCCCGATACTTCGTTAACTAACCAGGCGTTGTATAGGTGGCTTGAGAGATCGCCGGCTTGAATGTGCGGCTGCCACACGCATGGAATCGCGATCAGCAGGGAGACGCTTGCGTAGGCGACAATTCGCCAGGCATATCCAGCGCTTGGAGCGTCCGCATTCTCGCGCGGACTAGCACTCATTGCGCCGGACAGCCCCAACATCTATCGAAGGGTCCTGCGTTTCCGCCGTCGAATGAGATACAGCACCAAGATTACCACAGCCGCAATCCATAGGATTGCCGAAAGCATCGTGTTACTCATCGGGTAGATCTCCTCTCGCTAACCACGGAATTGACGCATCATCGGGAACAGGTACTTAAATACTTGCAGCAGCCCGGGACCCGCGGCAACCAGTAGCATGGCCGGCATAATAAAGAAAAAAATCGGAAATACGAGTTTAACACCAACCTTGCCGGCGCGCTCTTCGGCTTGCTGGCGGCGGCGCACCCGCAGGAAGTCGGAATGCACGCGAAGGGATTCCGCCATGCTGGTTCCGAATTTGTCGGTCTGGATCAAAATTGCCACCAACTTGCGCAGTTCTTGTTCGCCGGTGCGGTCCGCCAGGTTTCTCAGCGCTTCCGCGCGACGCTTGCCCGCGCGCATCTCCAGATGAAGCAGCCCCAATTCTTCGCTCAAATCCTTGTGCGTTACGGCCAACTCGCGAGCGACGTATTGGATGGCTTGGTCCAACCCCAGCCCAGCCTCTACACTCACCACCAAGAGATCCAGAGCATCGGGTAAAGAATAGCGCAGTTCTTCACGACGCTTGTCCACCAGGTGTTCTAGATAGAGCAGCGGCCCGAAGAATCCTGCCAGGCCCGCCGCAACCACCAACACAATGCGCAGCACCGGATTGGACGTGATCTCGGTGCGGAGAATAAATGCCAGGATCACTAACGTAGCGAACATCAGAACCCGGACGCCGTACAGAACCCCCACCGCGCCGTCCCAGCGAATACCGGCGGCCACCAGTTCATGCTTCGCGTCGCCGGCATCTTGAGGAGAGATCGGGAGCTGCTCGCCGATTTGCCGGATCAAGCTGACCAGCATACTGGGGACATCTTCACCCGCATCCGCTATGGCCGAATCACCCAGGGCACGCCCCCCCAATTGCTCGTAGACACGGCCCGGCTTCGCATAGCGGCGATATCCGAAAATGGAAATCGCCGTCATCAGGGCTACGAACAGTCCGAGGGAAATGAGAGCAGCCATAGGATTGTCCTAGATCTTGATGCGGATGATTCTGCGGATGAAATAATAGCCGAGGAATTGAGCCGCGATCGCGGCTAAAATCATATACTTCCCGTCCGGATCGCGCGCCATCCCCTGCAGGTAGCCCGGAGCCACGAAGAACAGGGCCACCATCATCACAATCGGCATGGCTGTAAGGATGCCCGCTGTGAGCCGGCCATGCGCGCTAATGGCCCGTACCTGCCCTTTCAAGCGGACACGCTCGCGGATCACGTATGCCAACCGCAGCAGGATCTCGCTCAAGTTGCCGCCGGTCTGCTTCTGCAGCATCACCGACGACGCGAAGAAACGCACATCCACCAGTGGAAACCGGCGCAGCATGTTCTCGAAAGCTACCTCCATCGGCGCGCCCAAGTTCTGCTCATTGAACAGCGTTCGGAACTCTTGTCCCAGAGGCTCGGGGGATTCCGCGCCCAGCATTTCCAGACTCACCGAGAAGGCATGTCCGGCGCGCATGGATCGCGCCAGAAAATCCAGCGCCTCCGGAAACTGTTCCTCGAATGCCGCCATGCGCCGCTGCCGCTTGAACCGGGCGTAGGCATACGGAAGAGCACCTAGCGCAGCGCCGCACAGCAAACTGCTCAACGGCCAGAAAACGAATAGGTTCAACCACCAGCCCAAAATGACCCCCGCAACCGCCGCGATCCCCATACCGGTCAGCAACTGGTTGAGGGGCCAGCTCAACCCGGACTGCAGCAGAGTGTTCTCCAAACTCTGAGACAAATTGAGGCTGGCCGCCAGGCGCTGCAGCAGGTTATCAGGGTTGGGTGCATCCAGCAGGATATTGCTTCCTTCTTCCGCCCGCGGCTTGCCTTCGAGTGTGCGCAAAATACCGGTGACTTGTTTCTTGCGCTGCGACTCCAGAACGTGCAGGCCGAAAGCCGTCGCCACAAGCACAATAGCCAGGATGCAGAAGAACAGGAAAAAAAGTAGTGGCGCCATAGAATGTCCTTATACGATGTCCACCAAAGTCTGAAACGCAGAGGCGGGTACGTGCAGTCCGGCCGCCTTCAGGCGGTCGTAGAACTTGGGACGAATCCCGGTGGCGCGGAAGCGGCCAGTGACTTTTCCAGATTCGTTCACGCCTGTTTTCTCGAACACAAAAATATCCTGCATGGTGATCTGTTCGCCTTCCATGCCGACGCACTCGGTGAACGCGTTGATGCGGCGGCTGCCGTCGCTGAAGCGGGTAATCTGCACGAAGACGTCGATCGCGGAACTGACCTGCTGCCGAATGGAGCGCACGCCCATGTTCGAGTTCGCCATGCCCACCATAACTTCAAGGCGGCTTACCGCATCGCGGGGAGAATTGGCGTGAATGGTGGTCAGCGATCCGTCGTGGCCGGTGTTCATGGCCTGCAGCATATCCAGCGCCTCCTCGCCGCGGACCTCGCCCACGATTATGCGGTCCGGGCGCATACGCAGCGCGTTGATGACCAACTGTCGGATACGAATCGCACCGGCGCCTTCGATATTGGGCGGCCGGGTTTCCATGCGCGCCACATGGATCTGGTCCAGCTTGAGCTCGGCCGCGTCCTCGATGGTGACGATTCGCTCGTCTTCCGGAATAAACGCGGACAGCGCATTCAGCAGGGTGGTCTTTCCGGCGCCGGTGCCACCCGAAATCAGGATGTTCAAGCGAGCCTTGACGCAAGCCTCCAGCAGCAGAAGAATGCCGGGCGTGAGTGTAAGATTAGCCACCAGGTCCTGCCCCCGCAAGGGGTCGCGGCCGAAGCGGCGTATCGAAAGCAAGGGACCATCCACGGCTACGGGTGGAATGGCCGCGTTGACGCGCGATCCATCCGGAAGGCGCGCATCCACCAAAGGCGACGATTCATCCACGCGCCGCCCCACGCGCGAGACGATTTTTTCGATAATCCGCAGAAGATGGGCGTTATCCTTGAACTCAACCGGCGTGCGGTAGAGTTTGCCGGCGCGCTCCACAAACACTAACGCGGGAGTGGTAACCAGGATATCGGAAATGGTCGGATCGGCCAGCAATGGTTCGAGCGGACCCAGGCCGAATACTTCGTCCAACACCTCTTCGATGACGCGGTCCTTTTCGGTAATGCTGAGCGGCGCCCGTTCCTCTTCTACCAATCGCGCCACCGCTGCGCGTACTTCATTCCGAACGCGCTCACTGGCCACTGAGGAGAGCGCTTCAAGATTGATGCGATCCAGCAGTTTTCTGTGGAGCGCAAACTTCAGCTCCTGGTATTCGGGAGTGTACGATTGAGGATCAAACAGCCGGCCTACCCAGCCCGACTCCTGTCGCATCAATTGTACGGTTCTAGCAGTTGCCATAATATTTATTTATCCAAACTTCCTTACCCAGACATACTTATCCAAACATACTTATCCAAACATCGAGAATTTTTTCTTCGGATCGCTGACGCCCGCGATACTCATCGCCAGGCGCGTAAAGTGTTTGCCAAGCCCGCTACCGCGGCCAAGCAGCTTGCCTTCCGAGTAGCTTTCGTTCAGGGCCAGATAGTCGCTTGGTATCGACGTGTATACCGGCGCGCCCAGCATGCTTTCCAGTTCCTCCAAGGTCACATCGAAGCGTTTGGGCGCGCGGTTCAGCAGCAGATGCAGGCGACTCCGGCCATATCCGCTTTCCAGTAGCTTTTGCACAATCAACTTGGCTTGATGAAGCGCCGGCACTTCGAGCGTCGTTACCAGAAACAGATCGTCCACCTCTTCGATCGCTGGAGTGGAGGAGGGGCTCAGGCTGCGGCCGAGGTCCAGGACGATCCAATCGTATTGGGTCCGAACAAAGCTGAGAACGAATCGCAATTGTTCCGGCTTGAGCGCCTGCCGCGAGGAGGGCAGCGGCGCGTTGATGATTTCGAGACCGCTGATGCCGTTCGAGACCAGCGCTTTCCAGTAGCTTTCATCCAAGCGTTGGGTGTTCCGAACCGCGTCGGCGATGGAGTACTGCGATTTCGTCTTCAACAGGAATCCAACCATGCCGGCATCGAAATCGAGATCCGCCAGCAGCACCTTGCCCTTGCTCTGGACCGGCAATTCCACTGCCAAGTGACAAGCGATGGTAGTGGCGCCGCAGCCACCTTTGGCCGACATGAAGCCGATGGTGTGCCCACCGCGGCGGACCGACTGCGTGGCGTTCCTGCGTTCGTTGCCGATGCGTTCCAACGCAGCGCGCAGGGGCTCTCCGAAAGGCGGATATAAGTATTCGGCTGCGCCTGCGCGCATCGCGTTCAGGATTACGTCGGTGCCGGCTACCGTGTTCAGCGTCAGAACGAACGGCGACGCGGAGGTGGAGCGAATACCCCGGATCACCTGATCCAACGGCTCCCGCAAGCCGGAAATGTCCAGGAAGATTACCTCCGGGCGCATGCGGTCGATTTTCTCGAGCAGCACACCCAACTGCCCGATTTCGGATTGTTCCAGAACCACCCGAACCGGCAGCTCCTGTAGATTGACGTGCAGCTCGTCCCACAGCTCCTTGGTCTGGACAACGATGCCGGCCGTTAACGGATACACAACCAGCTCCTTTTGACCGGCGCCCCGATCGGCAATCGGCACAAGCTCAAGCGGGTTAACAACCCGCTGCAGGATGCCATCCTGCCCCACACAACAAACTTCACTGCTGCGCTCCCGGTTGTTGTTGGCCCGATTGTTGTTGAGACGTGGCCGCGGGAACTGTGGGCTGAGACGCAGGCGGCGTAGCTGGCGGGGTCGTGGGGGCGGGCTGAGTCAGCATCGGCACAAACTGGATTACCGGCGCGGTCTGCTGGTTGGTAGGCTGCGGAGCGCGCTGCATCTGTATCAACTGCTCCACTGGGATGGTCTCTTGCGGCGGATGCACCGGCACCGGACCAGTGGTCTCCATCCCTGGCGTGTGCATCGGAACTCCCGGAGTATTCGGGGCCATGAACTTCCTGGGGAAGTTGAGGTCCGGGACCTTCTGGCCGGCCGGCAGCGGGCGAACGATTTCCGGCGTCACGATAACCAGCAATTCTGAATTGGTCTTTTGCAGGTTGCGCGACCGGAACAGCCTGCCAAAAAACGGGATGTCACCTAACCCGGGAATTTTGCTCAGTTGCTCAGTTACGCGGTTATCCAGCAGGCCGCCGATGGCAAAGGTCTGTCCGGATTCCAACTCGATCTCGGTAGAAACGCGGCGCGTGGAGAGGCCGGGAATCGTGGTTCCCTGGAACGTCAGGCCGTTCGTGAAATCGAGCGTGCTTACTTCCGGCGTCACCTGCAGCCGGATGGTTCCACGCGGAGTGACCGTGGGCGTAAAGTTGATGCGAACGCCAAATTCGCGGAATTGAATGGTCACCGCGCCCAGCCCCGCACCACCACCTTGGAGAGTGGGAAACGGGAATTCACCGCCGGCCAGAAAACTCGCGGTCTTGTTGTTCAACGTCAAGACATTTGGTTCCGCCAATATTTGGAGCCAGCTTTGGGCCTGCAGCGCTTCGATAGTTGCGCCCAGGTTGAGATCGGGACGGAAGAAGAAGATGTTCAGAGCGTTGGTCAGGCTGAACGTGGATTGGCCTGCCGTGCTAGTAGTCCCAGTGCTGTTAATACCCCCTATACTGTTCGACTGCGGCACAGGTGGAGTGAATTGCCCGGTGGAAACGGAGCCGATGGTTCCGGTCGCGCCGTTGCTGAAAAAGTTCAATCCCAACTGCTGCGAATAGGTGCGATCCACGTCCGCAAACTTAACCTTGATCAGGATCTGCGCTTCCACCGGCGGCACCTTGACCCGCAACAGGTTCACGGGTTTCCCCAGCGCGCTGGCGATGAGGACGGCCCGGTCCGCGCTCATAAGATCGTTGACTATTCCGCGCAGGAAAGGCACGCCGTCTTCCATGGAAATGGCGACTTTCTGATCGCCCATCTCCGTACGAAGTTCCCGATTGATGTTATCCACCTTGGTGGAACTGGCTTGCACGATGAGATCGAAGATCAGGCGATTCCCATTCTGCTGCCAAACAATCAAGCTGGTTTCACCAGCCGCCTTCCCGTTTACAAGCACTTCGCGTGGAGTGGTTGCAATGGCCTCCGCAACGGTACCGTTTGCGACCGAAACGCGCTGAATGAGGGTGGGGCTGTCTACCAGCAACGACTTGCCGACCGTGACATAGAGCTCGCGCGCCGCAGTGGGCGGGGCCGCTGGAGGAGCAGCCTGTTCCGCCGGGTTCTGAGCCTGCAACAACAGCACCGCCGCCAAAAACGAGATTGACCTGCTGGTTGAATAAGACACTACTGTTTACCCTCATCCGGTTTGAACTTGGTTTCCGCGCGGGTGGTTCCGGTGATCACCTCAACCGTGAGGGGGACAACCGGCTTGGGTGGTTCGGCCACTTGAGCGACCACCGGCTTCGGCGGAGCTTTCGTTACCGGCTTTCCGGCCGGCTTCGGCGC
>JBEKJJ010000351.1:0-7101 GCA_050011295.1 Bryobacteraceae bacterium
ACTCGCCATTCGTTGTAGCCTAGGAATTAGCACCTTCCAGCATCACCAGGAGATCGAAGATGATTCAACTCAAAGTGAATGGGGCCGCCCGCCAGTTCGACGGCGATCCCGAAATGCCGTTGTTGTGGTATCTGCGCGATGTTCTCGACATGACCGGTACCAAATATGGTTGTGGCATGGGACTCTGCGGCGCTTGCACAGTGCATCTCGATGGCGCGGCCGCCCGCAGTTGCTCCACTGCAATGAAGGATGCGGCCGGCAAAAGCGTCACCACGATCGAAGGATTGGCCGCGCATGGCGATCATCCGGTGCAGCAGGCCTGGAAGAACAACAACGTTCCGCAGTGCGGTTATTGCCAGAGCGGGCAGATCATGCAGGCCGTCGCGCTGCTGAAAGATAAACCGAAGCCGACGGATCACGATATCGACGAAATAATGCAGGGCAACATTTGCCGCTGCGGGACATATCAGCGAATCCGGCAAGCCATCAAGCAGGCCGCGGGGGTGAAAGCATGAAGACCATTGAAATCGTCAGCCGCCGGGGATTCCTGGAACGTTTTGTATCCGCCGGTGCGCTCATCATCGGCGCGCCTGTTTTGCAGCAGGTCTCGGGCGCAGCGGAAGTGGATGACGCGCCGTTCCATCCCAGCGTTTACTTGGGCATCGAGCCCAACGGAACGGTGGTGATCATCGCGCACCGCTCCGAAATGGGAACCGGCATCCGCAGTGTGCTTCCCATGATCGCAGCCGACGAGCTGGATGCGGATTGGAAGCGCTGCAAGGTTGAACAAGCCATCGGCGATCCGAAGTACGGCGATCAAAATACCGACGGCTCCTGCTCCATCACCAATTTCCATGCGGCGTTCCGCGAAGCCGGCGCCACTGCACGCATGATGCTGGAAAGTTCAGCGGCCCTGAAGTGGAGTGTTCCGGCGTCCGAATGTCACGTGAAGTTTCACGAAGTGGTTCACGCGCCGTCCGGCCGCAAGGCAGGCTTCGGCGAACTGGTGGCGCTCGGGATCAAACAGCTTCCTCCCAAGAAGGAAGAGCTTAAGTTCAAATCGCCCTCCGAGTATCGCTATATCGGCAAGGATATGCCGATCATCGATCTCGATGACCTGTGCACCGGCCGCGGGAAGTTCGGCATCGACGCGAAGATGCCCGGCATGGTCTACGCCTCCATCGAGCACCCTCCCGTGTTCGGCGGCAAGTTAGCATCGGTGGACGACACGGAAGCCCGCAAAATGCGCGGCGTCCAACAGACGGTGACGCTGGATGGTTTTAAGCCTCCCTACGGTTTTCAGCCCCTCGGTGGCGTGGCCGTGATCGCCGACAACACCTGGACCGCGATGCAAGCCCGCAAAAAACTGAAGATCGAATGGGACCTCGGCCCCCATGCAGCCTACGAATCGGAAGCGTATAAAAAGCAACTGCTCGATACTGCGCGCAAGCCCGGCAAAGTGGTGCGCAACGCGGGCGATGTGGATGCGCAGTTCGCGCAAGCGGCCAAAATTCACGAAGCGTCGTACTATGTGCCATTGTTGGCCCACGCTCCCATGGAACCGCCCGCCGCGGTAGCCGAATTCAAGGACGGCAAAGTGCTGGCTTACGCCGCGGTGCAAGATCCGCAGGCCGCGCAGGACATCATATCGAAAACACTTGGAATAGACAAAAAAGATGTCACCTGCCATGTGACACTTCTGGGAGGAGGCTTCGGACGGAAATCAAAACCGGATTACGTGGCCGAAGCCGCGCTTCTTTCGAAGAAAATCGGCAAGCCGGTCAAGGTGACTTGGAGCCGCGAGGACGATCTACACTTCGACTACTATCACAGCGTGGCCGGCATGTACATGAAGGCCGCCACCGATGCCAAAGGCCGTCCCACCGCGTGGCTGCAGCGCAGTGTTTTTCCAAGCATCGGGAACATGTTCGCCCCGGACGCCGATTACGCCGCCGGATTCGAAATGGAAATGGGGTGGATCAATGTGCCTTACGACATCGCCAACCAGCGCGCCGAGAATGGCCCGGTGAAGAATCACGTACGCATCGGCTGGCTGCGTTCGGTCTCGAACATTTATCACGCCTTCGCAGTCCAATCCTTCACGGATGAACTGGCTGCCGCTGCTAATCGCGACCGCGTGGAGTACATGCTCGACCTGCTGGGCGAGCCCCGCAAGATGAACATGAAAGAGGACGGTCCACACCTGGCGAAAGCCGGCGACAAAATGGATCAGTTCCCGCTCGACACCGGCCGTTGGCGCCGCGTAATTGAACTCGCGGCCGAGCGTTCCGGATGGGCCAACAAGAAATCTTCACCGGGCCATGGTTTTGGAATCGCCTCACACTGGTCCTTTAATACGTATGTGGCCGCGGTAGTGGAAGTAGAAGTCGATCAGCGCGGCCAGCTTCACATCCAGCGCGTGGATATTGCGGCAGATCCCGGCCGCATCATAAATCCCGATCGCGTCAACGCGCAATTCGAAGGCGCCGCGGTGTTCGGGACCAGCCTCACTCTGATGGGCGAAATCACGGCGATGGACGGCAAGATTCAGCAGTCCAACTTCAACAACTACCCGGTGGCGCGCATGTCAGAGGCTCCACTCAAGACTCACGTCCACATCGTGGCGAGCGATGAAGCACCGGCTGGCGTTGGCGAGCCCGGCGTTCCCGTGATGGCGCCAGCTATCTGCAACGCCATCTTTGCAGCCACCGGCAAGCGGATCCGCGAGCTGCCGGTTAAAAAGACCAAGCTGGCATAACCAGCCGCTTTACGGTTCCCGAACCTCGAGCCCGGCAGTCGTGATCGGCAATACTCGACCGCGACCGAGCCCAAGCCTGGATAGTGTGTCGATCGCCCGCCAAACGCCTTCCGGCCCGAGTCCCGGTATGAGGGCCGTTCGCGAAAACGTTTGCTCCAGTGCCAGCTTCGCAGTATCGGGCGTTGACCGGTAGGGGGCAGGGAGTCGCGTTAGGACTGAAAAGCACTCCAGGATCGCGTGCACAGGACTCTTTGATCAGAGCAATTCGCTAGTCGTCAAAAAGAGGAGGGAGACTCAATCCAGACCCGTCCTCTGATTTCACGGTCGCGGGCTTTGCGAATCCACTCGTTGACTTCGTCAATTGACATCTTTTGCATGCCGGGAATGCTGAGCACCAGCACCGAACCTTCTCGGATTAAACCAGGCCTCAGCGTCTCGCCGTGGATCAACTCTTCGTCTCGGTATGGATTTTCCGGCATCAACTGGCCTCCATTTCTTCAGCGCAATCCATCCAGCCACGCGATCACCGCGCTCTCGAGCGCAATCCGATGATCGGAATAGCTGTGATCGGTGGCCATATGCATCACCGTCACCTTGTGCCCGCCCTTAGTTTCGATCTCTTTCACCAGCGCGTCCGTGTGCGGCGCGAGCCCGTCGTCTGACGTAATGGCGAACATCGGCGTCTGAACGAGCCCAGCCGCCGCGTTCTCCATCCGGAACTCCTTCGAATGCTCCTTCGCTTCAGCAGCCATCGATTCCGCCGTGACTCCGGCCAGCGATTCCATGTCGTCAGCCATCTCAGCCACGGCCTTTTCCACCGGCAACTCGCCCACGCGTCCCATATCTCCGGCCGAGATCAGGACCGCGCCGATCAGCCCATGATCGTGCGATGCCGTATGTGCCGCCACCCATCCACCCATGCTGTGGCCGGCCAGCGCGATGCGCCGCGTATCGATGCCCAGCCGAGTAGCCGTAGCGGGATCGCGCAGGTACGCCAGAACCGCATCGGCATCCTCTAGGTTCTGCGTGAAACGGAACACGCCCGGGCTGCCCCACGATCCTCGGTAGTTGAACGTGACGGCGTTCCACCCAGCGCGGCGAACAGCCTGCGCCAGATCGAGGTTCTTTTCATTTCCCGGCAATCCGTGGCAAATGATCAGCGTGGGATGCGGCCCAGCTCCCGGCGGATGATAAACCAAGCCATTGATCAGCACTCCGTGACTTGGAATGTGCAGCACGGTCATTTTCGCCGGATGCGACTTATCCGCCGGCGGATCCGTAAAAATCGATGCAGGAACCTGTTGACCGAAAGCGCAGAGAGACGCTAGTACCGCGAGCGATAGGAGCCTCATTGTAAGGTTCGGATCGCTATCACCGTCATATCGTCGTTCTGTTCCGCCTCGCCTGCGAATGCGTCCGTGACTTCCACCAACCGCCCGATCATCTGCTTGGCCGAAAGCCCACTGCACGTCTGCGCGATCTTTAGCACTTCGGATTCGTCCCACATCTCGCCTTTCGCATTGGTGGCTTCGCTGATTCCGTCGGAGAAACACAGCACGGCATCGCCAGGTTGAAGCTCGACGGTCCCTTGTTCGTATTCGGAAATATCCAACAAACCCACCGGAAGTCCGCCGCAGTCCAGGCGCTCTATCTGGCCGCTGCCGCAGCGTAAGAGCATCGGACGTACCTGACCGGCATTGACGTAGATGAGCTTGCCGCTCGCCACATTCAGCAATCCGCAGAACAGCGTGGAGTACTTATCCGCGGTAGAGAATGAATACACCGCCTTGTTGAAATCTTCCATCAGCACGGCTAAGGAATCCGGAGGCCTCACCACCTGAGAGCGCAAGGATGCCTGAATGCTCGCCATTAACACCGCCGCTGCGATCCCTTTTCCGGAAACATCGCCCAGCGTAAAAAAAAGCCCGCCGTCCCGCATAGGTAGAAAGTCGTAGTAGTCGCCACCCACGAATTTGGCCGAGCGGCAATATCCCGCAAAATCCAGACCCGCAATCTCCGGAAGATCCTGCGGCAATAGATGTTGCTGCACATCGCGCGCAATCTCCAGTTCCTGCAGGAACAGCTTGGCCGCCTCGGCGTCTCTACGCAGCCGCTGGCTTTCCAAAGTGGAGGCCGAATAACCACTGCATAGACCCAGCAGGTCCACGTCGTCTTGTGAAAATCCATCGGGCTTGTTTAAAACCTGCAGCGCGCCCATGGGTTTTCCATCCATGCCGTGCAATGGAAGCGTGAGAATGGATTTCGTGACGTACCCGCTTTCCTTATCCACGGTTTTCAGGAACCGCGGATCGCTTGCGGTGTCATTCACCAGGATGGTTTCGTTGCGTGCCACGCAGGCGCCCACCAGCCCCTGCCCAATGGGGATGTGCAGTTCGCGGACCCCATGAGCCACCTTCGTCCACAGGCGATTGTTTTTCGAGTCCACCAACCAGATGCTGCAGCGGTCGGCTCCCACCAGATCGCGCGCCATGCCGGCGTTGAGCACCAGCACGGCATCCAGATCCTGCGCGGCGCCAATTTTGGCCGCATAATCGAAAATTACCCGTGAGACACGGTCCGTTGGGATCATTGCTCGTCCAGCCGATAGAGAACTCATTGTCGCACTGGAAACCAGTCTAGCGCTCTGGCGGGGATGTTATCCAAAATGGCAACGATTGCACGGCCTGGAAGTGATCGCTGTTTAGCCTACTATCACTCCTGGCGCAGCGCCAGAGCAACGGCAGAAGGACCAACGATGAGGAATTGGATCTCTAGCGACAAGCCGGAGATGACGCGGGCCGCACCGGACGGACCCCACATGACCAGCGTCAGCAGAAATGCAAGTTGTGGCCCGAAAATCCAAAGCCAGACCCGCGTAGCTTCCCCTGCGGACAACATGCGGCTCCGTTGGCCATTCGTCCCGGACCGTGCGGACGCGAAACGTCCGATAATTCTTGCGGACCAAGCGGCGAACGAGATACCGGGTGGCCGGCCGTGTTTCGGTTGCAAGGCGGCTCACCAGAATGCCGCAACTCTCTGTCGCCAGGCGAGGCTATCTCCCAATCTGGCGTCTCGGTCGGCGCTAAACCGGGACTCCAGCCATCCTGGCAATGGTCAGCGCGTTGGTCTCGGTTGTGACTCCCGCCTTTAGCCGATAATCGAAATCCATTGGATCGCAGGCGTCTCTCGAAGTCATGTGCATGTTCACTCCGCCCATCCCTTCCGCACTTGCGATTTCAGTGAGTGCGAGATCATGCGTGGACAAAACCCCGATCGCCCCTCGGCTTACGAGCGTACGTACCACCGCCTCTGCAGCGATGCGGCGGTCGCGTGAATTGGTGCCACTGAAAATCTCATCCACCAGAAACAGCACCGGCCGGTGCGGCACGGCTGACTCGATGGCGAGCCGCAGCCGGTCAACTTCGGCCAGGAACTTCGATTTTCCATTAAGCAATGAGTCCACCACCGCGGCCGATGCAACAATCAAAAGCCCGGACAATCGAAGCGCGCGTGCACGTACCGGGGCGCCGGCAAGCGCAAGCACTGCGTTCAATCCAATCGCTCGGAGCAGCGTGCTTTTCCCCGACATATTCGATCCGCTTACCACGTAGAAAGGACACTTGCGGCTCAAGTTCACGTCGTTTGCGACGCATGACGCGTGCGGCAGCAGGGGATGACCCATTTCCCGCGCGTCGAAGTGAGCCGCGCCGTTCGCAAACTCGGGAAATGTATGCTCGGGATTCTCGTAGCCGTAAGAAGCCAGCGCATTCAACGCCTCAAATTCTGCCCACGCCTGTAGCCAAAGCTTGAGCGATTCCGCGTGCTCCGCTCGCCACTCTTCGATTGCCATGCACAGATGCGTACCGGCCGCGAACGCGCGCGAAGGGTAGTAAAACCAATCTTTGTCCCGCTGATCGAGCGCATCCAATAGCCGTTCGAGTTTCCG
Organism: Bryobacteraceae bacterium; assembly: GCA_050011295.1. Classification (GTDB taxonomy): domain Bacteria; phylum Acidobacteriota; class Terriglobia; order Bryobacterales; family Bryobacteraceae; genus Palsa-89. The sequence goes on from JBEKJJ010000351.1 coordinate 6,705, forward strand.
AATAGATCGAGAGCTATTGCGAACCTGTTCCCTGAGTTGCCGCAACTTGGCCGATCGAAATTGCGTTGCTTCCATGAGCTGAAGGCCTTGCCGCAATACTGATGTTTCGACAGACACCGGCCGCAGCCAGCCGAGCATTCCATTTACGCGGTCTCGGAACCATAGCCCCACTCCGGCATGAAACGCGATCAAGGGAAGTATCCAGATTGAGATATTGGTCCAAGGAACAATCCCTAACACGCCCGCGAGAACGATGCCCGCAAGCACCGCTGACGTCACAGCCAGCGCAACGCGGAGTGGGCGCGCGAAAGAAGGCTGAGGGGAATTGAGCCATTCCTCGAAAGTATCTGGCCGTGATTCCAGCGAGTCAAAATCGCCGAGCGTCGCGATGCTCTCG
>JBEKJJ010000352.1:0-14117 GCA_050011295.1 Bryobacteraceae bacterium
GATCGGCATAGGGGCAGCGGTTGCCCACTGACCCCTGCCACACCACCGTACGTACGGGTCCGTATACGGCGGTTCGAGAAGTTACGCTGTTACTCGTCGACTAGCGAAGGTAGACCGAGCGATTTGAAGTAGGCATTGGAAAGCCCGACAGAAAGGGCCTTGGCCTTGGCGAGATACCAGGGTCCGAGTCCGCTGCCGGCAGTATTGTTTGCCAGCCGCTCTCGCACTCCCAGTGCAATCAGTGCCTCACGTCGGCGGCGGGGTGTTTTCCACTGCCGCCACATGGCAGCCCTGAGTCGCAACCGGACCCAGCGAGTGAGCCATAGCAGCACTTCGGGCGTTTCGCAGAATCCAAAATAGCCGCGCCAGCCCCGCATATACGGAGCCAACTCCTCTATCGTGGTTGTCATGCTGACGCCCTTGGCTCGTCGCGTGATCTCCCGGACTCGTCGCTTGAACCGATCCAGAGCCTTCGGCGCAATGACGCGCCTGGCCTCCGGACCAGCTGTAAAGCTGAATCCGAGAAACTTCCGTTCCTGCGGTCGCGCTACCGCACTCTTCGCCTCATTCACCTTGAGCTTGAGCTTTTGCGTGATGAATTGCGTAACGCTCTCCATCACCCGTTGCCCCGCCCGTTCGCTGCGAACGTAGACATTACAGTCATCCGCATATCGAACGAAGCGATGGCCCCGGCGCTCCAACTCCCGGTCGAGTTCGTCGAGCACGAGGTTGCTGAGCAGTGGCGAAAGTGGTCCCCCTTGCGGAGTCCCTTCCACGCTCGGACTGACCAACCCGTTCTCCATCACCCCGGCATTCAGGAATGCCCGAATGAGCTTCAACAGCCGCTTGTCCTCAACTCGTTTGGCGATTTGACCCATCAGTTTGTCGTGATTGACTCGATCGAAAAACTTCTCCAGATCAAAATCAACGCACCAGCAATGGCCTTCGGCGATATGCTTCTGCGCCTGCGCCACTGCCTGTTTGGCCGACCGTCCTGGTCGGAACCCGTAGCTGCTTTCAGAAAACGTCGGGTCCCACTGCCGCTGCAGAACCTGCATCACCGCCTGCTGGATAAACCGATCCAGCACCGTCGGGATGCCAAGCTTTCGCACCCCTCCGTCCGGCTTGGGGATTTCCACCCGCCTCACCGGCTTCGGCTCGTAAGTCCCGTTCAACAGTTGTTCCCGAATGGCTGGCCAATGCTGTTTCAGATAGTCAGTGATTCCGCCGACGGTCATACCGTCGACGCCCGCGCTACCTTTATTTGCCTTCACCCGCCGCAATGCTTCCTTCAGATTTTCTCGCTCACATACTTCCTCCATCAATCGATTTGTGCTGGCTGGGCTTTCGGATCCATGCACCGCCGGAAGCGATTCGGTCCCTCCCCTTCCCGCTTCGCAGGCTTCACCCGCTGGCGGAGACGAGAAGTCCAGTTGCCCCTGGACGTTCTGCCGCATGTCGTTCCTGAGATCCATGTCCTACTAACCACTCCTCTCGTTCGGGCCTTCAGTCACCGTTCCCGGCTTGGCCTATCCGTTGACTCCACCTTTCGGTTGCGGAGTGCCTCACTAACCTTGCCGACGACATGACCCACTATGCCCTCTGCTGACTTCTGTTCCGCGGTCAGGCCATCTTTCGACAACCTCAGTCGCCGAAGCGACACGGAACAGATCTCCTGGGGTAAGCTCAACCGTCTTCCGTGCACAGCCGCCGGATCTACGCTTCGCATCTTTGATGGATATGGACTTCGCGGTAAGTTGCCCGCTCGTCCGACGCTAACGCCTTGTATCCGGTTCTTGTCCATCGACTCGCACATTTGCTACACGCTTCTTTCAGACCCCGCCTCGCGGCGGTAGCCCTTGCGTTCTCGCTAGCCCTTCACCTCCATCAGGTTGGGCAGAGGACTTTCACCTCCAAACTGCTGAGCATGCCCAGCACACAACGAAGCCGCTGGCGCGGCGGACGCTTCGCGTGGGTAAAAGTACGAGCAGTCGACTGACGCGAGCAGTATTGTGTGGGTCACAAGGAGGTCCCTGTGACCCATCTTCGCAAAGTAATGCTGGAGGAACTCCAGCGACGTAACTTCTCTTCCGCCACTATACGCGGTTACCTCGGCGCCGTCGAGCGTTTTTCGCGCTACTTCGGTAAGCCGCCAGATCAGTTGGGCCCGGATCACATCCGACAGTATCAAGCTCATCTGCTTCACCAGCGAAAGCTGGCCGTCGGTACGGTCGTAAATCAGGTTGCGGCGATGCGTTTTTTCTTTCGACGCGTACTGAAGCGGCGCTTTCCACCCGACTCCATTCCGTACCCGAAGTACTCGCACCACCGGATGCCGCGCATTCTAAGCGTCGAGGAAGTTGCCCGTTTGATCGACGCCGCCGGCAATCTGCAAGCGCGCACCATCCTGATGACGTTGTATTCAACCGGCATGCGACGAAGCGAACTGGTTCGCTTGCGCGTCGAGGACATCGACAGCGAACGCATGGTCATCCACATCCGTAAAGGCAAAGGTGGTAAAGACCGCGATGTGCTGCTCTGTCCCAGACTCCTCGAAACGCTCCGCGAATACTGGCGATGGAAGAAGCCCAAGACATGGCTATTTCCAGGTCAGCCCCCAGAACACGGCGACCACCTGAGCGACAAAACTGTCTGGTACGTTTGCAATGATGCGGCACAGCACGCGGGCATAAAGAAACGTGTGAGTCCGCACATGTTGCGGCACAGTTTTGCCACGCACCTGCTGGAGGATGGCGCCGATCTGGCGACGATCCAGGTATTACTCGGCCACGCCGACCTGGAGGCTACGAGCATCTACCTGCACTTGTCGCGGCGGCATCTGGAGAAGACCGTCAATCCCCTTGAGCATCTTGCGATCTCCGGATCGTCTGATCGTCTCTATCACCGCCAAAGGCAAAAATGAGCCGGCCCACCGTGGAGGTGGCCGACATCCTCCGCGCGCAGGGCGACCGTTTCCTGGATCGGTATCGACGGAGCTTTGACTTTCAACAGCTCAAGGCCTTTCGCGCCATTCAACGCTGCCGCACGGCTGCGCTGGGCGGTCATATCGATGCCTGTCCTCAATGCGGTCACCAGGCCATCTCCTATAACTCTTGCACGCGAGCTCCTCGCTACCAGCTACTTTCATGTCGTATTCACCGTGCCGCACGAACTCAATGTACTGGCGCTGGAGAACCCGCGAATGATTTACGACCTGTTGTTCACCGCCAGCGCACAAACATTGTTGAAAGTAGCACGCGATCCCAAACACCTCGGCGCGGAAATCGGCGTGATCAGCATTCTGCATACCTGGGGACAGAACCTGCTTCTCCATCCGCATATTCACTGCGCCATTCCGGCGGGCGGACTGTCTCCGGACCACAGCCGCTGGATACGGCCACGCTATCCATTCTTTCTACCGGTGAAAGTCCTCAGCCGCGTGTTCCGTGGCATGATCCAAAACAGTTTCGCCAGCTTCTTCGCCGGGTGCACCGTCAGGACTGGGTGGTCTACGCCAAGCCCGCCTTCGGCGGACCGGCAAAAGTCCTGCGCTATCTCGGCCGCTATACGCATCGAATCGCCATTTCCAATCACCGCCTGCTGGCATTCGACGGCGAACGCGTCACCTTCCGTTGGAAGGATTATGCGCGTGGTGGCAAGCAGCGCAACATGACGCTGCTGGGCACAGAGTTCCTGCGTCGCTTCTTCCTGCATGTGTTGCCGAAGGGCTTCGTCAGAATCCGGTATTTTGGCTTCCTCGCCAATCGATTCCGGGCGCATCGCCTCCCGCTCTGCCAACAACTGCTGGCGAGCGATCGCCCGCCACCCTCCGCATCCTCGGATACTACCTCCACCTGGCACTGCCCCAACTGCGGCGCCGCGATGGTTGTCATCCACAGACTCACCGCTGGGGAGCTCTCGCTGTGCCCCTACTTCGACTCTTCCTAAAGCTGCGTTCATTCGCGGACCATCGACGTGCTCACCACACGCCAATCCAGTCGTGTGCCCAATCTACGACCAGTTCTTTTCCGGCCACTCCGGTAAACATTTTTCCAGCTATTCCTCAGAACGAATCGCCAACTCCGGCTCGAATCCAACCGAAATCTCGTCTCTACTCGGCAGGTCAACCTCAATCTTCCAGGTACGAAAGCGCCATTCAATTCCCATAGCCAGCGTCCGCCGCAAACGCCAGCGGCTTCCTTCTTGTCTCCTTATCGAAAACGCCTCGGCTCGGATGCGGATCTTCGCCCCGGCCCTCGTGCGCCGAGGCGTTTCCGATCAAGGCTAGCGACTATCCGGCCATTACACCGATAAATGCCAACGGTATCACTGATTTGAGATGGCAGTGCGAGAAAGCTGCCTGTGCAGCAGTCGCGGGTCGCGGGTGATCCGGCCAAGCAAGAATAGCGGGCCGGGCGCGCCCCCTAGAGCGGCCAGAGACGTCTGTTTCAACAGGCCGGCTGCTCCATACCTTGACCTTCGATGTATCCCTAATGTATGCTCAACCGTAGAAGCTTGAGGTATCGATGCCCTCTCCGCGTTTCCCCATCCCGCAAGGCACGCTTGACATGCTGATTCTCCAAATCCTATCGCTCGAATCCGCCCACGGGTACGGGATCGCGCAGCGGTTGGAGCAGATATCGCGCTCGGTGGTCCAGGTCAACGAAGGTTCGCTCTACCCCGCGCTCCACCGGCTGGAGCAGAAAGGCTGGCTTCGCGGCGCCTGGAAACAGTCGGAGACCGGCCGCGAGGCCAAGTTCTACTCTCTTACGCCTGCTGGTCGCCGCCAGCTTGCCGTCGAGAAGGATAGCTGGGCGCGTCTCTCCGGCGCAGTCAACCTGATCTTCGAGGAGGGCAGCAGATGATCCGGCTCTTCAACTGGTTTCGCCGCGGGTCTCTGGAGCGCGGCCTCGACCGCGAGCTTCAATTTCATTTCGATCGTCGCGTCGGTGACCTCACCGCCGCCGGTATCCCCGAGCCCGAGGCCCGCCGCCGCGTCGCGGTCGAGCTCGGCCTCGCCCGAGTGCGTGAGGAAGTCCGAGACGTCTGGCTGACCCGCTGGATACGCGATTTCCTCTTCGATCTCCGCTTCTCCGCCCGATCGTTCCTTCGTAGCCCTGGTTTCACCGCCACAACGCTGCTCTCGCTGGCCCTCGGCATCGGCGCTACCACCGCCATCTACTCACTGGTCGACCAGGTGATCCTGCACGCGCTCCCTGTCCGCGAGCCCGAGCGCCTGGTTCTTGTGGATTGGAACGGCGACGACCTGGTCACCTACCAGACCGGCTCCATTAATCTGATGCCTTACCCCATCTGCCGCGGCCTCCAGCAGCAGACCCGGTTGTTTGACGGCGTCCTCTGCCGCGCCGAAATCCAGGTCAACCTCACAGCCAGCGGCGATCCCAGGCCCGTCGCCGCCGAGATCGTCTCCGGCAGCTACTTTCCCGTGCTCGGCGTCGGCCCCGCGCTCGGCCGCGTCATCGAACCCGCAGACGATACGGCGCCCGGCGCGGGTCCGGTGGTGGTGCTTTCGTATGACTTCTGGCAGGCGCACTTCGGCGGCGCTGCCGATATCGTCGGCCGCAAGGTCCTGATCGGCAATCACCCCATGACCGTGGTCGGCGTGGCCGCCGCCGGCTTCCGCGGCGTCGACGTTGGCGCCGTGCCCGCTTTCTGGATGCCCACGTCCATGTACGCCGACGCGAACCTCGACACCGGTGATGAGGATCTCCTCAACGGCCACACCCGCTGGCTGCAGATCCTCGCACGCCTCCGCTCTGATGTTACACTCGCGCAGGCGCAGACCGGTTTGCAGCCGTGGTTCAAGGCGTGGCTCGAGGACAGCACGCTTCGCCCCGGCTTCCCGAGGATTTCGGCCGACCACCGCCGCGAGTACCTGGCAACCACTCTCGAACTCACCTCCGCGGCCCAGGGCCATTCGGTGTTGCGCCGCAACCTCGCCCAGCCGCTCTGGCTATTGTTCGCCGCCACCGGTGTTCTGCTCGGCCTCGCTTGCCTCAACGTTGCCGGACTCTTTCTCGCCCGCGGTTCTGCACGGGGCCGTGAGATCGGCACTCGCCTCGCTCTCGGCGCTTCGCGTGGCCGCATTGGCCGGCAGCTGCTGGCCGATAGCCTCCTCCTCGCCGTCGCTGGCGGTGTGCTTGGCATCGCGCTCGCGCCGCCCGCCATGCGCGCCCTCATCGGCTTCCTGCCCCGCGACCTGGCCGCCAACGCGCTCCGTCCGAGCCTCAGCCTCCCACTTCTCGGGTTTGCGCTCGTAACCAGCCTCGCCGCCGGCCTGGTCAGCGGCCTCGCGCCCGCCCTGCACGCAGGCCGTGACAACATCGTCAACTCGCTCCGCGAGCGCGGCGGCACTGGCTTCGGCGGCGTCCGCCTCCGAAAGACGATCGTCACCCTCCAGGTGGCCTTCTCCCTCATCCTCCTCGTCGGCGCCGCCCTCTTCCTGCGCACGCTCACCGGTCTGCTTGCCAAAGGGCCCGGCTTCGATACGTCCAGCCTCCTCTCTTTCGCCATCGCTCCGACACAGAATGGCTATTCCGATGCCGACGCCTCGCGCCTGGTCCGCCGCCTCGACGAGCAGGTCCGCGCCTTGCCCGCCGCCCGTTCCTCGGCCGCCGCCCGATTTGCCTTCCTCAACGGCGGCGCCTGGAGCAACGAAGTGACTATGCAGACCGATCACCGCACCGTGACCGATGGCATCATCAATTTCAACGCCGTCAGCCCCGGTTTCTTCTCGACCCTCGGCGTTCGCCTCCTCGCCGGCCGCGATTTCGACAAGAGCGATGCCCTTCCCGTAGGCGAGATCGGTCCCCGTTGCGCCATTGTCAATGAGGCGTTCGTCAAGCGCTATCTGGCCGGGCGCGATCCCCTCGGCGTCCGCATCGCCCGGGGCGGTAGCTCGGACGTCAAGCCCAATAGCCGCATCGTCGGCGTTGTCGCCGACATGAGCTATCGCGGCGTCCGTGATCACTCCGAGCAGGTCTTCTTCCCGCTCTTCGAACACGACGACACCGGCGCTACCTTCTATATCAAGGTTCGCGGCGCTCCCGAGCAGGCCATTCCGTCCATCCGCCGCCTGGTCCGCCAGGACGACCCGCGGCTGCCGATCCTCTGGTTCCGCACTCTTGACGATCAGGTCAACCGCTCGCTCAGCACGGAGCGCCTTCTGGCCGCGCTCTCCGGCAGCTTCGGGATCCTGGCGCTGCTGCTCTCGTTGATTGGTCTCTACGGAGTGATGTCCTTCGTGGTCACGCGCCGCACCCGCGAAATCGGCATCCGGCTCGCGCTTGGCGCCACGGGCGCTTCCGCCATCCGACTCGTCCTCGGCGACGCCGTCGTCATGATCGCCGCCGGCATGGCCATTGCGCTCCCGTGTGTCGCCGCCCTCGGCAAGCTCGTCCAAGCCCAGTTGTTCGGCGTCACCGCCACTGATCCCGTGACCGTCGCCGCCGCCGCACTGGTCCTCGCCGCCGGCGCGCTAGCGGCAGCATTCATCCCCGCCTGGCGAGCCTCGAACGTGAGCCCCACGGACGCCCTACGACTGGAATAGCGCCGATCGCTGCGGTTTTTCAAATCTGAATCGGTTCCATTTTGGTCTCGGCCGACCTGGGGCGCCAACCTCAGTACGTGTTCCCGAGTACGTGTTCCCGACGATACACTCGGACGCGCAGGCGGCCCTTATTGGGAGGCGCAGCGGCTTTTGCTTGGATGCGGCGCGACCGTGGCTAGCGCTTCGCGCTGGTCGTGAGTCAGGAATGCGCGTTCAGTCGATCTTCACCAGCTTGGATGTGGCGCGATCCACGCGGAAATGTCGGTGTAATTCGAGCAGCGCACTCTTATCGGGTTCGCCGCTTAATTCCATCTCTAGCTTCCGCTGACCCGGGCCGGGGACCATGCCAACGTTCGTAAATTTGCTTCCCGACGTCTTCAGGTCGACGCCGGTCGAGATCGCGAGAATGCGGCCTTGTTCGTCGTGCAGCAGAGTTACTTTCATATGGCTCCTCGAATCTTTGCGTATAGGTGTGTGGGCCGGAGTTGAAGTCGATTTAGAGGTCCGCTTCAAGGAAAGAGTAAGCGATATCGTTATCGGTGTTATTCGAAACCACTAAATAATAAGTGATGTTGAACGTGGCGCTCCCTGGGGGAGCGTCGGTCTGATTAGACCAGATCGTGCTGACGCCCAGTTTATTGAAAATGGGATACGAGGATCCGCCTCCTGACCAATTCCCAGGACTTTGGTCGGGTCCGCTCTGTGGCTCAACCGAAAGCACCGGAAGAAAGCCATTCTCGTATGGTCTGCTAAAGTACCATCCAGCCGAGGCGCCAGACGCCAAAGTATTGAAGCCCCAACTTGCCGCCATATTCTTTGTCCCCGTGACTGCCGGTTAGAGTATCTGGCCTGGATCTCCCATTTTTCCCACCGGGCATCGCCAAGTATATAACCAATCGTCTGGCTTGTGTGTTCGTCGCTGATAGACGGCCTTCCCGGAAACGGGCCCCCCCACTCGCCCACACGAATTACGAAAAACTCGATCTTGAAATTGGCTGGCGCCTTCCACTGGCCAAACACCTCGAGGATTCGCTTCTGGGCATTCTCATATTCGATGGGCGAACCTTGCGGACGCTCGAACCAGCTGATATGTACTGCATGTATTCCCCTTTCTATTTCAAACGGTCGGACCGATCACAACCGCTTAAGTCTACTCATTCTTCGGGTTCGTGTTGGGCAGCCAACGCTTCGTTGAGAAAGCGTTTCCGAGTTTGTCCCGCAAGAAAGCGGCATTGTGCTTGATCTAGACCAGCTTCGATCAGAAAGCAATACCTGCTGGATGACGTTAGAACTCAATCGGAAGCGGCCCGGCAGAATCCGCCGCTGTGAAGGATTAGTCTCGGGCCGGGCCGGTTCGGATTGAGCCGTGAGAAGGAAGCGGCTGGCGCGGCGCGCTGATCACTTCTAGCTATGGGGTTTGAATGCCGATTCTTTGGTAACGGCTCTGGCAAAACCGAATCTGTCGAGCGCAAGAATGCCTGTGCAGTCTTGGCTGGGAGCAAGAATCATCCATCCGCACGCCGCACGAAGGCCGGCGAAGAGGATGATTTTGGAAAATAGAGACACTGGTGGCGTCACGTCGCGGAAGCGGCGCGGTGCGAGGCGTAAGTGGTCTGTCGCTACGAGCTGTCAAGGCGTACAACCTGGGAGTGTTGGCATTGGCGAAGCTGGTTCGCTGTGAGGCGCTCGACAAGGCGCATCGGGCCTTGACAGCGAGGACATTTCCACAGAACCTGGGCTGCCGTAGACGTTGGCGACGCGAGCGCGGGACGCACAAGTAGGAGCGTCCTGCAAAGAGGAAGCAACTCAGTCCGGCGACGATTGGCCAGCAGACCAAAATAACGAATACGCGGGAATCCGCGGGGCAGAACGTGCTGGAGAAACCGGCGCAGAAATTCCTCGTGGCTGAGGGTCATCACGCGGCGCTTGCTGCGATGCGCATAATCCTTCCAGCGAAACGACACGTGAGTATCGGTCACCTCTACAAGCCGATGGTTGGAGATCGCGACGCGATGGGTGTAGCGAGCCAGATAATGCAGCACGTGTTCCGGTCCGCCGAATGGTCTCTTCGCATAAACCACCCAATCCTCGCGGAATAGCGTACGCAGAAAAGCAGAGAATGCCTTCTCCTGCATTAGTGGGAGGCAGGACCCAAAGAACACAAGCTTGCCCTGGCGGTAAGCGCGTTTCAGTCCGCCCACGAATTTTCCGCGAAACACACGGCTCAAAACCTTGACCGGCAGGAAGAAGCGATTGGGCGCGCGAACCCACTTGGCGTGATCCGGCGATAGTCCCCCGCCTGGCACGACGCAATGAATGTGGGGATGCGGTTGCAGAGTTTGCCCCCAGGTATGCAAGACGCTCAAGAAGCCGATCTCCGCGCCGAGGCGTTTGGGATCGGCCGCGACCTCGATCAGTGTTGCGGCGCTGGCGTCGAACAGGAGCTTGAAGAGAACTCTCTGGTTCTGCCAGATGAGTGGAACCAGCGTGTGGGGCACGCTGAAGACGAGGTGGTAATAGTCAACCGGCAGCAACTCTTGCTGTCGGGCTGCCAACCACTTGTCACGAGCGTTGGTCTGGCACTTAGGGCAATGACGATTGCGGCACGAGTTGTAAGAGATGGCCTGATGGCCACAGCGATCACATTGGTCCCGGTGTCCGCCGAGTGCGGCCGTGCGGCAGCGCTCGATGGCTCGAAGCACTTTCAGTTGTGGCCATGAGAGGGAACTTACCGTAACGATCCAGGAATCGATCGCCAGCCCTGCCGATGATGTCGGCCACCTCCCAGGGTGGCCGTTTCACGGATGATCGATCTCCGGCGATACGGGTTGACTCCGAAACTCGCGTAGCGTGATCTGGTCGAGCGGATTGGCGGCAGCGCTGAGATGGCGGCGCGATAAATGCAGGTACAGCGCGGTGTCCTTGAGGTGCCGGTGCCCCAGCAGCAACTGGATGGTGCGCAAGTCCGCACCGGCTTCCAGCATGTTGGTCGCGAAGCTGTGGCGCAGCGTGTGCGGGCCGATCCGTTTGCCGATGCCGGCGCGCAGAGCAGCCTCATGACAGGCGTGCCACACTGTTTTATCGGAGATGGGCTGCTCTTGCGTGACGGGTCCCCAGCGGCTGGGAAACAGATAAACGCGAGGCTTCATCTTCGCCGCCCGCCAATAATCGCGAAGGGCTCCGAGCAGTTTCTGAGTGAGTGGAAGTTCCCGGTCACGCGACCCCTTGCCTTGGTGGACATGGATCAACATCCGAGCACTATCGATGTCGCTTACCTTAAGGTTCGCTGCCTCTGCGCGGCGCAAGCCCGTGGCATAGAGCAACATCAGCAGGGTGCGATAAAGAAGATTGGGTGCGGCTTCAATGAGACGGGTCACCTCCTCTGGGCTCAGCACGACGGGCAGCTTCTTCGGGGTCTTCAGCAGCGGCAGGTCGTCGAAGTCCAAATCGCGGCGCTTCAGGGTCTTCTTGTAGAGGAAGCGCAACGCGCCTATGCGGAGGGCGATGGTGCCGAGCGCAAGTTTTTTCTCGCGCAGTAAGTGAAGCTGAAACTGGCCGATTTCCTCGGCGCCCATTAACTCCGGGGACTTGTTAAAGTGGCTGGCGAACTGTTCCACGGCCAAGATGTAGCCGCGAATGAGGTCGGGATTGTAGTTGCGACGCTGGAGGTCTTCCAGCATTCGCTTTCTGAGTGCGGTCACAGAAACTCCTCTCTGTGACCGAAGCTACCGCGGACTGCACTCGCAAGCACGCACGCAGCGGCGTCCGCCGCGCCAGCGGCTTAGTTCTAACGGGGCATCCGGAAGTTATGTTGGTCCCGAATTCTGAATCTGGGGAGCTTCGGGCGGATGATGCGCTACTCGGAGAGTGCTGGGAAGCGGTTTCTCTTCTCGGCCTTCGGATTCGTCCCGACAAACGCCGGTCACATCATCCGCCTTCAATTCGCAATGGCACGGCTGCGCAACCGGAATGGATGCCGACATAACGGGGCCCTCGCAACCAGCCCACAGCAGGCGGCACGCGAAAAGCGCTTCACTCACGCGATAGTAAGGGGTGAATCCCAAACATTCGAGCAGCCGCCGGAACAAACCGACTTAATGTTCCTAATCCGCCGAACTTCCCCGAACATTCCAAGAGAGAACCTCGATCAGCGCCGCCTTGCGCACCGGTACAAATCAGGAGGGATCTTCGGTTGGAAAACTGCGCCTCAGATATCAGGGCTGTCCGTTGCTTCGCTCCACGAGAAAAACCAGATGAGACGGTGTGCCAATAGGCGTGTACTGGCCCGTATGGGTGAGCGCGCCTGTCCTACGGTTCACCCGGAATGACACGATCGCGTCCGCGCGCTGATTGCAGGAGTATGCGAAACGCCAGGAAGGATCAAAGGTGAAGAAACGGGGATAATTGCCCCGCGTCGGCTCCTCCCCCGCGAATTGCAGTGTGCCGTCGCCTGCCACTCGAAACCAGGCGATCGTGTCGTGAAGCCTGTTGGCGGCATAGACGAAGCGCGCATCCGGGGAGACTGCTACCTCGGAGGTGAAATTGCTGCCGGCAAATCCTGCTGGTAGCGAAGAGATCGTCTGCTTTGCCCTCAGTCGTCCGGAGGAGCCATCGTAATCGAACGTCACGAGTGTAGATCCTTCCTCCTGGAGCGAGTAGAGCACGCGGCCGTTCGGATGAAAAGCGAAGTGCCGCGGACCGTCGCCTGGCGTGACAGCAACCGAGGGCGGATCGTTCGGGATCAGTTTCCCCGCGACCGCATCAAATTTCCAGACCAGAATCCGGTCGAGCCCAAGATCCGCAGCCAGCACGAAGCGGCCCGAGGGATCGGGCAGGATCATGTGCGAGTGCGAGTGATCGTGGCCGCTCCAAGCGAAGCTCCCCCGAGGGGCGCTCGAAGCGCGGGCAGGGCCGAGAACGCCGTCGTGCCGCTTTACATCGCTGGCCGCACCGAGTTCGCCTCGCGCACCAATGGGCAACACTGCCGAGGTTCCACTGTGGTAATTCGCCACGAACGCCCACTTGCCCGACTGGTGCAGGCTCAAATGGCACGGCCCGGCGCCTTCGGAAGGGACCGTGTTCATCAACTTCAATCGCCCGCCGGGACGCTCGATCTCGTACGAGCTTACAGAGCCGCTGTTCGCACCCTCGTACGTCGAGGTCTCGTTCGCCGAATAGAGGCGAGTCCCGGAGCTGTTCAGCACGAGACAGGAAGGGTTCGCCGCGTTTTCAAAAACCATGCGCTCCACGAGGGCGCCTGTCACTGGGTTCATCTCGAGCAGGTAGATGCCTTTGCCCCGGCCCGGAGCGCCCTCCGCCCCGGCCTGAGAGCTGTACGTGCCTGCGTACGCCAGAACCGGCTCGCGCTCGGCGTTCACAGAGGTTACCGCTGCAATCGTCGCCGCGCTCACGAGGAATTGACGGCGCGAGGTCCGGACGAGCATTCTGATTCTCCTTACCTCATCTTGCCAGGTTGCGTGTCCTTGAGCGGAGTGGTGCTCGACGAGGAACGGATGGCGGCGTTCACCAGTTTATGTGCACAGGAGGATAGTGGAGAAATCAGTGTTACTGGAGGTAGTCTGTGCAGCCGTGCGCCAGCTCGATTGGTACGCCCGGTAAGATTCGAACTTACGACCTTTGCTCCGGAGGCGCGTGAACCGGCTCCAAAGCTTCCTTCAATCCTATCCAGTTCCTGGTATTTCAACAATATGGGGAGTCTGCTTTCGCTCAGCTGACAACCTTAACGGATCGAGCAGAAGGGGTTTTGATACAGTTCTGATATCTGTTCCGGTGGGCGCGCATTGTGGCTTGCTTCGTCGGTTTTTCGATTCTTCAAATCTGCTACGGTGAGTTGGTCGCTGGTCGCCACGTAATCGCCCACTCGCGCCAGCCACGGAGGTTCTAGGTCAAGCAAGTGACCGGCGTTTTCCTGAGCCGACCACTCTGATTGAGCTTTCCCGACCAGGACTGTGTGAGAACGGCCACGGAGCAACCTCTTCAAGGATCGTTATCGCATCGGCGGCGGCTCGCCTTGCACCACGCCCGGGCGAACCACCGATTCGTTCACTTGGCAAAGAGTCTGGTTGTACCACGTGTAGGGACGCAGGCATCGGCGAGCGCCCGCTCGTCGATCACTTCGCCTTGCTGGCAATGAATGTTCAGCCGCGTTTCGTATGGATAGCTTGTCGTCTCGCTCATAAGAATATGTGTCACATCGTTATTCGGTTCGCAAGGCCGTAATTGGGTCCACGCGTCCTGCGCGACGGGCCGGCAGATAGTTGGCCAGAATGCCGATCGCCACCAGCGTGACTCCCGCCGCCGCGAAGACGCTCGCGTCGGTGGAGCGCACTTGGAACAGCAGCGCAGCCAGGAGATGGCCGGAAAGCGCGGCGCCGACCACGCCCACCGCCAGCCCCACCAGAATAGGAACCATGCCCTCGCGCAAAACCATTTGCACCAATTGGCCGCGCGTCGCTCCCAGCGCGGATCGAATGCTGATTTCCTTTTCGCGGCGCACAATCGCATACGACGCTACGCCGTACACTCC
>JBEKJJ010000353.1:0-7028 GCA_050011295.1 Bryobacteraceae bacterium
GCGGCCGTCATCTGCGTAATCGCAGCGATTCTGTTTCGCGTGCTGTTGGCCGACCCGAAACCAGAGACTCCATCACCGCCGTGACGTTTTTCCGGTAAGCCTCCACTGTGTACTTGCGCTCCCACGCCCGCCGCGCATTCAGCGCGACTTTCCGCAATGATTCACGGCCGCCGCGAAAGATCCCCCGCGTGCGCGCCGCTAACGCTTCAGCCGTTCTCTCCGGCACCAGAAATCCGGTCTCACCATCGACAATCACTTCCGGAATCCCGCCCACCGGAAAAGCGACCACCGGAACTCCCGCCGAAAAAGCTTCCAGCATAACTCGTGGCATGCCCTCCATCTTGGATGCGATCACCAGCAGATCCAATTTAGCCAGCACCTTTCCGACGTCGTCGCGCCATCCGAGCAAATCCACCGGCAAAAAGTCGGCATACTTCTCGACCATCAGGAAATAATTGCCTTGGGAAGACACCGGCGCCCCGCATAAAACGAATCGTGCGTCTTTGAACTCCGGCGCAAGTATGGCCGCGGCGCGCAGAAAATCGATCTGCCCCTTGTCAGGACTGATGGCGCCAATCATCCCAATTCGCCATCCAGCCGAGCGACGCTCGCCGAAACTCATATCGGGTGTGCCGTTCGCAATCACGCGCAAGTTGTCCTCCCGGACGTTGGGAGTCACAGCCCGAGCGCAAGCCACCACTGTGGCCTTCATTTTGCGGATGCTCCACCCGGCTAGCCAACCCTCCGGTCCCGCTGGAACACGGCTGTGCGCATGAAACAACACCGGCCTCTCACTGTTGTACGCCATCGCCGCGCCAGCCAGCAATCGCGGCCCATTGACGTAGAGCAGATCGAACTTCAGCTGACGCAATACGCTCACTTGCTGCAGCACGTCGCGCCTGAACCGCAGCATGTCCCCAATGCTCTTGCTGCCGGATCGATACGGCCCACAAGGAATCGGATGCACCTGGACATTGCGCTCGCGCAGCAACTTCACTAGCGGCCCATCGCCGGGCAGGGCAGCGGACGCACGCCATCCCCGCTCCTCGATCGCAGGCAGCAGATCCAGCAAACACTTCTGCGCCCCCCCAAGCTCGCTAAACTGATCCAGAAACAGAACGTCCACGTCTCGAGCCCCCAGCCCCGAGCCCCCAGTCCCCAGCCGCCAGCGCCAAAACGAACAGATACACCGGCAGCACGCGCCAGTACGTCAACAAATCGGCTGAAAACATCTGTACCACCTGCCCGGCCCAAAAACAGAACATCCACGTCCCAAGAAATGACCGAACTGGATCAGCCGAACGCGACGCGCGCCGGGCGGTCACCAGGATGGCGATATTCAGCGCTACTACGGCGGCCAACCCGGCGATCCCGGTCTCCACCAATAAACTGATGTAGGTGTTGTCGCCGATTGCCGTGCTGCCGATAAAGCTCGAATAGGGAAGCGTCTTATATCCGATTCCGAGCAGTAGATGCCACGGTTCCGACGCGATGAAATCCCCCAGCATCCGCCAACTCTCCACCCGACCCGACAAAACCTGGTTCGGAGCTTCCCAGAAATATTCCAGCGCCACCGCGACGCGCTGCCAGTAAGCTCCCGCGAAGATCGGGAACGCAAAGGAGAGCAGGGCAGTGGCGCCCGCACCGAAGATGGCTGCGCCCGCCATCAAACGCCGCCAGCGGATTCGATCGCGATGCAGCCAGACCAAAACAATCAGAGCCACCGCCAGATTCAGCAACGACGCGCGCGAATACGAAAGGACCAGCGCAGCCGCCAGCGCAACTCCACCGGCGAACATCGCCGGACGCGGAATCGGTTGGGTCTCGCGCGGCCGGAAAAGCGCTACCGCAATCATCTCCAGGAAGAACGCGCACAGATTGCCCAGCGTACTGGCCTCGTAGAACACTCCTTGCGCCCTGCGAAAGACGCCGCTGTCCAACCAGATGAATTGTTGCGCGTACCCGGCTGGCGCTGGAAACTGAAAGTAGAAATCCACGCACGCGAACAACGCCGAAATGCTGGCCGCCCAGAACAGCCAACGGATCGCCCGCAGCGATTGCTGTTGATTCAACGCGCCCGGCCCGTCGCGCACATACAGAAACGTATACACCGAGATACCGAACAACACCACGCGCGCGAGGCTGGCCGCGGCCACAATCGGACCCGAATAGACAGCCGCCATGCTCACGCTGGCCGCCAAAATCGCCAATAGCGTCACCAGCGAAACCGCCGGCAAGTCCGGTCGAAACCGCCATTCGTGGATGCGCAGCAATCCAATCAGGAGTCCAGCCGCTGCAAACAACACGGCTACGTGCGGTCCGGAATCCCCCAACGCGATCGGCAAAGGCGGCGCCAGCAGCGCACAGAAAAAGAAGACAGCCAGCCATCGATTGGGCGTCCGTAGAATCCACCAGCCGATCGGAATCGCAATGAGCGGCGCGCAGAGCACTGCTTTGGTGGCTAATCCAGGCGCCAGCGCAACCCCGGCCGCATATAGCCCTAGCGCCGCGCCTATCAGCACCTGACGGGAATCCGCGGTTCGCGCCGCTGGAATCATGCACGCATCCCGCGCGTCACCGTCGGTTCGAAGTCCACCGCCCGGCGCCGCATGACGAATGCAAAGCTCAGGTAAATAATCGAAGCGGCCAGCGCCAAAACTAGCGCCGCCACCACATTGAGTGGAACATTCGGCGAGCTCGGCCGCTGCGGCACAATTCCTGGATCCATCACGCGCAGCCGCTCTCCTCGGCTCCCCGCGGCCGCGCGAAGCTCCCGCAGCCGCATCTCCGCCGCTTCAGAAGCGGTCTCCGCCGATTTCACTTCGTTCTGCAAGGCATCCCGTTGCGCGCTTCGGCTGGCCATGGTTGCGCCTAACTCCTGAATGGTCCGCCGCAGCTCCTGCAACTGTTTTTCGAGTACCGCAGCCCGCGCCCGCGAGGCTTGCAATTGCTCTCGCGCAAATTGCGAATCCGCCTTCCCTTCCTGATATTCGGCGATGTCTGTTTGCGTCTCCACCAGTTGCTGGCGCAATTTGCCCTGCTGCTCCACGCTCGCATCCAGTTCACCCTGCAGCGATTCCACAGGTTCCCGGACCGACAAAACAGCCCAGGCCTGTTGCGCATCCTTCAGACGACGCGCGGATGCCGCCGCCTGTTTCTCGGCCTCATCGACGAATTCGCGATCGGCATCCAGGCTCTCTCCGTGGCTTATCGCCACCGTCTGTTCGGCGAGATATTGAGCCATGCTCTGCGCCAACTTCGGATCGCCCAGCGTCACGCTGATCTCCATGATCTTCGTATCGCGGAGTTTCGAAACCTTCAATACTCCCCGCTTAAGCGACTCGATGGGCCGCGCGCCGCCGCCTTCTTGTAGATGGAACTTGTCAGCCGCGCGCGCAAACAGGCTGTCGCTATCGGCAAATCTCTCGTAGGTCTTCAAGGACTCCAGATACATCGGGCTTATGACAATCGCGGTCCGCGCATCCGTATTTCCGGGAGGTTCAATGATGATACTGGCAGTGGCCGTGTAGCGCTTCGCGAGCAACAGACTCAGCGGGAGAGACAATCCGAGCGCCACGCCGCAGGCCACCGCTGCCACGCGCCAGCGCCGCCGCAGATACTCGACATACTCGAATGCATCAAATGACTGGTACATGCTCGCTCTCACTTAAGCTAGCCTGATTCATATGCGCCTGCTTGTGCCGTTGACTGCGGCACTGGTCCCGCTTCTCATCACACCCGGCACGCTCGCTTACTTCGATGTTACGCCGAAAATTGCGTTTCTTCTAATCGGGACGGCGCTAATCCTGTTATATCGATCCGAGAACATCGGCAATATTAGTGCCATTCTCAGCGCGAAGCCCGGCCGTTGGTGGGTGGCACTGCTGGCAACTCAATGGATTTCGAGCGCGATAGCAACAGGATTCTCCCTGCATCCCGAGCTCTCGCTGAACGGCGGCAACTGGCGGCGTTTCGGATTCCTCTCTGAGACCGGCGTGCTGCTCTTCGTGCTTTTCGCCGGCGCATGGCTGGCTCAGGATCGAAACAACGTCCGAACGCTCTTGAGGGCCGCTACTACCGCCGGAGCCCTGGCCGCGCTCTACGGAATCGCGCAGTACTTCGGCTGGGACCCGCTGCTACCAGTCAAAGCCTACCAAGCGGGTGAAGGTCCCTTCACCATCGTTCGGCCACCTGGAACCCTCGGCCACGCCGACTATTTCGGAGCCTGGTTGCTAACAATCGCGTTCCTTAGCCTCGCCCTGAAGCGCCTGGAAAATAACAAATGGATGAAAGTTGCAGCCTTGTCCACAACCGCCCTGGCGGTTTTTGCAATCGTATTGAGCGGTACACGCTCGGCGATGCTCGGCCTTCTCACCGGCGCAATTGTCTTCCTCATTGCCGGACGTCCGCGCATTCGTGCCCGCGCCATCGGCTTCTCGTTGGCTTCGCTAGCTGCGCTCGCGTTGTTCTTTTTCTCGCCACCGGGAGCCAAATTACGAGCGCGCGTGCATTGGTCGCTGGATGATTCGCGTGGCGGCGCGCGCCTGCTGCTCTGGCGGGACTCGCTGCGCATGGCCGCGCATCGCCCCATCCAGGGTTTCGGCCCGGAGACTTTTGTCACTGAATTCTCGCGCTTCGAATCCGTCGAACTGGCTCGCGCCTATCCGGATTTCTATCACGAATCGCCGCACAACATTTTTCTCGACCCCTTGACCAGCCGCGGTGTCATCGGACTGTTACCTTTCGTCGCCCTATGCGGACTCGGCATCTGGGCCGCGTTCCACCTGGTGCGGCGCCACGATCTCTTGGCTGCCCCACTCGCCGGCGCACTCGCTGCCGGTTTAGTTTGCCAGCAGTTCATTGTGTTCATCGTTCCAACGGCTCTCTACTTCTATCTACTGCTAGCGATTCTCCCGGCGTTAGCCACTCCCACAGCGGCCCACCAATCGTCTCGCCGCGCCCGCTGGTACCCACCCCTCGCCTTCGCAGCCGCGATTATCCTCGCCGTGTTCGCAGTCCGGCTGTTGGTGGCCGACGCCGCTCTCGCCCTTGCCGATCGCCGCATAGAAGCCGGCGACGCCACTGGCGCGGCCCAATCCTACCGTACCGTTCTGCGATGGCAACCCCCCGGCGCCGGATCCGACCTGCGCTATTCGCGCGCTATGCAGCAGCTCGCCGTCCGTGCCCCGTTGTTCGCTTCCAGCCTGATGGCCCGTCAGGAGGCCCTCAAAGCCGGAATCGCAGCCACGCGCACATCCGAGGATCGAGAAAACGCCTGGTATAATCTGGCGACCCTGTTCGCGGCGGCGAACGACCCACCGAGCGTCGAACACAGCTTGCGGAACGCCATCGCCTGGGCGCCTAACTGGTTTAAGCCCCACTGGACGCTCGCCCAACTGTTGCAACTGGAAAATCGGCACACCCAGGCCCTCTCGGAGGCCGCCCAGGCTGCCCAACTCGACGCCGGTCACGACCCGGAAGTCACAGAAACATGGAGACATCTCGAAAGCATCCCACCCGCGCCTTGACCTTTCACAATTTTTTTACGTTCTGTCCATTGCCCCAATTCCGCGAAACCCCCATACTGAATCTAGATGACTTCCATGCGACTCACTATTGTATTCCTCCTGTTTTTGGCCCTCACCGGAATGGCCATTGCTCAGCCTAAGGTCGGCGGCATCGTAAATGGCGCCAGCTTCGTGCCGGGACAAGCCATCGCACCCGGCTCGCTGTTTTCAATTTTCGGAACATCCTTGGCAGCGGCTCCGGCGGCCGCCGATTCAATTCCGCTCTCCACTTCGCTCGGTGGCGTCACAGTGAAGTTTGTCAGCGGCGGCACCACCGCGGAAGCTCCACTGCTGTTCCTGCAATCCAATCAGATTAACGCCGCGGTGCCCTGGAACTTGGTCCCAGGCACAGCAACTGTTACGGTCACCAGCGGCGGTGTCTCTTCGGCGCCGGCGTCCGTCACCATAGGCGATTTCTCGCCCGCAATTTTCCCCATCGGAACAATGGCGGCCGTTCAGAACGTGGATGGATCTCTGGCGCAGCCAGCCGGCAGCATCTCGGGCCGCACTACGCACCCGGCCGCGATCGGCGACGTCGTGATCATCTACGCCACTGGCCTGGGCCCAGTCGTGACCACTCCTGCCGAGGGCGGTGTCCCTAGCCAGACTACGGACACGCTGCACAAGCCGTTTGTGGCTATCGGTGGCATTGGCGCGGACATCCAATTCTCGGGCCTCAGCCCGCAATTTGTCGGCGTCTACCAACTGAACGTCGTGGTTCCGAACGTCGCGCCCGGCGACACGGTTCCAATTCAGCTGACGCTCGGCGGGATCACCAGTCCCAAGCTCACGATGGCGGTGTCCCAGTAGCTTCAATCCGGATCGGCGGGCCGTTCTTACAAACTCTCCTTGGCGGCCCGTCGCTCCTAGCAAATCGTGGCGCACGCACTCCTGCGTGCCGCGTCGGCACTCATGCCGACGCCTGGTTTGTTCGAGCGACCGCTAATCCTCAATCCGGATCGACGGGCCCTTCTTACTACTCTCCTCAGCGGCCCGTCGCTCCACTTCCTGCGCAATCGCAACAAAGGCCCCTCCAGTTTCTCCCAACGTAACCGGATTCCCCGAATCTCCACCCACCCGCACGGCCGGATCCAGCGCCAGCTCTCCTAGAAAGTGAACATTCATCGTCTCCGCCGTTCTTCGGCCGCCGCCATGGCTGAATACGTCGATGCGTTCCTTGCAGTGCGGGCATTCCAGGTAACTCATGTTTTCCACCAATCCCAGAATCGGCACCCGCACCTGCAGAAACATGTGGATGGCCTTGCGCGCGTCTTCGAGCGAAACATCGGATGGCGTAGTAACCACCACCGCTCCGGTCAAAGGCGCAGTCTGGATCAATGTCAGCTGTACATCGCCCGTCCCCGGCGGAAGATCGATGATCAAATAATCCAGCTCGCCCCAATCCACGCCGCGCAGAAACTGCTGGATCACGCTGTGCAGCATCGGGCCGCGCCACACCAG
>JBEKJJ010000354.1:0-7535 GCA_050011295.1 Bryobacteraceae bacterium
TGGTCGGCGGGATATACGTGGACATCGACAGCCGGACCATGTCCTCATAGCCTCGCTTGGCCTCTGGCCATTGCTGATTGTCCGCAGCGAGGGCGGTCCTGATCAACCTTCCATCCAAGGTGTGCGCCTGAGATCGGAGCGCAGTTATGAGGACGAACGGCTCGCGCGCCTGGTTGTCTCCCCGGAGCACTTCCTCGAGATAGATCACTCGCAGGATCTTGCTGACGTCAAAATCGGGATAAAGTTCCTTCAGGTTCCTGGCTTCCGCCGCTGCTTCATCCAATCGCCCGGAGTATAAGTCAACAATCTCCATCCCTTCGTTTACGGCGAAGGACACCGGATCCAGCTGCTGGGCCAGTTTCGCCTGGCTGCGAGCTTCGTCGAATCGTTTCAGAATCAGCAGGTGCATCGCATAACCGCGATGGTTATCGGCGTCCGCCGGATCCAGCCGGATTGCCTCCAGGTACTCGTTCTCGGCGCCCAGCCAATCCCACTCGTAGTAGGTCTTGATGGTTGCCAATGCCAGGTGCGGCTGGGCGAGAGATGCATCGCGCTCGAGGGCGCGATGAGCTGCGTTGGTGGCGCTGAGGGCGTAGATGGCGGGCCGGACCTGACCGCGGGCGACCATCGCAGCCTGTGTTTCCGCCAGGCCACCCCAAGCTCGGGCGTCGGTCGAATCTTCACGGATCGCCTGCTCGAAACAAGCCAGGGCCTTTTGGAGCGAAGTTGGCGTACGAAGCTGGAGGAAATGGCGCCCCTTGCGTACCAGGGCGCTTTCCACTCTGGCTGGCGCCACGCGGTGTACCTGAGTCCGGGATATTTCTACCAAAGCCACCGGCAGGAGAGCCACACCAATAGCGGCAGTAGCAAGAATCGCCCAGCTTGGGCGGCGCTCAGCTGGGAGACGAACATTGGCCGGCCGGTCGCGAGAGACAGCCGGATCTTCCACGAGAAACTGCGGGCGGTAGCTACCTTTCTGGATCTCAATCCGAATCGGCGGCGGCGCGTCTCGATTTGCGTAGTGCTCCAGCAGACCCAGGCGAAGCCGGCGGATTTCACTCCTGACGTTCGCCTGGCGTTTTGAATCGTAGTCCGAGTCTCCGTAAACCTCAGCCGCAATGACGGATTCCTTCAGCTCGTGTCCATGGCCGTAAAGCGTTTGCTCCACCAGAAACTTCAACAATTCAGCCTGCCGGGGTGACAACGCCAGGACGGAACTCGACAAAACCCGAGCTAGCTCCGCGCGTACCGCATCCGATGGGGCTTCCGGCTGCACATTGTCTCCGATCCTCCTCCATGTTAGATAAACCACGCAACTACTGCAATGTACAAGAATGTAACTCAGCGTGTGCACACCATTTGCACACCATTCGCACGCCTCATCTATTGCCCTTTTCCAAGAGGCAGGACCAGACTGAACAAGATAGCCCAATGAATAGCCCAATAAAACAAACGTCAACTTTTCTTACGATCTGGCTTGTGCTTGCCGCGATAGATGCGCGCGCCGACCTCATCACCAATGGAAGCTTTGAAAGTACAACCACGCCAGCGGTTTCGGCGGGAAGTTTCCAAAATTTCGGCCCCGGCTCGACCGGTATCCCCGGTTGGACGGTCGTCGGCGCCGCTGCGACCGATGTCTCTGTCGTGAGCACCACGGATGTCGAGAGTGGCATATCCTACCCCGCCGAGCAAGGATCCTTTTGGCTGGACCTGACGGGAGACGCTTCAAACTCCGATACCGAGGGCGTCGAACAAACAGTCTCAACCACCATAGGTGACAAGTACACGTTGACATTCTGGGTTGGAAATGTCGATAACCCCGGACTTACTGACGGACCAACCAGCACGGTGAACCTGTCCATTAATGGGGTCGGGGGCGCTTACACCAACAGCAGCACGAACTCGACAACGCTGACCTGGGAGCAGTTTACCGTACCGTTCGTGGCGCCGGACCCTTCGGTTACGTTGGAATTTCTCAACGGAGCTCCCGGCAATGATAATGTGAACGGCCTCGATAACGTCGTTTTGGTAGACAACGGTCCAGCAAGCACCGTTCCAGAGCCATCTTTTCTCATGCTGTTGGGTTCCGGGCTGCTCGGTCTCGCCGGCTTTGCTCGACGTCGCAATCGCCTGACCCAAAAGTCCGTTTGAAGCCAGACCGCCGCGGCCCCGGTCAGCTTTCGCGGACTGGGGCCCGGTTTCGCCGGTCATGAGGCAATTCTCCAGCCCTTTACGTATTGTTAAGTGCGGCCATGCAATTTGGCCTACTCGCAGACGCTCGCGGCAACCCGCGGGACCGCGCCATATACTTGGTCGGTCACGAAAGGAACCCTGCCTCCCGGACTCTAGCTCCAAAGCAGTTCCGGAGTGATTTGGTGAAAGATAGCGGGAAGCAGAGCGCGACGAGTGCATTCACGATCGAAATTGGCGCCAGCCACTAGCTACCATTGCGGGTTCGAAAAAAACGGTCCGGTAACAGGACGTAGGTCAGCACCGCGGACAGCGGGTGCATCAGGCCCGCCAACAGAAACACCGGCGCATAAGTAAAATGCGTCACTATGTAGCCGGTACCGAGGCTGGCCAGCATTCCGCCTACCGCGCCGCCCGAGCCTGAGAAGCCGGTAACCGTTCCGATCTCGTGGGGAAGGAAAAGATCGGTGGGGATGGTCTGCAGATTCGCGACCCAGAGGGCGTGCCCGAATGTAATGAAACATGTCGCGGCGATAGCTAGCGCTGCGGTGGGCACCAGTGGAGCGACAATCGCAATCGGCATCACAGCCGCTCCTAGAGCCATTACGAATTTGCGCGCTCGCGGAAGCGCCCAACCGGCCTGCATCAAATGGCCGGAGAGCCAACCGCCGAGCACGTAGCCGATGCCTCCGAAGGCGAATGGCACCCAGGAATATTTGCCCACCTGCGTGAGATTGAATCCTCGCTCCTTGCGCAGATATTCCGGGAGCCAGAAGATTACGAAGTAAATCACCGGGTCCGTGAAGAAGCGCGTGAGGATCAGAGTCCAGCAGCCTCGCGCGGCTAGCAGGGTCCGCCAATGAACGCGCTCGGCCGAGGCTGGACGAGCTTCATCCGGAGGCGGCAGCAGCGGCTTCAGCTTCGCATACTCGTCCGCACGCAGCCAACGATTCAAGTGCGGCGGCTGATAGAGTATCAGCCACAGCCCGAGCCACGCGATGCCAATCAGTCCGGTAAAAACGAACGCATACCGCCAGCCGTAATGCAGCGTGATGATCGCGACCGTATAAGGTGCAAGAGCCGAACCGAGCGATGAGCCGGCATTGAATATTCCCATCGCGAGTGCGCGCTGGGAAGCCGGAAACCACTCGGAGACCGCTTTCGCCGCGGCCGGCCAGGCACCCGGCTCACTGAGGCCGAGTAGAAACCGGCAAGTCCCCAGGCTCCATTTGCCGATGGCGAAACCGTGCAGCAATTGCGCGATGGACCAGCCGGAAATGAACACCGCAAAGCCGCGGCGCGTACCCAGCCGGTCGATAATATAACCGGAGCCGGCGTACATGATGGCGTAGGCCAGAAAGAAGAGCGTGAGGATCTGCGCGTAGTCCTGCTCGTTGAGCGAGAACTCGCGCCGGATGTCCACCGAGACTACGCCGATGGCCTGGCGGTCCAGATAGTTGATTAATGTCGAGAGGCACAGCAGGAAGGCAATCCACCAACGAAGCTTCGGGATTTTCACTAGGTACGAGTGTACCTGCGAATGCCCAGCGCGTGTCCGGTGGAAGGGTCCACTGTCACGATGGTCGAGTGCAACTCCCCGCCGGTCTTGGCGCTATCCAGCCGAATCGGCATTGCAGTGAGAAATCTACGCAGCGCCAGATTCTTGTCCGAGCCGATTATGGAATCGTACGGCCCAGTCATCCCGACGTCCGTTTGATAGGCCGTGCCGCCCGATAAAATCCGTTCGTCGGCGGTAGGGATGTGAGTGTGCGTGCCCAGCACCGCGGAGACGCGTCCGTTCAAGTGCCAGCCCATTGCCATTTTCTCGCTGCTGAGCTCCGCATGAAAATCCACCAGCCGGACCTTCACGTTTGGATCGAGCGATTCGATAATCTTGTCCGCCTTGCGGAAGGGACAATCCGTGGCCGGCATGTGAACGCGTCCCTGCAGATCGATTACGGCTACATCCACGCCGTTGCGCGCCTTCCGCACGATTACGCCCTCACCCGGCAGTTCCGGTGCATAGTTCGCGGGACGCAGGAGGCGAGGCTGGCGCGGCAGATAATCGAAAATCTCTTTCTTGTCCCAAGTATGGTTGCCTGTGGTGAGCACGTCCAGGCCGATGGAGAAAAGTTCCTCGGCGATGAGCGGGGTGATGCCGAACCCTCCCGCGGAATTCTCCGCGTTGGCGACGGCGAAGTCGATCTTTTCGTTAGAGATGATCTCCTGCAGGTAGCGCGCAACCAAGCCACGGCCGGTGGAAGCGAAAATATCGCCGATAAAAAGAATATTCATTATTTACTGAGAGGGGATGGAAAAAGGAGCGCGGCACGCCAAGTGATGCCAACTCCCGTCGTTGACCCCAGAATTCAAGGGCGGAGCCCCCCGAGCGTCTTCAGGCTTCTCCATGGTGGCTTTTAAGGACCACCGGAGCTTGCACACCAACGCGTAAACCGAGTCGGACCCCTGGACAATTGACTGTCGGATCAATTATAAGAAGCCAGCACCTGACTGACGGGAAACGCCCCTCGATTAAGAATACCAGAATGCAGGAGGCAGGTCGCCTACCAGTTCACGTTGGCATGTCGAGGACAGTCGGGGATCTGCCCAACGGCTTTGTCCATTGTGCCCCCGAGAGCGACATTACAACCCGGCGGACGTCCTCGTCTCCTGACGTTCGCCGTCCAGGCTGGTGGCCGACCCCTTCGTTCTCCCCTCGCGCGCGCTAATCGCTGAAGCGTAATAATCTCCTCTTCGATCTGTTCGCGTTCGTGGCGCAGCTCGGCCAACATTTTCATCAGGTTCATATTTGAAGTCTACAGCGCCACTGGTGATTCTAAAGAAACCTAACAGAAGGCGCCCGGCCGATTCAGTGGCCATGCTGCGGCCCTCTTTTTGCGGCGTCGACAGTGAACATTGCCCGAAACGGTGGTCACAGAAAGCCGGGAGCGCGGGCCCACTTATCTTACCTTCGACTTTTCAACCAACTCACGAAGCTGAGTCTGCTGCGCCGGAGTGAGGTTGTTCTTGATGCGGATGAGAAGCATGAGCTGGGCGCGCTTGATTTCGCGCTCTGCTCCCAGAACCTTCTCTAACTGCACAGCGGCTTGCTTCTCGTCGACCTTGGACTGTTTGAGCAGAGCGACCAGGCGTTCCATCTCGTCCTGCAGAGTCCATTGAAGCTCTGTGAATTTAAGCTGGGCCTGGCGAACCTCAGCTTTGAGACTATTCTTCTGCTCGTCGCTCAGTCCGACTGCTTGCTGGTGCTGCATGACGGCCTCGGGTGGGAACAGGATGTCTCGCAAGGGATCTTCGGGAGGTTGCTGGGCGGCGAGGAAACCAAAAAAAAGCAGTGTAAGAATCGTCGTTTTCATTTGGCTCCATCCTGGCCGGCCGCTTGAGCATGGATTAGCGGTTCTCCGAGCCTTGGTGTCTGATTCAGAAGCTGTTTGCCGGGAGTTTCCAGAAGAAACGCGGTCGGTGACGACCAAGCTGCGAGCTGGCGCGGGACCGCATCCGTTGAGCGGTGGGTTCGCAAGGCAAATATCACGGCGATGCCAAGCAAGGATACTACAGCAAGAGCAATCCCGAGGAAGGAGCCGCGGCGGGAAGAGGCAGCGGCCGCAGCCGCGATCGGGCCAAATGGCGGAGTGGCAATTCGATCCTCTTCGCGGAGATTCGCGAAATGCGCCCTCAAACGACTGTCCACCTCGGAGCTCATGTAAGCCTCCGCCGCATTTGTTTCTTCGCGCGTTCATAGTGTGTTCGCGCGGACCCGATTCCAACACCCATGACTTTGGCAGCATCGACGATCGAAAGATCGTGGTAGAAGACGAGCTGCAGCACCTCCCGTTGCCGTCGAGGAAGCTTTCCCAGCGCATCCTTCATTCGTACCTCGATGCCGGACGGCTCCTCTGGAGGTTGCCCGTCGAGTGCCTTTGGAATCTGACTCATGCGTAGCCTTCGCAATAGTTCCATTCTGCGTTCGTGGGCGGCGGTCTTACGGATCACTGCAAACAGCCACGTCTTGAAACTGGATTTTCCATCGAAAACAGCTTTGCCGCTTAGAACTTTCAGGTAGGCGAGCTGCAGTACGTTCTCGGCTTGCTCACTTTGCCGCCGGCAGCAGCTCAACGCCCAGCCGTAGCTTTCAACATGGTGCGCTTCAAGAGCGTTGCGTAGCCCAGCGTCGTCGAGAGCCAAGGCAGCCGCATGGGGCCGTTCAGTCACGTTGCGTGCAGCGGCGATCGGCTGGGCGGCTATGCTTGACATGCAGGTCCGCTTTCATCATGGCGCATTCAGAAGTCCCAGAAACACTGCCTGTAGGGCGGCGGCATGCAATTCCAGAGCCAATTGGAGAGGCGGCAACTTCGTTTGCTGATCGGGCTGCAGAAGATTGGACGCCTGTTGCTGGAAGCTGCCAGCGATCTGCTGACCCTGCTGCCCGAGAGAAGTTATGGCAATCACGAGCTGTCCGACAGTGGCGGGGTCTGGATTCGGCGAAGCGAGGATTTGTTGGAGCTGCTGCTGGGCTTGGGCCACTTGTTGCACCACTGGCTGTAGCGTCTGCCCTTTTTGCAGTTGGAGCTGAACCAATCCTTGAATCTGCGCGTCCGAGAGGTTCAGAAAAACTTTCAAGTCCAGCGGTTGTGCTTTGGCGCAGGGCCCCTGGGCTAACAGGACCGCTCCCGCGAGGAGTGGCAAGAGGAATCGAGAGATCAAAATGGCCTCCTTTTTTGTGTCTCGTCTATTAGTGGCTTGAATGCCGCTGGATATATGACATGAAAACCTCAGTGGCTCGCAAATCCGCTATCCAGCTGCACTGAACGCGCTCGTGGTGTGATGGACTCGCCTTCGACGAGACCACGCGATCGTCTCGTCGAGCTAGCCTGTGAGTTCTTCGATATTTCTGCAAGTGGGTTTTGGGGCCCAAGATTAACCCGTCTGTCAACAAGCGCGCCCTGTCAACGAGAGAAAGCGGATAAAAACGCGCTGAGAGCGCTCAACGGGAAGCATTAACTTGGCTACGGCCAGGTTTCTGTCGCGAGACCGGAGAGATACGCCAGTGTCCAAGAACCCGCGAATGTTGGAGATAACGGAGACCAGCGTGGCGGATCGATCCTGTCAACAAAACACCTGCATCGCGTCGTAATTCGAAAACTTGGCTCCCCGGAAAAGGTTGTTTCCAACAACCTCTCCAAGGCGAATGAGCCTCGCGATCCTTTGACGGCATAGGTTTACGTTTTGTAAACTCGTATCGTGCGGGTGATCAGCAAACCGGCGATCCTGAAGTTTGCCGAAAGGCATCAGGATGCACTGGTGCCGCTATTGAATTGGTATCGGAT
>JBEKJJ010000355.1:0-7001 GCA_050011295.1 Bryobacteraceae bacterium
GAAACCCTGCGCGATCCCGGCGCGGTTGAGATCGGCTACAAATCCGGACTGCGTTGGACGATTGGGCTGCAGGAACAACCTGCGTCGGATTCGCAACCCGGCCTGACCCTGGACGGAAACACCGCCTTCCTGATCACGGGCGCAGCGGGAAGCATCGTATCCGCGATCACCGCCGATCTGGCGGCCGCATCCGGCGGCACGTTCTATCTGCTTGATCTTGTGCCTGAGCCAGATCCTGACAATCCTGACCTCAAGCGCTTCGTCAGCGACAAAGAGGGCCTCAAGCGCGAACTTTTCACGCGCATCCAGGCACGCGGCGAACGGGCCACGCCGGCATTGGTGGAGAAGGAACTCGCAGCTCTCGAACGAGCCCAAGCTGCCCGTAGCGCGATTGACGCGGTCGCGACCGCAGGGGGCACGCCGCATTATTTCAGCGTGAACCTCACTGACGCAGATGCTGTGGATAAGGTGATTCGTCAAGTCCGCGCGCGCAGCGGGCGCATTGACGTGTTACTGCATGCCGCTGGACTGGACCGCAGCCACTCCCTTGCCGACAAAGACCCACGCGAATTCGACTTGGTCTTCGACGTCAAGAGCGATGGATTCTTCAATCTTCTGCACGCCATCGGCGACATGCCGCTTAAGGCGACTGTGGCTTTCAGTTCGATTGCGGGACGTTTTGGCAACACGGGGCAGACGGACTATAGCTCGGCCAACGATCTGCTGTGCAAGATTACTTCGAGCTTCCGAACGACTCGGCCAGCTACACGCGGCATCGCCATTGATTGGACCGCGTGGGGCGGAATCGGCATGGCGACGCGCGGTTCGATTCCCAAGGTGATGGAATCAGCCGGCATCGATATGCTGCCACCCGATGCCGGTATTCCGCTCATTCGGCGTGAATTGACCGCTGGAGGGACGCGAGGCGAGATTGTCATCGCCCTGCGGCTCGGTGCCCTCCTGAATGAATTCGATGCTGCCGGCGGTCTAAAAGTGAATGCGGCGGAAGCCGCCGAGAAGCATTCGCAAGGACCTATGTTCGGCAAGATCGCGAGCGTGGGACTCTACAGCCCGCTCACGATTGAGACGGTGCTCGATCCGGTCATTCAGTCGTTCTTGCACGACCATCAGATTGACGGCACGCCGGTGTTGCCCGGAGTCATGGGCATCGAGGCGTTCGCCGAAGCTGCCCTGTGCCTGCTTCCCGGCTGGCACGTCGAACTGATTGAGAATGTGAATTTTCTGGCGCCGTTCAAGTTCTACCGCAGCGAGCCACGGGCCCTGACGATCGAAACAACCATCCATCCGCGCGGAGAGGCATTGGTCGCGGATTGCCGACTGCTTGGCCGCCGGCCACTTCCCAATCAGACCGAGCCGCAAGTGACCACGCACTTTACCGCGCGTGTGCGACTGGCGAAATATGCGCCCTCGTTGGTAACTGTCCCACCACTTGGTACACCCGACGGACGCATCATCGAAGCTGCCGACATCTACCGCCTCTATTTCCACGGTCCGGCGTACCAGGTTGTGCAGCGAGCTTGGTGGGATGGAAACCGAATTGTTGGACAGTTCGCCAAGGGCTTGGGGGCGAATCATCACCCGGCGGGGCTGCCAACGCTGATGGCGCCGCGCCTGATCGAACTGTGCTTCCAGACCGCCGGAGTCTGGGAGATGGGCGTCGAGGGCCGCATGGGACTGCCACAACACATCGATCGCGTCTCCTTATTGCGCGATCCCGACGAGGCGGAAGGCCGACTGTTCGCCATTGTCAGTCCCAACATTGTCAGTCCTGACCAGCGCACGGCAAGTTTCGACGCGGAGGTTGTGGACGAAAAGGGAAATCTCTACTTGCAGCTCAGCGGCTACCGCACCGTCGTGGTTCCCGGTGCAGTCGATGCCGGACCATTGAAGGTACTGCAAGCGGCAATGTCATTAGAAGAGGTCGCAGTGTGATCGACGTAACAGTATCGTCCCGTGATCCATTGATCAGGGAGTCGATGAACCTCGAATTCAAGCGGGTGGCTATCGTCAATCGTGGCGAGGCTGCTATGCGGTTCATCCACGCTGCCCGCGAGTTCGGCCAGGAACACGGCACAGCCTTGTGCACAATCGCGCTCTTCACGGAACCGGACCGGCATGCCATGTTTGTCCGCGAAGCGGATGAGGCGGTATGTCTCGGC
Organism: Bryobacteraceae bacterium; assembly: GCA_050011295.1. Taxonomy (GTDB): domain Bacteria; phylum Acidobacteriota; class Terriglobia; order Bryobacterales; family Bryobacteraceae; genus Palsa-89. Next base: position 2,181 of record JBEKJJ010000355.1, read on the forward strand.
CCCGCTCAGGTGCTCGATCAAAACACCGGGAAGCTCAAGAGCAGTTATGTGGATTATCCCCGTCTGGAGCGCGCGCTGGCGGCCGCGCGCGCCGATGCGGTCTGGGTAGGATGGGGCTTCGTGGCCGAGCACGCCGCGTTCGCGGACCTTTGCCATGAAATGGGCATCGTATTCATTGGCCCTGAAGGCGATGTAATGCGGCGCGTGGGCGACAAGATCGCGTCGAAACGCTTGGCCGAACGAGAGAAGATAGAGGTAGCCCCCTGGAGCGACGGCCCGGTGGAGACGCTCGCCGACGCCGAACGCCACGCTGAGCACTTGGGCTACCCACTCCTTATTAAGGCCACCGCTGGGGGTGGGGGTCACGGAATTCGCAAAGTTTGTGAGGCCAGCCACCTCCCCGAAGCTTTCGAGAGCGCTCGCGCCGAGGCATTCAAGGCCTTTGGCGACCCGACCGTTTTCATGGAGCAACTTGTTCAAGGTGGAGCACGCCACGTTGAGGTGCAGGTCATCGCCGACCACTACGGAACCACCTGGGCTTGCGGGGTGCGCGACTGCACCATCCAACGCCGCCACCAGAAGGTTCTTGAGGAAGCCCCCTGCCCGATTCTTACTCCAGAACAAGATCAAGCTCTTCGCGAAGCGGCGGTGCGCCTGAGCAAGGCCGCGGGCTACCGCAATGCCGGCACGGTGGAATTCCTGTACCAGCCGGAAAAGCGGCGTTTCTTTTTCATGGAAATGAACACGCGCTTGCAGGTCGAGCATCCCGTTACCGAATGCACCACCGGGCTCGATCTGGTCAAGCTGCAGATTCACGTGGCGCGCGGCGGGCACCTGGAAGGCGACCCACCGCGAACCACTGGCCACGCCATCGAAGTACGGCTGAACGCAGAAGATCCCGACAACGGTTTTGCGCCGGCCCCAGGCACGATTGAGCGGTTCAGGGTCCTGACCGGGCCTGGAGTGAGGATTGACACAGGCGTGGCAGAAGGCGATGCCGTCCCCACAGAGTTCGACTCGATGATCGCCAAGATCATCGCCTACGGACAGAACCGAAAGGAAGCTCTATCCCGGCTGCAACGGGCGCTGCGCGACAGTGTCGTTGTCATTAAAGGTGGCGCAAGCAATAAAGCGTTCTTGCTGGAATTGATCAATCGCCCCGAGGTGCAGCGCGGAGACGTGCATGTCGGCTGGCTGGACTCGGCATCGACCGGGAACAACATCCCCCGGCGCTACGCCGACGTGGCTTTAGTGCAGGCCTCTATCGAAGCCTACGAAGCTCAGTTGGGTGTAGAGCAAACTCAGTTCTATGCCTCCGCCGTGCGCGGGCGGCCACTGGTGCGCAGTGAGGTGGGCCGGAGCACAGACCTGCGCTACGGCGGCCGCTCCTATGCTCCTACAACTTACCGCCTGGGCCCGCGGGAGTACCGCGTTGACGTCAACGGTTCGCGCATCCAGGCTCATATCGACCGTTTGGGGCAGTTCGAATACTGGCTCACCGCCTTCGGCCGCCGATTCCACGTGGTCTCCGTTATTCAGGGATTGACCTACCGCATTGAGGTCGACGGGGTGTTGCATCGGGTCGACCGCGATGATGGCGGCGTCGTCCACGCGCCGTCGCCGGCAGTTGTCGTTTCCATCGCCGTCAAAGCCGGCGACTTAGTCACAGCTGGAGATCGTCTGGCCGTGCTGGAGGCGATGAAGATGGAAATGCAAGTTGTCGCCCCATTCTCCGGAAAGGTCCGGCAAGTAATGACCATGGCGAATGTGCAAGTGGACACCGGGGCGCCACTCCTGCAAATTGAACCCGATGCCGGCCCGGATGCCCAGCCCGAAGCGGAAGGTATAGATTTTGGCGCGTCACGCGAGTCTGCCGACTCCCCCGCCATCAAACCGAGTTGCCGCCAAAGCCTGGAAGGACTCCGGCAGCTCATGCTCGGCTTTGACGTCGACCCGAAGGACACCTCCCGGCTGCTCACCGAATGGAGCCTGACTCGGCCCGAGAGCAGCAACGAGATCGGCGAAGCGGAAGACGAAATCCTCAACATCTTTGTGGACATCTGTTCCTTGTTCAAGCGCGACCCTGAAGTGAGCCGCCGGGCCAGCGGTGAAGAGCCTAGCCCTGAGGCCTACCTGTTTTCGTACTTGCGCATGCTGGAGACCGGTGGAGAAGGGCTTCCGCCGGTTTTTGTCGGCGCGCTTCGCCGTGCTTTGTCGCATTATGGCGTTCACACTCTGGATCGCTCGCCGGAACTGGAAGAGAGCCTGCTCTGGATCTACAAATCTCATCAGCGCTTGGAGCAGCAGATCGCCCCGGTTATGGCGATGCTGGAGCGTCGCCTGCGATCCGTTCAGCGCCTTACTCCACCAGCTGAGGAATCATTGCGCAGGCTCCTTGACCGGATGATCGCCATGAGCAACGGGCAGTTTCCCGCGGTCAGCGACTTGGCTCGCGAAGTCCGCTATCGCTACTTTGACCAGCCGCTGTTCAAGCAGGCGCGCAAGCAAGTCTATGCGCAGGTGGAGGAGCAACTCGCTTCCATGGCCGCCAATCCGGATGCGCCCGACCGCCACGAGCGCGTCCGCGCCTTAGTCGAATGTCCGCAGCCTCTGGTGGCGCTCCTCGTCTCCCGCTTCGCGGCCGCCGATACCGCCATGCGCAGGGTCATGCTGGAGGCGATCACTGCGCGGTACTATCGCATCCGAACTCTCGAAAACTTCCGCTCCTCAACCGTAAACGGACATTGCTTCGCGTCGGGCGAATACGATCACGAAGGAACGCGTATTCATGTCTTCACCACGCACGCCGAATACGCACAGCTCTCTAAGGCATTGCTCGCGATGTTTTCGTTGCTTGAGAAAGCGCCGGCTGGCAGTGACATCGTCATCGACGTCTACGCGTGGCATTCGGGAAAGCTGAGCGATCCCGAAGTCACACAGCAGGAAATTCAATCAGTGATCAATCAAACGCGCTTTCCACGTTCGATTCGGCGCATCGTGGTGGAAGTGGCTGGTGCGGGCCACGCTCAGGGTGCGGGCGGCATGCAGCACTTCACCTACCGGCCCGGCGAGAACACCTACCAGGAGGAAAAGCTCTATCGAGGATTGCATCCGATGATGGCCAAGCGGCTGCACCTGTGGCGCTTCAGCAACTTCAACATTGAGCGGCTGCCTTCGGCGGAAGACGTTTACCTGCTCCACGCCGTCGCCAGGGATAACCCCAAAGATGAGCGACTGATCGCATGCGCCGAAGTGCGCGACGTAACGCCGGTGCGGGACGAAACGGGCCGCATCGTCAAATTGCCCCATCTGGAGCGCATGTTGACCGAAGCGATTGCCGGCATGCGGCTGTTTCAGTCACACCGGCCGGCCAATAAGCGCCTGTACTGGAACCGGATATTGCTCTACGTGTGGCCGCCCCTCACTCTTCAACGCGACGAATTGCACGACATCGTGCGGCGGCTAGAGCCCGCAGCAGAAGGCCTGGGCTTGGAACAAGTCGTGGTGCGCGCTCGCATCCCGAATCCGGCAACCGGAGAATTGCGCGATATGGTGGTGCGCATTTCGAGCCCGGTAGGCCGAGGCATGCTGATCACCTTCCGGCCCGCGGACAAACTGCAGCCGGTCAAACCACTGGCCGAATACGATCAAAAAGTCGTCCGTATGCGCCAGCGCGGACTTATCTATCCTTACGAAATCGTCAAGATGCTCACCCCCGCGCAGGAGAACACACGAGCAGATTTCCCTGCCGGCGATTTTGTCGAGCACGATCTCGACACCGAAGGCCGCCTGGTGCCGGTCAACCGCCCTCATGGAAAAAACAAGGCCAACATCATCTGTGGGGTCATTCGCAACTTTACGGTCCGGTATCCCGAGGGCATGACTCGGGTCATGCTTCTGGGGGATCCGAGCAGGGATTTGGGTGCGCTGGCCGAACCGGAGTGCCGTCGCATCATCGCGGCCCTCGATCTCGCGGAACAAATGCGCGTTCCGTTGGAATGGTTCCCAATCTCAGCCGGCGCCAAGATTTCGATGGACAGCGGAGTGGAGAACATGGACTGGATCGCACACGTTCTGCGCCGCCTGGTGCAGTTCACCCAAGCCGGTGGTGAAGTGAACCTCCTTATTAATGGGATCAATGTGGGAGCCCAGCCGTACTGGAATGCTGAAGCCACAATGCTCATGCACACCCGCGGCATTCTGGTCATGACGCCGAAAGCGGCGATGGTGCTCACCGGGAAGCGCGCCCTCGATTACTCGGGCGGCATCTCAGCCGAAGACAATCAAGGCATTGGCGGGTACGACCGCATCATGGGCATCAACGGCCAGGCGCAGTACTGGGCGCAGGACATTGATGAGGCCTGCCACATTTTGTTCCGCCATTACGACGATACCTACGTGGCGCCGGGTGAGCGGTTCCCGCGGCGAGCCGAGACGACCGATGCCGTCACGCGCGACGTACGAGCCTATCCTCACAGCAGTGGCGAGGAAGGGTTCACCTGCGTGGGCGACATATTGTCGAACTTGACCAATCCTGGGCACAAAAAAGCTTTTGATATTCGTACCGTGATGATGGCGGCGATCGACCAGGATCACGCGCCGCTGGAACGCTGGGCAGGCATGCGCGCCGCGGAGACCGCCGTGATTTGGGATGCTCATCTCGGCGGCTACCCGGTTTGCCTCATCGGCATCGAATCGCGACCATTGGCTCGGCTGGGCTTTGTCCCGGCCGACGGTCCCGATCAGTGGACGTCCGGGACTCTGTTCCCGCAGTCGTCCAAGAAAGTGGCGCGCGCGATTAACGCGGCCAGCAACAACCGG
>JBEKJJ010000356.1:0-6964 GCA_050011295.1 Bryobacteraceae bacterium
AAGATATCGCCTGATCTTCTGCCGCTGCTCCAACAGCCTTCCGCCAACATCAATGTCATTGTGCAGTACAACACTGCGCCCTCAAGCGGAGGATTGCTGGGTGGGGTGGTCAACTTACTCGACGGCGTCGTGAATCTGGTTTTTTCACTTATTCCGGCGGTAGCGGCAACGCTGCATCCAGCCGACGTGCTGGCGCTGTCAAATCAATCGAACGTGGCTTATATCTCGCTCGACCGATCGCTCGGCGCGACGCTGGATTACAGCGCTGGCGCCGTGAATGCTCCGGCGGCATGGAATGCGGGATTGGACGGCTCGGGCGTAGGCATCGCGATTATCGATAGCGGAATCTATTCTCATCCGGATCTCAACGGCGTCAACTCCAGCCAGTCGCGCGTAGTTTACCGGCAGAGCTTCATCGGTGGAAATCAGTTTGACGATTTCGGCCATGGGACCCACGTGGCAGGTATCGCGGCAGGCAATGCAAGCCAGTCGTCAGGTCCGGGTGCCTACCACACTTATCGTGGAATAGCTCCCAACGCCAACCTTCTCGATCTCCGGGTGCTGGACGCGAATGGATCCAGCAACGACAGCGTGGTGATCGCGGCGATTCAGAAAGCCGTGCAACTGAAGAATCGGTACAACGTGCGCGTGATCAATCTCTCGCTCGGCCGGCCGATTTATGAGGGTTGTGCGCACGATCCTCTGTGTCAGGCGGTGGAAGCGGCCTGGAACAACGGGATTGTCGTCGTGACTGCGGCGGGCAACCTGGGACGCAACGGATACGGCACCATTCTCTCGCCTGGCGACAGCCCCCATGCAATCACCGTGGGCTGCATGAAGACGGAAATGACTGTCACTCGCGCCGACGACTTAATCGCGAGTTATAGCTCCAAAGGCCCGACTTACATCGACCTGACAGCGAAGCCCGACTTAGTGGCTCCCGGAAATCTGGTAGTTTCGCTGCTTGCACCCGGATCGACGCTTGAGGCTGATTACCCCGGCAATGTCATACCCTCGTCGCAGTATACGACCTCGGCTTCCGTCGGCGCGCCCGCGTATTTCCGGTTGAGCGGCACCAGCATGGCGACGCCGGTGGTCTCAGGCGCAGTGGCTTTGCTGCTCGAAAAGAATCCGAACCTGACGCCCGACACCATTAAGGCGCGTCTCATGAAGACTGCGTCCAAGAATTTTCCGGCGTCCAGCACGGCCTATGACCCAACCACCGGGCAATCCTACACCGACGTGTACGACATGTTTACTGTAGGAGCCGGTTACCTGGACATCGCCGCAGTGCTCGCGAACAATGACTATGTGTTGACATCGGCGGCTTCGCCGCAGATGTATTACAACCAAGCGCAACAAACCGCATATCTGGTTCCGAATTTCTTGTCCACCTGGTGGTTGGGTTCGACGTGGAGTCCGCAAGTAGTGTGGGGCAGCGTGGTACTGACGCCTGGCTCCGCCGGGTCGCCGGCGGTTTGGGACAGTGGCGTGGCGTGGGGAACTTCAGGGCAGTGGGGTACCGCGGTGGCCTGGGGTACTGGTGGGACATCCGGCACGGCGGTAGCTTGGGGCACGTCCGGGCAAGGAGAACAATAAAGCCCTGTCGGCAACATGCCGAAAGAAGCGAAAGGCTCCATGCGCCAGCGATTTGCATCTTTCCCGGCTTCTTCATTCTATGTTGCCGCGAATATTGCGCTCGGCGCCGCAGTGGTGGTGTGGGCTCTTTTGAACTGGCACTCCCACGACCCTCTGCGATCGCTGGCATTTACTGCGACGGCTTTACTGGCGTCCACTCTGAAAGTTCGCCTCCCCGGAGTTACCGGCACAGCGTCGGTGCTGGCGCTTTTCGTTCTAATCGGCATCGTAAACCTCAGTCTGTCTGAAGCCATCACGATCGGCGCGCTCTCGATGCTCGCGCAAAGCACCTGGCGCACCAAGCTACGGCCGAAGCCGGTGCAAGTAGCATTCAGCGTGTGCAGCTTCGCAACGGCGATCTACCTGACCTCGATTGTCTACACGTATACGCGCGGACGTTTTCCAGAACCGGTCGGCTTAGGGCTGCTTACGCTCACATTCTTCTTGACCAATACCTTCCCGGTGGCCGGTATTATTTCGCTCACCGAGGAAAAGCGATTTCTCGCGGTATGGGGCGGATATCGTTGGCTGCTTCCCTGCTATGCGGTGGGTGCATCGCTCGCATGGCTGATCGGAAGGTTCCCCAGCGCCGTCCAATGGGAGCTTCCGGTGATCTGTTTGCCGCTGGTGTACCTGGTGCACCGCTCCAGCCGGACCCACATAGTGCACCTGGAACAGGAAAAGAAACACGTGGTGGAGATGAACGGCCTGCATCTCCGTACCATCGAAGCGCTGGCGCTCGCCATCGACGCGAAAGATCACACCACGCACGATCATCTGCAGCGGGTGCAACTCTACGCGGTGGAAATCGGTAGGGATTTGGGATTATCGGAATCCGGACTGGATGCTTTGAGAGCCGCGTCGATGCTGCACGACATCGGAAAGCTGGCGGTTCCGGAGCACATTATTTCAAAACCGGGCAAGCTCACACGCGCCGAGTTTGAAAAAATGAAAATCCATCCCGTGGTAGGCGCCGAAATCCTGGAGCGCGTGCGCTTTCCCTACCCGGTGGTGCCGATTGTCCACTCTCATCACGAGAAATGGGATGGCACCGGCTATCCGGACGGTCTAAAGGGCACCGAGATTCCCATGGGAGCAAGAATCCTGGCGGCCGTAGACTGCCTGGACGCATTGGCGTCGGACCGGCAATACCGCCGCGCACTACCGCTGGATGAAGCCATGGCCAGGGTCGCGGCCGAGGCGGGGACAGCCTTCGATCCTGCCGTGGTCCGCGCCTTGCAAGCGCGCTATCAGGAACTGGAGGCGCGCGCCAACGGATCGCGTACTGAGCCGCCGCCTTCGCTTTCGAAAGATATCAAGATCGAAAGAGGCAGCGCACCCGCGGCAGGTTTCGAAGTGGAGCCGGCTAAAGACCTGCATCCGGTCGCACGTGCCAGGGTGTCCTCGAGCGAGAGCGTGGATATGCCGGCCGCGGGACCCTGCAAACTGAGTTCCGAGGAAGCCCTGGCGGTGGCGGCCATGCGGCTGAGGCTGCTGATCCCTTACGATGCCATGGCAATTTATGCGCCTGGCGATGGCATGCTGCGCTCCCAACTGGTAACGGGCCATGATGCGGGATTGCTTGCTTCGCTGCGCATTCCAGTGGGTGAAGGCTTAGTAGGTTGGGTGGCGGAAACGGGGAAACCAATCCTGAATGGAAATCCGCAAGTGGAGCCCGGATACGCGCGGACCGGCGCACCTGCAGGGCTTTCGTCCGCGATCGCGTTGCCTTTGGAGGAGGGCGGACGAATGGCCGGCGTGCTGGCTCTTTATCGTGCCGGCAACGACGCTTTTTCAGCAGACGACCTGGCGGCTTTGTTGCCGATGTGCCCAGCCATAGCGTCCATTCTGGCAGAGCTGGAGGCGCTCGAATCCGATACGCGGAACCTCGCGGCCTCGATACAACGAGAAAACGAGGAGGCCGCCGTGGTTCGCGCGAACGCCGATGCAGCCGCATGATAAGTGGGAGAATGGGCCCATGCACAGCCGTTTTCTGTTTGCGATTCCCCTCGTCGTTGCGCTGGGTGGAATCTCGGTTCTGCACATCTATTGGGCTTTGGGCGGCAAATGGGGAAGCGCGTTCACGGTACCCACGGTAAGTGGGCGGCGCATGTTCGATCCCACGCCAGCGGCGACCTGGGGCGTCGCCGGCCTCTTTGGAATCGGGATGATTCTGGTGTTGGGGAAGGCAGGCTGGATCCAAACCCGTTCGCTAAACTGGGTGATCGACCTCAGCATATGGGCTCTCAGCCTGGTTTTCCTGCTGCGGGCAATTGGAAATTTGCGATCCTTCGGTTTCTTCAAAACCATTAAGGAGACACCGTTCGCACACTGGGATACCTGGCTTTATTCGCCGCTCTGCTTGCTGCTGGCGATACTGGCGGCGGGATTGGCTTGGTTACCGAGCGAGCGCTAGCGTGCGGCCCGCGACTTTCTCGTATTGACATTCTATAGGAATAGATATAGAATGTCTACATGAGTGAGCCCGCGCCGAAGTCCACTAATCTATTGCAAGGCACCCTGGATCTACTGATCCTGCGCGCGCTTTCGCTCGAGCCCCTGCACGGGTTGGGCATCTCGCGGCGGATCGAGCAGATCACCCAGGGCACCTTTCAAGTAAAACCGGGATCGCTGTTTCCTGCGCTCCACCGTATGGAGGAGGCGGGCTGGCTGGCGCCGTCCTGGGGCGAATCCGAAAACAACCGGAAGGCCAAGTATTACCGGCTCACGGCGGCGGGCCGGCGTCAGGCGCAGGCGGAAACCGAAGAGTGGCAGCGGATTTCGCTGGCCATGGCTGCCGCTTTGCAGGCTACGTAGGTTGGCGTTAGATGCACAAGTTGGCCTACCTTAGCAGACTCTTTCAGAATCTCACCCATCGGCGAAAAGTGGAGCGCGAGCTGGACCAGGAGATGAGCGCCTACCTGAGTCTGCTGGCCGAGGAGTCCTCACCGCGCGAGGCCAGGCTTGCGGCGGGTGGAATCGAACAGCTCAAAGAACAAGTGCGGGAGGTCAAGGCGGGATTCTTTATGCAGACCATTCTTCAGGATGTTCGATACGGCTGGCGCATGCTGCGCCGCAGCCCCACCTTCACCGTGGTGGCGATTCTGGCGCTGGCTTTGGGAATCGGAGCGACAACTACGATCTTCAGCATCGTGTATGGCGTGCTGCTGCGCCCGCTGCCGTATCCCGCCGACGACCGGATCGCGATGGTCTTCAACCATTTCTCGCCGCAGAACACAGAGCATGGCACGCTTTCCATCGCCGACTACCTGGATTGGAAGAAGGGGAACCACGCGTTCGAGAGTGTGGAACTGTTCCGGTCCACGGTGTTCGACGTGACGGGCGCCAAAGAACCGGAGCAGGTTCAGGGCGTCTCGGCAACCGCGGGATTTTTCTCCACGCTTCGGGTGCAGCCGCTCATGGGACGCGTTTTTCTTCCGGGCGAGGATGCCGCGAATGCCGATGGCGTGGTGGTGATAAGCGAGAACTGGTGGCGTAGCTCGTTCGGCGCTGATCCGGGAATTCTGGGACGGAAATTGAATCTGAATGGCGTTCCATCCACTGTAGTGGGTGTGATGCCGCAAAGCTTCCACTTCCCCCGGCCTCCATTCAAACTCTGGACGAATCTGCGCTTGATTCCTCCCAAGCGCAGAGGACCTTTCGGTTGGCGTGGAATTGCGCGGTTGAAGCCGGGCGTCACGCTAGCCCAGGCGCAAATGGAAACGAACGGTGTCGGTCATCGGATTGAGCAGGAGAATCCGAAGACTTATCAACACATGACCATGCCGGTGGTGCCGTTGCGCGACGAGCTCATCGGGAATGTCCGCATCGCATTGCTGGCTTTTCTGGGTGCTGTTTTGGTGTTGCTCGCCATCGCGGCCGTGAACGTCGCGTGTTTGCTGCTAGCGCGTGCCACGGCGCGAGAGAAGGAAATCGCGCTGCGGGTCAGCCTGGGCGCCGGCAGCGGCCGGTTAATCCGCCAACTGCTCACGGAAAGCTTACTGCTATCCGTTCTGGGTGGCGCGGCGGGATGTGTTTTGGCTTACCTGGGGATTGCCGCGTTGCGGGCCTGGAATCCCGGCAATCTTCCGCGCATTGAGGATGTCCGTCTGGATGGAGTGGCGCTCGCATTTGCTCTGCTGGTTTCAGCCGTAACAGGTATTTTGTTTGGCGTGGCGCCCGCCTTCCAGAGCGGACGTGACCGGCTGGCTTCGTCGCTTCGTGAAGGCGGCCGCGGCGGAACAGCTCGCGTGGGCCGTCGCCGGCTGCAAGCCGTCCTGGTGATGGGCGAACTGGCGCTGGCGTTGATGCTGGTGACTAGCGCAGGATTGCTGGTCCGAAGTTTCGTACTGCTTGGGCAGGTGCATTCGGGCGCACAGGCGCCACCCGAAAATGTCCTGTCGATGAAAATCTCGCCGATCCCATCGAAATACAAAACGTCTGAGCAGATCATCCCGTTTTACCAGCGCGTACTGGAGCGGGCGAAAGCGACTCCTGGCGTGGCTTACGCCGGAATCTCCGACAGCCTTCCGCCGGACCGGCAATACGATTACGACACGTTCGTAATCCAAGGCCAGCAGCTCGCGCCCGGCGAGAACAACCCCGCTGTCACGTGTCCGATTGTGAGCCCGGATTATTTCCGCGCGCTCGGAATCCCGCTGGTCCGCGGACGCTTCTTCAACGAGCACGACAATGGGGACGCGCCACCCGTTGTGATCATCAGCGAATCCATGGCGCGGCGCTATTTTCCAAACGATAATCCGATTGGTCGGCGGTTGAAGGCTAGCGGTCCGGATCTGCATGACACACCGTTCATGGAAATCGTGGGCGTGGTGGGAGGCGTGCGTTACACCGGATTGGATAGCGATCCTGCGGATGCTTACTATCAGCCCTATGCGCAAACGCTGTACTATCAGCGGACCAATTTAGTGGTGCGGGCGAATGGTCCAGCCGCTGCTCTGGCTACTTCTCTACGCCGCGAAATCCGCGAGCTGGACCCGGATACCGTGGTAAGCGATGTCGTCACGATGGATGAGGCGCTGGGAGCTTCCGTGGTTGGTCCGCGGTTTCGCACGCTGCTGGTGGGCGGCTTCGCGCTATGCGCGCTGTTGCTGGCTGCCATCGGCATCTATGGTCTGATTGCGTATTCGGTGGCGCAGCGCACGCAGGAAATCGGGATTCGAATGGCGCTGGGCGCGCAAAGATCCAATGTGGTCGGGCAAGTGGTGGCGCAAGGTGTGCGGCTGGCGCTGGCCGGAACTGTGTTAGGAATCGCCGGGGCGCTTTTTGCCACGCGGCTGCTCTCGAGTCTTTTGTTCGCCGTAAA
>JBEKJJ010000357.1:0-6948 GCA_050011295.1 Bryobacteraceae bacterium
CACTCAACCACTTGCGCGGGAACCGCACCCGAACTGTACAACTCACGAATGACTTCCAGCGCCCATGCGCCGCCCGCATTGTTTAGCTGCGGGATCTTCGACTCTGGGAATAAGCGTGCACCGGCCATCTCAGCCAATTCAAAAAACATTCCGAACAGGCCGGAGCCCCGTCCGGTAAATACGAAACCAAAAAAGCCGCGGCCCGTCGATAGCAGGCGTGCTGTCTCGATGAGTTCCGTCCATGTGCTTGGGGCCTGCGCCATTAGGTCCCTTCGATAATGCAGCAATTTCACATCGATGTTGCGGGGCAGCCCATAGAGGCGGCCTTCGATTCTTGCGCGCTCCATGAGCGGCGCATAAAAATCGGCGATATTGAGTTGCCTGATGTGGTCATCGACGGGGGCGAGAAAGGATAGCTGCGACGGCGCGTACTTGGTGTGCGTGCTTACCAGATCGTACGTGACCTCGGGCAACGACGCGAGATGCGCATTCAACTGCTCGTGAGGAGCGCGAAAGCCGATGTTCACGCGGGTTCCCGCCGCGCGCTCGAAATTGGCAATGCACGCGTAGAGTTGGTCATACATGGGGCCACTGATCAATGCGACGCACAACGGATCAGGCATCGACGCGCTACCCTTTCCATCCGCGCGACCACTGACCATTGTGATGAGCCTCGATGGAACCATCGACGTTCTCCCGGACTGCATAGGCCGATGCGGCGAAGGGCCGGATACGGTACTGTAGACACTGGCCGGCGAGAATCGGATTGCCCTCGCGGATCATGTGCAGCACCAGACGGTGATTCGGCAGGTCGCCGATCCAAGCGTCCGGTTCTTGCTCGCTCGTGAGGACGCGGATCTGAATAAACGCAATAGCGGGAAGAGGAATTTCGCTCCGATCTCGGCCAACACAGGGTTGCCGGGCGCACTCGTGAGCGCGATATGAAAGTCGATATCCCTCTGAACGGACGCCTGCGCCACGCTGAACTCCTGAGGCCAAATGGTTTCCGCGACTCGATGCCGGGCGTGGGGACGGCCAGTCACGATGACTTGCTCAAGCGCCGAGGCGAGTTGTTCTTTCAGAAGGACGCCGTGCGAGGTGTCATCGAGAGGGGCGGGCATAAGTCGCTCAGATGGAGTATATCTAAACCAACATCGGTCGTAAATGGTTGGTTAGGCCTTTGAAAAACTGATAGGGCTTATTTCGACCCTTCGGGAAAATCTCGAACATCGCAGCCACCCTGCACCTGTATCGCGCCGCCGTCGTGTGTCTGGCGGCCGCGCCTGAGGGAGCAATCCGAACAATCGGCAGTGTGTATAACGGCCGCCGGTTCGCTATAGTTTTCAGCATGGACCCGCGGCGAGTTCCTGCTCGGAGGGTTAGCGATCATGCAGCGCCCCGTTGGCTCGGCGCCTTGTTGTTCTTCATCGCCGCTGGTGGAAGTAGAAGCGGATTCGCCCAGGAGTTAGACACAGCCATTCGGCAGCAGGGCGAGAGCCGTTTCACGGTGATGGATGAGGTACGGGATTCACGGGAGAGAACCGCTTATCTCAAGCTCTATCGCAAGAAGAAGCCCGAAGAGAGGCACCGGTTGGCGGAGCGTTTCATTGAGACGTATCCGCAATCGTGGCTTCTGGGGCACGCTTATGAGGCGGCCGCTAAAGCGTCCATCGATCTCGGCTCCTATGACCGAGCTATCCAAGAGGCAAAGCAATCTTTACGTTTGTTTCCTGAGAATCCCCTCTTACTGGTTCCGTTGGCGAACGTTGCGGCGCATCAAGGATTGATGCCTCTCGCGGAGAGGACGGCCAAAGATGCCTTGGAGTACCTGGATGAATTCGGGCCGCCGGCTGGTACGAAGCGGAAGGCCTGGCCGAAGCTGAGGGACGAACTGAAGGCATCGGCCCGCTTCGCGCTGGGCAGAGTATACGCCAGCGAGGGTCTCGCCGCCTCGGCCCCGTCAAGGCGCGCTCTTCAGTTGAAGTCGTTCGACGAACTGACAACCGCATTGCAGTTGAACCGGAACGATGCGGAGATCTACTACTTGCGAGGCGTTGTAGAGGAGGCTCTGGGCCGGCCGGCTGACGCCGCGTCAGACTATGCCGAAGCGGCCCGCCTAGGACACAATCTGCAGGAGACGGCGGCGAAATCGTTGCGGCGCATTTACGCTGCCGACCAAAGGCGCAACGGAGCAACGATTTCGATTCACCCGGGACCAGGAGACGACTCCGGCTTCAACAAATTTCTGGCTGGCCTGCCACCGCCCAAGATTCCAGCAGCGGAGAATCGCACCAGTGTCACGGAGGGGGAACCGGGGCCGTACGCAGGGTCATCGTCCTGCGCCCCTTGCCACGGGCGTGAATACGAGTCGTGGCGGCAGACTGGTATGTCGCGCATGTTGCGTCCGTATAAAGCCGAGAACATCATGGGCGATTTCAGTCCTGGCACCCAGTATCGAGGCGACGATGGCGCAGTCATTCGTTTGGGTAACGACGGCCGGCCTTTCTTCGAGATGTCCGCGAGTGACGGGCACCTTGCGAGGTATCATGTCGACTTCACCATCGGCTCGAAATGGCAGCAGGGGTATGTGACGCGGCTCCCCGACGGTCGAATGCAGGTGCTTCCCATTGAATACAACAAGATTCATGGCCAATGGGTGAACTATTGGAAATGGATTGACCCGCCATCGAGCGATCGCGCCGACATAAGTAAGTTTCCGCGGCTGCTTCCGGCCACTAACTACCAGCTGAATTGCGCCATGTGCCATACCAGTCGGTTGCGAGCGGCGTCCACTCTAGAAGAAAGCATGATGCAAGCTCGGTTTCAGGAAGCCGGCATCGACTGCGAAATGTGTCACGGTCCCTCAAAGCAGCACGTCGACCGGATGCAGCGGGAAAACCGGAATTACTCGAGAGATTCGACAGGCACAGGCGGGTTAGCGGCCCCGGTGAACTTCCAAAAGACGAAAAATAGGGAAGAAATAAAGGTTTGTGCGCAATGCCACCGTCAATCGGCGGAAAGAGAAGCTAGTGTGCATAACGAACTGAATTACTCGTCAACCGGACCAAGCTTTCTTTTGCCCAGTGTAAGCCGCAACTACCCGGAGTTCCTGCGGCGCGCTTTCTATAAAGACGGCCGGTTCCGGGAAACGACATTCATTGTCGAAGCGTTCACCCGCTCAGCTTGCTATCGCCGGGGCACGGCGCGCTGCTCCAGTTGCCATGATCCGCATCCGGTGGACGCCGCCACGAATCCCGCATCGCTCAAGTTCCTGGATCATCCCGATCAGCGGTGCTTGCAATGTCATGAAAAGTTCCAGAATAGTCCGGAACGACATACCCATCACGCTGCCAGCTCGGAAGGAAGCAAGTGCGAGGCATGCCACATGCCGCGCATCATGAACAGTGTCATGTTCGAAGCCCGTTCTCACGAGATCGATGACCTTCCGGACGCCGGCATGACAGCCCGATTCGGACAGAAGGATAGCCCCAATGCGTGCCTCCTCTGCCACAGCGAAAAGGACACGGCCTGGGTTTCCGATAAGCTGGCCCATTGGTGACCAATTTGCTGTCGAACAAGAAAGGGCCCGCGGGTCTCGTACTCGCCGCACTGGTTGCGCTCGCTGCGTCCTCCGCCGGCCATTCCAACCGATTTGACGACGTGACGGGCAAGACCGGCATTCATTTCGTGAACCAAGCCAGCCATACCTCGCGCAAGTACCTGCCGGAAACGATGGTCGGCGGGGTTGCGCTGTTCGACTACAACAACGACGGCCTGCTCGACATTTTCTTCGTCAATGGGGCGGCCCTGGCCGATCCGGTGCCCGCAGGTGCGCGTCCCGATAAGTCGGCCCCCAAGTATTGGAACCGGCTTTATCGCAACAACGGCGACGGCTCATTTACTGACGTCACTGAACAGGCCGGCCTCCAGGGCGATGGCTTTGGAATGGGTGTCGCGGTCGCCGACTTCGATAACGACGGTTACGAAGACCTGTACGTAACGAATGTCGGGAAGAACATCCTTTACCACAACAACGGCAATGGAACCTTCACCGACGTCACCGCTGCGGCCGGCGTCGGCGGCAACGGTTGGTCCGCCGGGGCTGTGTTTGTCGACTACGACCGGGATGGCCTGCTGGATCTGTTCGTCTCGCGTTACGTGACGTGGGACTTCTCCAAGGACGTTTTCTGCGGAGTGGCGAAGCCAGGCGGACGCGACTATTGCCATCCGGATCTGTTTCCACCAATTACGCACCTTCTGTTTCATAATGAAGGCCACGGCCATTTTCGAGATGTCTCGGACGAGAGTGGTGTATCGAAGTTCCCCGGCAAAGGGCTCGGCGTGGCGATCAACGATTACGATCGGGATGGGTGGCCGGACATCGCTGTCGCCAATGACTCGGCTCCCGAGCAACTCTTCCACAATCTGCACAACGGTAAGTTTGAAGAGGTCGGATTGACCGCAGGCATCGCCTATGACGAAAACGGAGCCGCATTCGCCGGGATGGGCATTGACTTCGCCGATTTCGACAACGATGGGTGGCCGGATATCGTTATCGATTCACTCGCCAAGCAAAAGTACGCGCTGTTTCACAATCACGAAGGCCGCTTTGAATATGTATCCGGGCCGGCCGGGCTTTCCTCTGCGAGCGTTAATCACTCTGCCTGGGGCGTGAAGTTCATCGACTATGACAACGACGGAGCAAAGGACCTGTTCTTCGGGCAGGGCCACGTGATGGACAATATCGAGGCGACCCAGCCAGATGTGCGGTACCTGGAGGCGCCCATGCTGTTGCGGAACGTAGCAAACCAGTTCGTCGATGTTTCAAAGCAGAGCGGCGAAGTGTTTCAGAAGGCCTTGGCCGCGCGCGGAGTCGCGTTTGGCGATTTTAACAACGACGGTTTTGTCGATATTGTTATCAACTGCAACGATCGGCCGCCAGTGATTCTACAGAACACAGGAAACGGGAACCACTGGCTGATTGTGAACACCGTTGGGACGAAGAGCAACCGGGACGGCATCGGAGCCCAATTGCGGATCGTTACCGACGACGGTAAGCAGCAGTTTGCCGTCGTGACGACCGCGTCCAGTTATTTGTCCGCCAGCGACAAGCGTGTCTATTTCGGATTAGGAAAAGCGTTGATCGTGAAGGAGCTTGAGGTCGACTGGCCGACCGGGCTCGTAGATCGGTACCACAATCTCAAAGCCGATGAGATCTTCGTCGCCCGCGAACGGATACCCTAACGGATTTCGCGGGATCTTCCATATAATCGAGGTTCTGCATTGTCCATGAGACGCTACCGCTTTTTGTTCTGGATGGGGGTTGCCGCAATTGCACTGGCGGCGCCACCGGAGGCTCCCTACACGGGTTCGAAAACCTGCTACGGTTGCCATGCAGAGATCTATCGCTCCTTTGCGAAGACCGACATGGCACGTTCGATGCGTCCTGCTTCCGAATTAGATAAAGCGAGTGTTCCTGGAGAGGCCATGGTAGCCGTGCCAGGGACCAATCGAAGGTTGCGAGTTGTGGGGGATCGCACCGGCTGGCGGCAAAGCGAGAGTGAGCCAAACCTGTTTGAAGACGAGCACCGTCTTGATTACATTGTCGGTTCAGGAAGTAATGGTCTGACCTTTCTCATTCGACGGGGCAACTACCTGTTTGAAGCGCCGCTATCTTACTACTCAAAACCAAATAAGTGGGACTTGTCTCCCGGCTATGAATTCGCAGATTATGGTTTCTCGCGCCAGGCGCCCGAGGGGTGCATCCTTTGTCACAGCGGCCGCGCCCAGCCGGTACTGGATCATCCGGGCGCCTACCGCGATCCACCGTTTCAGGAATTAGCGATTGGCTGCGAGAATTGCCACGGACCCGGCCAAGCGCATGCGCACGATCCCAAGCGCCGCGGGAATATTGTGAACCCGGCGAAACTGTCTCCACGGCTGGCTGAAAACATATGCATGAGCTGTCACCAAACAGGTGACGCCCGGGTATTGCAACCCGGCAAGACCTATCAGGACTTCCGCCCGGGGCAGTGGCTCTTCGACACCGTTGCCATTCTCAAAGTTCCTCCAAACAGCGAACAAAGACACGAGCAAGATCTGCTGGAGCACAATGCCGCCATGCAAGCGAGCCGTTGTTTTACTCAAAGCGGCGGCAAACTGGGTTGTCTCACCTGTCACGACCCCCACGTCCAAGCACCGGAGGCCGAGGCCTCAACATACTTCAAAGCGAAGTGTCTCACCTGCCATACCGAGCGGAGTTGTAGACTATCCGTGGCCGTGCGCCAGAGCCGCGCGGATAATTGCGTTGAGTGCCATATGCCCAAGCGCAACGTTGCTGTAATTTCGCACTCCGCGTTGACTAATCACCGCATTCCCGCGCGCCCTGACCAACCGCTGCCGCCTTGGAAGCCGACTGCCGCGAGCGATCTTCTAATCGTCAACCCAATTGTCAACCAGCCCGAAGGGAAGTCAAGCCAACTTTCCGACATCGCTTTGTTGCGCGCGTATAACGACTTGGCTGGCCAGTCGCCGGAGTACCAAAGCAGGTATCTTGCCCTGCTGGATAAGTTGGGCCATTCCGAAGGTGACAATCCGTATGTCCAGGCAGCCCTGGCACACCAGGCTCTCGCCGAGGGCAGGAACGAAGAGGCCTTGGTTCATCTTGCAACGGGCGTCCGCTTAGGCGAAGCGGCCGTATATGAGGATATGGGCATAGCGCTGGCCAATCTCGGCCGCGACGACGAGGCCATACCCGCTTTCTTGACGGGAATCGATATCGATCCGTATCGGGCCGAATCGCGGAAGCACCTGATTCTTGAATACATCAAGCTGAAACATTACACTGAGGCTAGACACGCCATGGAAGAGTATGTCGGGCTGTTTCCCGGAGACACATTCATGCGGAGTCTCCTCGCTCGGGTTTCAAATTGAATGTGGCTTAGATCT
>JBEKJJ010000358.1:0-6849 GCA_050011295.1 Bryobacteraceae bacterium
TAAACTGTTGCATGGCGTTCTCCTGTAGTGTTCTGAGATTGGCTATCGAAAATACTACAACGCAGAACGCCCTTCTACTTCAACCGACACTGTTTGCCCCGCAGGGGCACTGTGCCACACGGACTATGAATAGGCACAAGTGGGACTTGCTATCATAAAGGCGGAGGTTTTTCCATGGGTCCTGTCGGTATGCAGGAACTGGTCGTTATTTTCCTCGTCGCGCTTGTCCTGTTCGGCCCCAAGAAATTGCCCGAGCTTGGCAAGACGATCGGAAAAGCCATCACCGAGTTTCGCCGCGCTCAAAGCGAACTCAAGGCCACATTCGAAGGCCACATGCGAGAGTTGGAAAAGGAACACGAGTCGATCAAGGAAATCACCGGCGGTTACACCAACGAGATTTACAACCACTACACCGAGTACGGCTCTCCTTCTTACGAACCGGGCACGTCCGCCGATTCGAATTCATCCACTGCAGCAAATCCATCCACTGTAAGCGAACCCGCACCTCAGGGCGCTGAATCTCCGGTCTCTCACGAAGCTCCCGGCAATGGAACCGTCCCGCGGATATCCGCGAGCGCAACGGCGCCGGAATCGCATTCCGTCAGTAGCTAAGTTTCAATAGCTAAGTAAGAGACAGAAGTAACCAAAACATGGACGAAGACAAGCAGGGAGTTCCTTCTCCCGAGGGTGAAGTACTGCCGGCGGAAACACCTGTCGAAACAACGGCGGTGGTGGTGCAAAGCGGCGGCGCGAGGCCGCCGGCACTGCCTCCTCCGCCTCCTACTGACGATGACGATCCGGAAGAGCAAGGCATGCTGCGCATGTCCTTCATGGAGCACCTGGAGGAGTTGCGCTCGCGCATCATCAAAGCGCTTATGGGGCTGGTGGTCGCTTTTGTCCTTAGCCTGGGGTTCTGCAATTACCTGTGGGAAATTATCAGCGAGCCGGCCGTTTCGGCTTTGAAACATCTGGGCGTTGTTCCGCCGCGGCTGGTGCAGATCACTCCCATGGAAAGTTTCTCCATCATCTGGGTGCAACTTCCGCTGCTGTGTTCGGTATTCCTCGCCTCACCGTGGATTGTGTATCAGGTTTGGGCCTTCATCTCGCCAGGCCTTTATAAACGCGAACGCCGGTGGGCCGCTCCGTTCGTATTAATCACCGCCGGTCTTTTCATCGTCGGCGGCTTGTTCGCTTACTTCCTGGCGTTTCGTTATGGCCTGGAGTTCCTCCTCGGCATCGGCATGAGCAACAGTGTCACGCCCATGGTGTCGATCACCGAATACTTCGATCTCTTCGTGAACGTCACGCTGGGCGTGGGCTTGGTCTTCGAGCTGCCGGTTCTGATTTTCCTGCTGACTTTGCTGCGCGTCGCGTCTCCCAGGTTCCTGCTGCGCCACTCGCGCTACGCCATTCTCGCCATCGTTATCATCGCCGCCATCGTCACTCCCACTCCGGACGTCTTCAACCTGATGCTGTTCGCCATACCCATGTGCGCGCTGTATTTCGTGGGAATTTTCTTCAGCTTCATGCTGGTACTGCGCCGCGAAGGCAAGCAATTCCCGTGGAAACCCGTGCTGCGGATTGGCAGCATCGTCCTCGTGGTCGTGGCTGTCATCTACTTTGTGTTCGCCCACTACCATCTGCACATGATCAAGACGTGGCCATTTGTGACACGCTAGTACCTATGAACCGCATCGCCATTGTCACGTTGATACTCGCCGGCGCGCTCTGCGCACAGGACAACCAGCTCACGCCCGCCGAGAAATCGGACGGCTGGAAGCTGCTGTTCAATGGAAAGGATATGAGCGGGTGGGACGATCCGCGCCAGAAAACCCCCGCCGGCGATGCCTGGACTCTAGAGGACGGCTGCCTCAAGGCGCATGCCAACCCCAAAATTACCGAAGACCTTTTCACACAGGACACCTTTGGCGACTTCGAACTGGTATTCGATTGGCGCATCTCGAGCGGAGGCAACAGTGGGGTGAAGTATCGCATCCAGGACCACGTGTTCCTGCGCGACGGACGGATCGGGCGATTCGAAGACCTGGTGAATCGCTCGTTGCAGGATCGCCGGACGGACCGTCCCGCCAAAGGCCAGGATTACGTGATCGGTTTCGAGTACCAGATCCTGGATAATGCACGTAATTCTGACGCTCGCGCCGGCCTCAGCCATACCGCCGGAGCCCTCTACGACATGGTCCCCCCGGAACGCGACGCCACTCTGCCTGTGGGCGAATTCAATCACTCCCGCATCGTACTGAAAGGCACTCACGTGGAGCAATGGCTGAACAACGTCCAGGTGGTGGATGCCGATCTGGCAGCGCCCGAAGTGAAACAGCATATCGCGAAACGCTGGACCGCCAACTCCCCGGTCTACAACCTGTTGGGGGGACAGCCGAAGCATGATTGTCCCATCTCATTGCAGAATCACGGCGATGAGGTGTGGTTCCGCAACATAAAAATCCGCTCCATCTCGCAGTAAGAAAAAAGGCT
This sequence comes from Bryobacteraceae bacterium, assembly GCA_050011295.1. GTDB lineage: Bacteria > Acidobacteriota > Terriglobia > Bryobacterales > Bryobacteraceae > Palsa-89. Next base: position 2,494 of record JBEKJJ010000358.1, read on the forward strand.
GGATTTCCTACCGGAATCGTTCTATTATAAAAACTCCACTACGGACCCTTTTATCAAAAGGACTACTTTACAATTCGGACTGTCGCCATGGACGTCAACAAAGCTCTACGTGAGTTACACGAAGAAAAAAGAAGGCTGGATGTTACGATAGCCGCCTTGGAAGCACGTCTCGGTAATGGATCGCGCACGCGCGGCCGCAGGGGAAGGAAAAGCATGACCCCCCAGGAGCGGCTGGAGGTGTCGAAAAGAATGTCCAAATATTGGGAAGCTCGCAGGGCCTCTGCCGCGGCTCTCCAGGTGGACCCTATCCCCACCGACGAGTTACAGGCCCATCCAAAATCCGCCGCCGCAGTAGCCGGCAGCAGCAGCAGTTCCCTTACCGCTTAAAAAACCACAGCCAAAAGTACTGCTCTCCAGCGCCGTAGCGGTATCGAGGATCGAAACCGCAGCGGAAAGCCATATCAATGGCCTGCCGTTCCGAAAACGGCGGCCCCAGCCAGGTATCATTCGGGTCGGTTGGATCCATGCTGCTGGCGCCTTGAACCTGGAATTTGAAAAGCGCTCCCGGCCGCAGCAGGCGATTCACCTCGCGGACATAGTTCTCGATGATCTCGCGGCTCGGAATATGCTGAAATACAATAGAAGAAAACGCGAAGTCGAAGGGGATCTCCGGCACCACCGTCAAGTCTTGGCCATTGTTTTGATAAACAAACGCGTTCGGTTGGTCTTTGAGCGCCTGTTTGGCCAACCGGACCATTTCTCCGCTGACATCCACCGCGTGGACTTCGCCGAAGAATCGCCCCAGCGCCCTAGTTACTCGCCCAGCGCCGCAGCCAATCTCGAGCACCCGCATCTCCCCGGGGGCCTTCCCCTGGCAAATGTTGCCCAAGTCCGTCAGGATCTCCTCAGCTAGGGTTTTCTCGCCGGAGGCAAAAAATTCCTCATCGGTCCAATCCGCATTGGCGGTGTCCACGTAATGACGGGCATTTTCCAGCGCACGCTGGTCCCAGTCCGCCCGCATTTTTTGGAGTTGTTCTTCCAAGCTGATCTCGTCCATGCCGGAGTCAAAACTCTCATTGTGCCATACTTGCCCCGCTGCGGCTTGGATTCTGAATCTAGTACTGGAACTTATCTATGTCGTACTGGCGCCTCAGGTATTGACCTTAGGCACGGTCTCAGAGTAGAGTCGAAGACGTAACACCGGTGTAACCCGACATGACCACTATGGAACAGCGAAAAGCCCGCCGCTTCGATCTCAAACTTCCCTTCGAACTGATCCGTAGCGGCTCAGAACCCCTTTCCCAGCATGGTGAAACGAAAAACCTCAGCTCAGCCGGCGTTCTCTTTCAGTCCGAGGCGGACCTCCATATTGGCGAGCCGGTGGAATACGTCATCACCCTCCCAACTTCTCCAGGCGAAGGGGAACGCGTTAAATTACACTGCATTGGAAAAGTCGTGCGATTTGCGCGAAAAGCTGAGGTGGCAGCCACGCTGGAACGTTACGAATTCGTAAGGTAAGCGTCACACTGCGGTCTTTGAGATCCTTGAGAGGTGATCGTCCGTACGCTTCCAGTGTGTCTTCTTGGACTGGCCCTCTGCTACGCTCAGGAATCGCCTGACTTCCGCACCGGAGTATCTCTGGTACACGTGGATGCCGAAGTCACCGCCGACTCCAGATCCGTAGCGGGCTTCCACAAAGAAGATTTTCTGATCACCGACAATCGCGTACCGCAGCATATTCTCTATTTTTCACAGGACGTGGAGCCGCTGGACCTGATCCTACTCTTCGACATCAGCGGAAGCATGCAACCCAAGATCGAGAAAGTAGCGGCAACAGCCCGGCGAGCCTTCACCGAGCTCCGCGCCGGCGATCGCGTCGCTGTGATGACGTTCCATGGAAGCAGCAATATCGTCGCGCCCTTCACCGAAGATCTCAATGCGGTGGCGAGGACCATTAGCGATGACGTGGTGGGCGGAAGGTTCGGTGGAGGAACACGGCTTCTGGCGGGCGTGGATGATGCCGCGGAATATTTTCTGCGGGAGCCGCGCACCCAAAGGCGCCGAGCCATACTGATCTTAACCGACAACTACGGCCAGCGCTCGCGGCGAGGGAGCACGGTGGTGCATCATCTCTGGGAAGCCGACGCGGTTTTGAGTGGGTTGATAATCCGCAGCCCAGGAGAAACAGCCGTGAAAACCGCGATGCTGGTGACAAGCCCACTGACAATTCTGATCCAGGAGGGCATGGCGGGAGTCGCAGAGAAGACCGGCGGCGACACCATCAAGGCTGACGATGAGGGCGACGCCCTGCGGGACAGCATACGCCGGATTCGTCTGCGCTACAGCCTCTACTACGCGATGCCCGAAGGCAACCCGGGCGAACAGAGGCAACTAAAAGTGGAGCTCAGTCCGGATGCGTTGAGCCGTTACCCCGCAGCCAAAGTGCGCGCGCGCAAGGGATATCTGGTACCAGGGCGAAAATCGTAAGGCCTTTTGGGCCGCGAATGAACGCAAATGAACGCGGATAAGAAATGCAGTATTTGCGTTCATTCGCGTTCATTCGCGTTCATTCGCGGCCAAGACTTGCTCTGCGTTACTTCGCCGCCCAGTACGCCCGATGGCCAATATAGTCCGGATCCGGCAGGTTACCTAAAATCAGCCGGCGCAGCTCCAGAATATCCACCTGGCCCGTCTTTTCGTAAAGCAGCTTCCCGCCCGGCGCGATTACCACCGTGTACGGCACGCCGGATTCCCACTTGGCATCGAAGGCTGCCTGCATGGCGTAGGTATCGTCGGAGGCAAATTGAAGATTGCGGCTGGAAGCGTGCTGCTTATCCAGCGCCTTCATCACGCCCGCCCGCTCGTCCGGCAGATTGGTGGAAACCATCACCAGATCGAAGTCGCGGCCTCGAAACATCCGGTACGTTGTTTCGAGATCTGGAAATTCCGTCAGGCACGGGCCGCACCAGGTGGCCCAGAAGTTGATCAGCAGGACTTTATCGGTCGGATTGGAGCGCAGCTTCTTCAATACATCTTCGGTGGCGGCTTCCAGCTTCACCGGCTCGGCTTCAATCTTGGCCAACTCGGCGACGCGGCCGGCATGTTTCGACTTCCACTTGGTGGAGCAACCGAACACTCCGGTATGCTGCACCTTCACCGGCTGATGCGCTAAGAGCGCGTCAATGGCGTTCCGTGCGTCCTGAGTCTTCACCAGAGACTCGCGCTGGCTGTTATCAACGCGACCCTCATAGCGCAGCTTGCGCTCCGCATCGAACACGAAAACATGCGGCGTGGCTTTGGGACCGTACGCGCGCGCGATAGATTGCGTTTCGCCGTCGTACAAATACGGAAAGTTGAAATGCCGGTACTCGGCTCGGATTTTCATCTCGTCCAGGCTATCGCTGACATCCGTATAGCCGAGCTCGCTCAACCACACTGCTTCCGGATCGTTGGGCTCAATGGCCACCAGCGTGACGCCGCGCCCGCGATAATCGTCCGCAAGCTTTTTGATGCGGCCTTCGTAAAGCTGCGCCGTGGGGCAATGATTGCATGTGAAGACGATGGCCAGCACCTGCGCATCCGCATAGTCGCTCAGTTTATGAATCTGGCCGTCAATGCCGGGCAGCGAGAAATCCGGCGCCGCGGAACCGATGGCGAGCGTTGGATGGTGGCCGTCGTCCTCGTCGGCGAATAACCCTCCCGCTACCCCTATCAGAAAAAAGCTCACGAGCACCAGCCGGAACATAACGTGCCTCCCTATTCAGCCTAGCTGAACCGGGGTTGGCAGGCGAAAGCGAAAGCCCCTGCCCCACGTCGCTCAGTGAATTCGTGGGGTTAACCTTTGGCGAAATACAACGCCGATGCGCGCTCCAGCTCCGATTTGCTCATGTACGGCGGACGGCCTTCATATTTCCCGATGGAAATTAGAATGTTGCAGATGTCGGCCGGATAGCACGCGCGCAACTCCGTGCGCCCCTCCCGCAAACACAACTTCCGCAGGTATTCGGCGCTGTCGGATTCGAACGGAATATTGAAGCGCGAGACCACGCGATGGAAAATCTGGTCGAAAGCTTTTTCATCGACGGCGTCCACGAAGATCTTATTGTGGATGCGGCGTAGGAACGCTTCGTCCGCCAGATCGCTGGGCTCCAGGTTGGTGGAGAAAACCACCATCAGCTCGAAGGGGATCTGGAATTTCACGCCGTAGCGCAGCATCAGGTAATCCACGCGCCGGTCCAGCGGTACAATCCAGCGGTTCAACAGGTCGCGCGGCGACATCAACTGGCGGCCAAAGTCGTCGATAATGAAAATTCCGTTATTGGCCTTCATTTGCAGCGGCGCGGCATAAATTCCCGA
>JBEKJJ010000359.1:0-13046 GCA_050011295.1 Bryobacteraceae bacterium
ACGGATAAAAGGTACGCCGGGGATAACAGGCTGATCGGAGTCAAGAGTTCACATCGACGCTCCGGTTTGGCACCTCGATGTCGGTTCATCGCATCCTGGGGGTGTAGAAGCTCCCAAGGGTTGGGCTGTTCGCCCATTAAAGCGGTACGTGAACTGGGTTCAGAACGTCGCGAGACAGTTCGGTCCCTATCTGATGTGGGCGCAGGAGATTTGAGAGGGCTTGTCCTTAGTACGAGAGGACCGGGATGAACCAACCTCTTGTGATCCAGTTGTCACGCCAGTGGCATAGCTGGGTAGCGAAGTTGGGTCAGGATAAGCGCTGAATGCATATAAGCGCGAAACCTTCCTCGAGATGAGATCTCCCAAGGGTTGAGTCCCTTATAAGGGCCGTGGAAGACTACCACGTCGATAGGATGGATGTGTAAGCGTAGTAATACGTTGAGCTGACCATTACTAATAGCCCGTTCGGCTTGACCATAATATTTACTGTAGATACAAATACAGCGCAAAGCTTGTAAGTTAGCCCATCAATATTCAGAAGACTGTTGCTCGGTTGTTCCGTTATTCGGTTGCTCGGTTCCGAAAACGGAGCAACTGAATAACTGAGCAACCGATCAACGGTCTTCACGACTTTTGGGTGATTCTAGCGTGGGGGTCCCACCCGTTCCCATCCCGAACACGGAAGTTAAGCCCTACAGCCCCGATGGTACTGCACGCGCGAGTGTGTGGGAGAGTAGGAAGTTGCCCGAATTAAAAACAAAAGCCCCGGCCCGCAAGGTCCCCGGGGCTTTTTGATTAACGCTAGGCCTCCGTAGCTCTACTCCCGAAATTCGACACTTAAGAGCCAGTTGAATAGCTTCTCCCTGTGTAGAGCGCTAGTCTCGGGCCAGCGGATCACTTCCAGTACCTTCCTCGCCATCGGCTCGCTCATGGAGCTCACCTGCCCTACGATCACGGCCAACCAGCTGGGGTCCCTGCAAACCACCGAAAAAACGTCAAGGTCCCGCATGCAAATCCCAGACAATACCGCCGCTACGAAATCCCCCGGCGGAAGGCCCTGGATTTCGGCGAACTTCCGCGCCGTCCACGTCGAGACCCGCCGGCGAGCGCGGTCGTACAGAAACGGTATAGCCACAATCGAAAGTATTACGACCGCGACCCGTGCGAGCACCACAGCCAACTTAATCCGGTAAACAGAATGAAAAGCAACGCCGAAGGTGTATGCGAAGTATAAAGCAAGTCCCGAGAGAAGCAAAACGCCGACGTGCACCGCCTTCTGTATTAGGCGTAAAAGCCTAAGTAGCTGCCGGAATCGTAAGGTAGGAACGCCGATCATTAGCGCCTGCAAATATCGACGCCTCGATTCTCCGTCAAATGGAACAACGAGCGCCAACAGCGCCCTGCAAGCAATCGTCACATCCTCGTCGTCTTGAGCGGAGAGGCGAATGGCGAGGACGCTTGCAACCTTTGCGCCGTGAGGCCCAGTTGGCCAAACATGATCCAATTTTTCAAGCACAACGATCGCTGAGTCCAGCAGTGTCGAACAATTCAAAATATTTCTGGATGGTTGCAGCGGTTCCGCCAAGTCCGTCGCCGTTACAGAACCTTTGCGACCGCGCTTCGGCCGCGAAGCATTGGATTGCAATGAGTCCGTTGAGAGGGTCTCGGAAAGGTACCACGGCACTACGTTGTCACGGTCGAGCTTGAGAATTTGGGCTGAAAAACGCGGGCCCACTCTCGCCGCCTTGAGATACATTGCAAGTAATTCCGCGAGAACTCGCTTGTAGTCGTCAGACTCCGGCGGCGTGCGCCATTCCACCAACGTGCGGGCGGCTAGCTGTAAACGAGCGAACGCTACTTGGTCCATTGCAGGAAATCCGCCTCACTGTTTTGGAAAGAGCTTCTGCATGAAGAGCACCTGCTGTTCACCTGCTAACTGGGCCGCAAACAACAGGGCAGTCTCCGTCCACCACTCCTTATCCGAGAAGTATGACTCTAAGAGCTCACCGCTCACAGTCGCTAGGCCACGCGACACCGTGGTGTCCTTCAACGCCCGCGAGGTTAAGTACTGGAACGTGAGGTGCGAAAACGCCATGAGAGCTCGTCCGCGATCGTCGAAACCTCTTTCAACAAGGAGCTGGCTCCTTTCCTCGATATTGTGGACAATCTCACGCGGGCTAAGCCTGCTGGCTCGCGAATGGGTCATCGATTCCAGAATCTCGGGAATAACTTTGCCATCGAGCAAGTCGCGTGGTATCTCACGCAAGCGCGCCTTGTGTAAACTGAGGGCGATCCTTTGCAACAGGTGCACAGCCTCGTCACTGGGAAGAGTGAGATTGTATTCCTTCTGTACTTCTGGCGGCGCATATCGCCTCTCTACCAGAATATTGACGCACTCTTCGTATAGGAGATGGCGATGCTCGGGAATTAGACCCCTCACACGCTGCACTAGAACGATCAGGGACAGGAGCATAGGATTCAGCGCCAGTTCGAAGAGGCGAGGATTCGCCGAAAGCTGCTGGAGGATGGGCTGCAACAATGCAGCCTCATTTAACGAGTCACACCACTTGCTTACAAGCTCTCCGACCAGCGCTTTCGAAAGTCTTTGAATCGTCATGGTCGCAAACCCGTGCGAAGCCAACTGCCCCTGATAACCGAAAATTCGGCTAGTGACAATAAAGCGATTGCCCGCCGGAACGCTACTACTAGTGACAATAAAGCGATTGCCCGCCGGAACGCTACTAAACATAGCGTCTTAAGTAATTGCGCATAGTCTGCGTAGAGTATCGTTGGGTTTGGTCCACTCAGCGAATTGATCTTCAACGGCAGCCACGACACTTTCCAGGAAGCCGAAGTAACGGTTGTGGAGACACAGCCGCCGCGTGAGTTTCCAGGCCCGCTCGATGGGATTCAGCTCAGGGCTATAGGGCGGCAGAAAATCCAGACCGAATTGGGGAGCCTGGTGGTCGCGCCACTCCCGATGGAGTTTGGAGCGGTGGTACTGAGCGTTGTCGCTGATGGCCAAAACGCGCTGGCCGGGAACGGCGCTCGCTTGCTGAAACATTTTCAGAAACTGCCAGAAGGTCTCTCCGTTGAACCTGCCAGTTTCCCGACGGAAGAGAAACTTGCCGTCCCGCAGACGCACGGCGGCAAAGTAACCGACGCTCTTTCGCGTCGGATGATGATACACAATGGGATCTTTGATCTCCGGCGGAATCCACATGCGGCAGCGCGATCCTTGCTGCTGAAAGTGCACTTCGTCCAAAGCCCACAGATCCACCGTATCGTCCGCCATCAGCTTGCGGAGTTTTTTTTATGCGACTTCTGCCGCGCCGGATCTGCTCTGGCCAAGACCGGACGAGGCTTGCGGAGACGGAATTCGAACTGCCGGAACAGCCGCTGGCATTGGCGCACGCCCAGTTGGATTCCATAGGTTTTGTCGATCCACGCCGACAGCGTCTTGCCGTCCCAGAGATTCACCCGCATTCCCGCGTCGCTCGGCTTGGCCCGCAGCACTCGATTGATTTCTTTCACTTGCCTTTCATCCAACCGGCTGGGACGACCAGATCGTTCTCCTTCCGTCAGGCCGGCCACTCCTTGCTTGTCGAAGCGGTTAACCCAATTCTCCACCGAACGCGGCGCATCACCTAGCAAGCGTGCCACCTCTGGGCACGTCATGCCCTGCGCTACCAAAAGGACGCCGTGCAACCGGTGGTCGTACCGTGACTCCTCAGACCGCTGAATTTCTTGTTGCAAACCCAACACAGAAGTGGCATCGGATATCATGAGTGGCCTCATGACTCCAGGAGACCACGTTCCGGGTCTATGCGCGATTACTTATGACGTTATGTTTAGCTGCCGTAGACAAATTCATCTCGATGCAGAAGTTTTGCGGCGGCTAGCAAGATGAGCGCCGCGGAGGCTGCGGTGATCAGGCTAAGCCCGAGCGATGAAAATATCGAAACAGGCGCGCCCTTGGTGAGGAGATCGATCAGCAATTGCTGGCCGGCCACTGGTAACCAAAGCCACGTCGAAGCCATGTGCGGAAAGAATACCAGAAACATCCCGATGACCATGGGGAGGAAGATTACGAGCGACAGGTAGGTATGCGCTTCCTTTATATTGCGCGACCAGGTGGAGATCAGCAGCTCGACCGCCGATGCGAACAAGACCAGAGGAATCAGGGCCAGGGTTACGGCGACCAGCAAATGAAAGGGCAATCCGACGACGATCGCGAATCCCGCGAGGTTGATAACTACGCCGGCAACAGCGAACAAACTGATAGCCAGCCACTTGCCGAGAACCACATCGCGGCGGAGAAGCGGATTCATCAGGAGCGGCAGCAGCGATCGACGCTCACGTTCGCCGGCGATGGCATCCATGGCGACGTTCATCCCGCCCACGAAAGTGGCTACGAGGGCGAAGACGGACATCATGCTGACGAGGACGGCCGAGGATTTCTCGCCATGTACGGCGCCGTGAACTGCAATGGATACCATGCCGACTACGAGCGGTCCCATCAAGGCGTAGAACGCGGAAGAGACCAGCGACCGGGTGTCGCGCAGATGGTCGCGAATTTCTTTTCGGGCAACGATTAGAGCGTGGCTAAACATATGGGTAGACATGCGAGATTCTCCTGAGTGAGTTTAATGAAGGCGTCTTCCAGCGATGGACTATCGGTTTGGCGGCACAGGTCTTCGGGGGATCCCTGTGCCACCACGCGTCCCGCGGACACAATGGCGACGTTATCGCAGAGGATGCGGATCTCTTCCAGAATGTGACTGGAGAGCACGATGCACATTCCGGAATCGCGCATTTGACGGAGTTGAGCGCGAAGGGCGCGGACGCTGGGGACATCCAGGCCGTTGCCGGGTTCGTCGAGCAGAAGATTTTGAGGGGAGTGGAGGATGGCTCTGGCGAGCGCGGTCTTCATGCGCTCACCTTGCGAGAAGCCGGCGGTGCGCCGGTCGGCGATGTGTTCCATTCCGAGTTGAGAGAGTACCTGATCAATTCTTTGGGAGAGCCGGGCGGGCGGGATGCCGCGCAGTTCACCGAAGTATTCGAGGTTTTCGCGCGTGGTGAGGCGAGGGTAAAGGCCGATGTGGTCGAGCAAGGCGCCGACAGATTTGTCGATGCGAACAGTGCCGTGGTCGGGCTGAAGGACTCCACAAATCATGCGGAGGGTGGTGCTTTTGCCGGCGCCGTTGGATCCTAAGAGGCCAGTGATTTTTCCGTCGGGAGCGCTGAAGGATAGATCACGGACTGCTTGCACCGCGCCGAAGTTCTTTTTGAGGTTGAGGGCTTGGATCATTCTGGATAGGTAGTCGGGTGGGAGCCGGGACTCTTACAAAAGAATCGAGGCTGCCGGTGGGTGGCGGGTTACTGGTGGCTGGTTGCTGGTTTGTCCTGACGCATCTGGCGATTCTTGTGTGTGGAGGAGTGATGTTTGTAAGTGATTGCATAGCGGGATAGTTGCAGGCGGCTTGGAGGATCGTGACGCACGAAATTTCATGATGCGTCACGGATGGAGACAGTGGAGTGTTCGAGGTGGTGGCGGCGCTGGCTGACATGACGATCACTTCGCAATCAGGATAAGGTGGGCAGGTTCTGGTTGGTGGGAAGGGGAGTCGTAAGTGGCGGGTGGGTAAGGCGATGGAGTTGCGAAAACCTTGTCACCGCATCCAGCCGCGAGTAGGCGGGGAGGCAGCGCGGGTACAATGGCCGAATGCGGCCAGAGCAAATTGAAGCTTGGGTTCTTCAGCTCGTCAATCAGGTCGAGAGCGGGCGCAAAGTCGAGGATTCGCACGTCGAGCTTAAGGCCGAATGGCCCGAGGCGCAAAAGGCGGCTAGACGAATCGCGGGTCACGCCAATGCTTCCCGGAGCGATGCTGTTCTATGGGTAATCGGATTGGATGAGGAACGTGGTGTTGTGGCATATACTGACGAGGATTTGGCGCACTGGTACCCTCAGGTTCGCGCGCAGTTCGAGGGAACGTCGCCATCAGTGACGGACCTGATCGTGCCGGCAGAGGGTGGACAGTTGCATGCGCTGCTATTCGACACGTCTCGACGGCCGTTCGTTGTCAAGAATCCGGTCTATGGGAATGTAAACGGCGGTCCCGTAGCTTTTGAAGTGCCGTGGCGGGAGGGGACCGAGACGCGATCGGCGCGGAGAGAGGATCTGATTCGGATTCTAGTCCCGCTTGAAGCATTACCGCATATCGAAATTTTGACTGCGAAGGCTTCATCCAAGCGAGCGGCGGCCCAGGTGCAGATGGCTGAGTTTTCGGCGGTTCGGAGTCTTGAGCACTTACGCTGGGAGGGCAGGTTGGAGCTTTACGTGACTCCCATGACGTCGTCACGAGTGGTCTTTCCGCTACACAGGGCATTCGTTACTTTTACACTTTCTGGTTCGCACGCGTCCGTAACCATACACCCAACATTTCTCCAGAGGGATCGCGCCGGTGGTTTCAGCGTGCCTGAGAGCGAGGCGATTGTTTCCAGCCCAGGACGATTGCTCATCGATTTCCGCTATTACGAGGCGCTCCGCCCTCTTTCTGCGGGCCAGGCGTTGGACGTGATTATTTCGTTGACACCCGCGGGGCAGGGCGATCCTATCAAGACTCTTGGCCGGCTTGTGCCCGATGCGATATCAGGAGACTATGATCGGGCCTGGAAATACGACAACGATTAGGGACGATTTGAAGTAGCTTTTACGGCCACCTGAATCCTTGGACGTCGAATTCCAGGGTCTGTGAGCCTTCCTGATAAAAAGTCGATTCAATTCGAACGGTGTTGGCTTTACGGAGTTACGAAATGAATCGAGCTTCGTTCTCGATGAAGACCGTGGTTGTGCTGCGGTCGTTAGGCCCACTCGCTGAAAAACGTTGAATAGGTCTTGAATCGAAACGGACATTGACGCCGCAGCCTTCTATGCCGCAAAGAAATTGACCGTGCTCGATGCGTAGGATAACATTCGTTCCCGAATCAATGGCCTTGCGGATGGTGAGTGTGCCGAGTTGACTTCCCTGATATGGAAATCCGAAATCAAGGGTATTGGTTGAAGATACACGGGCGAAGGAACGCTTGCGGCCCATCGGATCTTCGTCGCTAGAATAGCGCCACGGCGAACCAGGTTCTGCTTTCGCCTGTGGTATCGAGCTTTCTGGTCTGCTTGGTGCTGATCGGATCGATTGGGTAACGGAAGACGTGCCTTTATCCGGGCTGCGGAACACGGCGTACAACACGACGATCGCCATCAGAACGAAAAATGCAATGAGCGGTGATCTTTTCTTCTGCATGATCGCTCCGCATTTCCCACAGTACTGGTTCAATGCGGGGTTGAATGCTCTGCACTTTGGGCATAAACTTCCTGGTGATTGCGTTTGGCCCACCTGGATTGGTTTGCTCCCTGGTACGAACTCATGGCCGCAATCGCAGTGCTGAGCTGATGGCGGGTTCTCGATCCCGCACGCTGGGCACGTCACGTTAGCTCCGTAGTGGTTCAGCATATCAAAACTCGTAACCATGAAAGAGGAAGGCGAGTGTTCGGTCAAACTAATTGGGGCGCGTGGGGCGTCATACATAATAGAATGGCGTCGATGGAGATTTCTGTCAGGTCCGGGGAGAGCCGCGCGGCTAAGATGCTGCGCGAGGTTTTCGAATCCGGACGTCCGCTGACCTATATACGGTCCGCCGAGGAGATGCGGGTGGGAAGGGTGTTGCGAGAAGTTGCGGGTACGGTTCCCGTATGGACCTGGAGCATGACGGAGGGGATGCGGCAGGATGGGCAAACCATCGAATCGGGGACCGAGACTGCGCGAGGGGCGCTGGATTTTATCATCGCGCATGCAGGCGCGGCCATCTTCCACCTGAAGGATTTTCACGAGCCCTTGCGGGATTCCGCGGAGATCCGGCGGCGGCTACGGGATGTGCATGATAGTCTGCTCGACCAGCGGAAGTTCGTGGTGATCAGCTCGGCCGTGCGATTCATTCCGGAAGAAGTGGAGCGGAGCATACTTTTCGTGGAGCTGCGTCCACCGGACATAGCGGAGCTGACGGATTTTCTGCGCGAGGAAACGGGTGAGGCGAGCGAGGACATCCTGTATCAGGTGGCGCGCGCGCTGCAGGGGCTAACACTGGATGAGGCGAAATACGCGCTGCGCCGGGCTCTGGCGGTGAGTCCACGGCTGGGGCCCGAATCGATCCCGGCGGTGCTGCAGGAGAAGCGGCTGCTGGTGAATCGCAGCGGCTACGTGGAATATATTCCCAGCGGAACGAAGTTGGATGAAGTGGGCGGACTGGATGGGCTGAAGAAATGGCTGTTGGAGCGCCGCAAGCTGTTTGAGCTGCGCGACGATTTGAGCATGGAAATTGTGCCCAAGGGCGTGCTGTTCATGGGCATCCCCGGCTGCGGAAAGAGCCTCACGGTGAAGGCCATCGCTTCGTTCTTCCAGCTTCCGCTTTACCGCGTGGACATGATCGAGATTTTCTCGGGGCGGCACGGCAAACCGGAGGGCGTGTTCGTGCAGGCGTGCAAGATGCTGGAAGACATGGCGCCGGCGGTGCTGTGGTTCGACGAAATCGAGATGGGGATCACGTCCACCGATTCCGGCGGCGAGCAGGGGCGTATTTTCGCGTTCTTTCTGACCTGGATGCAGGAGAAAACGCGCGGATTGTTTGTGGCCGCGACCGCGAACCGAATCGACCTGCTGCCGGCTGAGATGATCCGCAAGGGGCGCTTCGACGAGGTGTTCTTCGTGGATCTGCCGGTGGAGGAAGAACAGCTCGAAATTTTCAAGATCCATCTGAGCCGGCGGGGCGTGGATCCGGCGCAGTTCAATTTACCGGAGTTGATGCAGTTCACGGTGGGTTGGACTGGCGCGGAGATTGAGCAATGCGTGATTTCGGCGATCACCAAGGCGAAGTTGGCGGACCGCGAGGTGGTGGAGAACGATTTGATTGGAATTGCGGCGAAGCTGGTGCCGTTATCGAGGACGATGAAGGAGCAGATCAATCATATAAGAGGGTGGGCGTTTGAGAGAGCGATCCGGGCGACGCCGCAGAATATTCGGAGGTGAGGGTCCGGCCCTATACTGGTTACTAGGGTATGGAAATGCAATTGGACCCGCAAGAGGCTTCGCTAGTAGAAGTTTTCCGCCGGTTACCACCTAACGCGGCTGCCGAGCTGTCGGCTTTGGCCGAACGATTGGCTACTCTCTCATCGCACGGTACTATCGACTGGTCCGACTCATGGACGGAGGAAGATCTGCAGGACTTCCGGGCTGCATCCGTGGCGCGGCTGGAAGCTGAGGAGTCAGAGGAAGCGAGTTGAGGCCCGGCGATGTCGTGGTGGGCGTGCTGGCTGGCGCGCTGGAAACGAAGGTTCGCCCCGCAGTGGTGATCGCAAGTAGCACATATCTTGCCGAGCGCCCCGACGGACGGTATCCTCGTGGACTGGAAGTTAGCGGGCCTGCGCGCCGAATCGCATTTCAGAGCCTATATTCTTACAATGCACCGTTCGGAGTTGACCGTGATCGGCCATTTGAGTGACCGGGACTGGAATCAGGTGAAGGCCCGCGTACGCGCTGCGTTTGCGATTTGAGGCGGTGGTGAGGCAATCCCGTTGGGTCGTCGTCGCCCGGGGGCTGGTTCGGTGGCCGGTTTGATTCTGTAATCACATACTGCTGAAGCCCTAAAGTCGATACAAAACGAGAGGTTGTTTGTACCGTTTTCTACCACTCAGTTGGTCTCGTTGCTCTCCTACCACTTGCTCCCGACAGGTAGCTTCCGTGGGAAGGTTGGCGTTCTTGTCCCGCGACCGCTCAAGTGCGATTTCCAACGCCTGGAGGTATCTCGGCGAACTGTCTGACAAGACCAACGTGGTAGAAACATCGTCACGCGGCGCCACCTTGTAGATAAAGTTCTTGAATGTCTCCTCGCACGGGATCTCTGAGTACAATTGGAAGAATATTTGATTTTTTGGGGTGGAAGCGACGAGGATCACGTACTCCTTGGCAAGCCCGATTGGGCTAACGGCTGTCGTTTTCAGCTCATCAACGAAAAGTAAGGGCCGCGTTTTGGCGCGATGCGCCTTCCACCAATTCGTGTTCTTGGGGGCTCGATGCCGGACCGGCACGATTCCCATCCGCCTAAGAATTCGCCATCCCGTGACCCCGCTTGGTTCTACTCCGAATCGATTCTTAGTTAGATGCATCAGGTCCGTTGCCGACCACGCCCCCAGACCTCGAGGTGGTTTCAGGAGAGCTTCGAGCAACTCATCATAGGGTAGGAGCCGAGGCCGACCGGGCGATTGACGCGACAAAAGTGCGCAGTCCCCTCCGCGGCGATATCTCTTCAACCAGTCGTAAATACAGCTGCGAGCGAAGCCGTAGTGTGCGATGACCTGCTCTGGGCTTTCGCCGCGGATCACCCCGTGAACGGCGTCAAGCCGTATGCGGTCGATATCAGTTTTAGCCTTTCGTCGGCTCATGTCTGGCGCTTTATGAAATGATAGCAGTCGATTAGCCAGGTAGTATGATGCGCACGACGAAGTACACTAGCTTGAACAAAGGGAACCGCAGAGTCGGCAAGGTAAAAGAGCCGCCACCCTTCGACAAGGCTTTCTTGACGTTGGAACGTGTCTTAGCGGACATAAATAGCGCAGGGGGGAGACTTGTTCTCTTGTTCCTAGTATTCCTCGTCTGCCTTGCTTGGACCGCATTCGGCGTCTCCGGTGGCAAACTGGGCGCGTTAGCAGCGCTGTACGCGCTTCTGTGGGTGTTGCGAAGGACAAATCCTGCCCGCCGATCTCGGACGGCGGCTGCGGCCCTAGCTCTCGTCACAAACCCTCTCCGCGTACGGGCCCGAATGCCAAACAGAGGGGCTTCTGAAGATTCAGCACGTCTTAACCAGGAGTCGGGTCCCTAGGCTGAGGGGCGTGTTCCAATGTGGAGTTGCCTGGTTACACGGGGACGAGCTCATCAATGCTTTCACAAAGAGCGCGAGGCTAGTGCCCGAATCCTTCCATGTATTTCGGGTTATTTGCAAGATCCTTGGGCAGCCCCTTCACAGTGCCTGCGAGATCACGTGCCACGGTGTAGCATGAAACTGTGCCGGGCGGGGATTGTCCGCATAAAGCCTTCTCCAGCATTTCGTGCACCCGCGAAGATCTCGTCATGCGCCTTGCTTTTGCCGTCTTGGCGAGCTGAGCGAAAAGATCGTCCGACAGCTTCAGCGTGATTGTTTGCACGATCCAACGGTAGTTGGTATCGTACCGCGGCGTCAATACCCAACCGGTGAGCCGACCGCGATGTTCACAGCGCCTGCGCGTAACGGAAGGGCCGATGTTTGCCGCTCTTCCAAAAGTACGCGAGGATGATCACGCTCGCGACGGCCGCGTAGGCGCACCAGAGTGAGGTGAACGCGTACCGCTTGAGCGCCATTACGGTCAGCAGGATGACCAAATTCACCGCGCCGAAGATGATCATGTCCGGAATTTTGGAGACGAAAAGTGATCCGCACGTTGCGATTACGTATACCAGCGCAACGGCTTCATTATTCGTGGCTGCATTCATGTACACGACGCTGTTTCCCTTGACATACACCTCGGTTGGATAGGCTGTCAGCGCCCACAATATATAGAGCGTCGTCGCGCCGCCGATCACCAGGAACGGCAGCATGCGCTTGCGGCTTTTGTTGTTCGGCTCAAACAGCAGCACGCTGAGCGGCAGCAGAAACGGGAGCAGGCCCTGGGCGTAGAGCATGAACGCCGCGCCCATGTTGTGCGCGACCGCGGGCGACATAGCGCCGTCCAACCCGAGCCACACGAACCCCTCGATGAATTGGTGAATTGCGAAAAGCGTAGGGTGATGACCCCGATGGTCCCCAGAACGCCACTGCCGACAAAGTTCGCTGCGGCTGAAAAGCACATTTCTCGTTTTCCTCCTGGCGTGTTTGATACAAGATCAGAAGCTAATCTAGCTCGCCTTGCCCTCGAGAAACTTCGACAAGCTGCCGGCGACGTGGGCGAACTCGGCTGGAATCATGATCACCGTGGTGCTGTTGTTTTCCGCCCCCACCTCGGCTACCATTTGCATCCGGCGCAGTTCGAGCGCGGCTGGATTGCCGACCATTAGTTGAGCTGCTTCGGCCAATTTCTTCGAGGCATCGAGCTCTGCTTCGGCCTTTATGATGCGGGCACGCTTTTCGCGCATGGCTTCCGCTTCCATAGCCATCACTCGCTGCATGTCCTGGGGGATCTCGACATCCTTCATCTCCAACAACTCCACGGCCACTCCCCAAGGCGTTGTGGTTTCGGTCACGTTTTTTTGGAGAATGGCGTTGATCTTATCGCGCGACTTCAATACTTCGTCGAGATCGTGCTGGCCAATCACGTTGCGCAGACTGGTGAGCGCGACCTGTTGGACGGCACTGCGGAAGTTCTCTACCTTCAGGACAGCTTTTTCAGGATCGTTGACGCGAAACCAGAGGACCGCGTTCACTTTCACCGTGACGCTATCGCGCGTGATGGTCTCTTGCTGCTCAATGGGATTGGTTATGATGCGCAAGTCGACGCGTGTCTTATTCTCAATTCCAAGTGGAATCATCCAGAACAGGCCCGGTCCGCGCAGACCGGCATAACGGCCCAACCGGAAGACCAGGCATCGTTGGTACTCGCGCGCAGTTCTGAGTCCGGAAATGAAAATCAGGAATAGCACCACAAGGATCACGTAGATCATGGGGCTAGCGTACTACAGATGCGGTGTGATTTCGAAGCTCCCGCTGGCTTCGTTATAAACCGTCACCGTGCCGGGACCGATGTGATAGACCCAGCCATGCAGTGCCAGATCGCCTTGTTGCAGCCGATCCGCGACGGTGGGATGTGAGGTCAGGTTCTTCAGTTGTGCCACCACGTTGTTTTCGGTCAGGGTCAGAAGAAACTCGGGAGTTGGTTCCGGTTCCCGGTGGTCTACTTTCGCGTAGCGCAGCCAGGCAGTGACATTGGGAAAGGCTTCCAGAGCATCGGGGTTGAGAGCTCCTCGCAT
>JBEKJJ010000360.1:0-6728 GCA_050011295.1 Bryobacteraceae bacterium
AGAATCCGCTGCACGGAATCAAAAAACGAAGTGGCCAGCGCATCCAGCATCGATTCGCCTGGGCCCGGCAGTGGCTCGGCCTGGAACGGTTCAGGCGTAGGGGCAGGCTCCGCTTCGCGCGTGGGAGAAAGCATCACATTGATGATTCCCACGCCCGAGACCCCATCCACCAGACAATGGTGCACGCGCGAGATAAACGCGCATTGTCCCTCACCCAAACCATCCACCAGCGTGAGATCCCACAGTGGCTTATTGCGATCCATCACCTGGCCGAAAATCTGCCCGGCCAGCCGCTGCAGCTCGGCCATAGTGCCGCGCTTCAGGTGTGCATGATGAATGTGATTGCGGATGTCGAAGTCGGGATCGTCTTGCCAGATAGGATGACCCAAGTGGAAAGGAGGCGTCACCAACCGCTGGCGATAGCGCCGAATCAGCGGCAGCTTGGAGGATATGAACTCGACATACTCCTCGAATCCGATCTTTCCGTCCAGCACCGAAACACTTCCGATGTGGAGCGGCATTTCTTGGGTTTCGAGATAAAGGAAAGCAGCGTCCTCGGGCGGCAACCGGTCGCCAGATCGTATAGGCATGGCACACTCCTGATTTGCCCTAACCACTGCACGCCGGCTGCCACGAGCACGCCGGCTGCCACCAGTTGTGGGGCAGGATGGAATCCTGCGGCGGGCTGTTAACCCGTCCCTCCTGCCCCACTCAACAAGGAGACAGGGAATCCAAGGCCCCTCGCCGAAGGGTGTCCCTCCCTGGATTTCCTTGTCTTACTCGTTTCCCGCGAACGTCTGAAGAATCAGTTCGCGTGCGCGTGAGCGTGTTCGTGCTCCACCGGATGCGGAGCCTCATGCTTCGGCTTGGTCATCACGTCGATGAGCGCCTTTTGCGCCGCGACAAAGCTCTCCACGCCTTGACGTGTCAGGTCCACCAGCTCTTTCCCCGGCAGTGGCGCATAGACGTCCGCAGTCTTACGGACCGCCCTCAAATTGACCTCCACTTGCTTTCCGGCCGTATCCAGCAGCTTCTTTTGGGCATCAATGAACGCGTCCGTGCTCTCGCGAGCCAGCTCTGTGAGCTTAGTCGGCTCCTCCTTCTCGGCTCCATTGCCATGTTTGGCGCGTTCGGCTGCTTTGGCAGTATCCTTGGCAACTTCGTCCAGGAACTTTTTCTGGGTCTCCGCGAAGTATTCCATGCCCTCGCGCGCCAGGTCTGCTACTCCCTTACCAGTAAACGCTTTCCCGGTTTTTGCCGCCTCCACCCACGCGTCGGTCTGTTTGTCCGCTACGTTCAGGAAGTGTTTTTGCAGGTGGATGTAGTTCTCCACACCGCGGCGCAGCAAATCCATCATCGCGGCTGCCGGAGATGTGGGACCCACTCTTTCCTTCAAACCCTTCATTACGATCTCATTCTGGCGATCGGCCAGATTGAGCAGGATCTTTTGCGCCGCAATGAAATTGGACACTCCCTCGCCGGCGAATTCGCTAACGGCCGCCACTGGGCGCTCCCCAGCGAATCTCTCGCGCAAAGTGTTCATGGCCATGGCGTTTTGCCGCATCACCAGATCCAATAGAATCCGCTGCGCAGCGAAGTAGTTCTCAGTTCCCTGTTGTACCCATTCGGAAAACAGAGCCACTGGAGAGGCAGGCCGTGCCGGAGCCTCAGGCGCCTCTGATTTAATATTCTGTTTCATAGCATCCTCCTTAATAATTGCTGCAATGCAGCATCCACAAGAAGTATAGATCCAGGCCCGTTTCCTGTCAAGAACTATTTTGAATTGTGCGCTGCGTCACAATTCCCTGGGGCCCGGAGGCGCTGTCTTATTCGCGTTCATGCGCTTTCATTCGCGGCCTAAAGACTGAAGTTTCTCCCGCACCGCCCGCTTCAGGATCTTTCCGTTCGAATTCATGGGCAGCGCGGCCATAAACACAACACGCGAAGGCACTTTGAATTTCGTCACATATTTCGCCACATGCTGCAGGATGCCGTGTTCCTCAGCCGCGGCGTCCCTCTTCAGCTGGATCACAGCCCAGATATCTTCTCCATACACCTCATGTGGAACCCCTACTACCGCCGCTTCCGCTACGGCCGGATGCAGATACAGCGCTTCCTCGATCTCGCGCGGCGAAACGTTTTCGCCTCCTTTAATGATCAGATCCTTCTTGCGATCCGTGATGAACAAATATCCCTCTTCATCCAGATAGCCCACGTCGCCGGTGTGCAGCCACCCGTCGCGCAATGCCTGGCGAGTTGCCTCCGGATCCCGGAAATAACCCGCGGATATATTTTGACCCGCCAGACAGATTTCGCCGATGCTGCGTGCCGGCAAGGGCCGGTCCTGATAGTCCAGGATGCGGATCTCCACGCCCGGTACAGCCTGGCCGGCCGACCCCGGACGGTAGGTTTGCTCCAACTCGTAGGATGTGGCTATCGACGCGGACTCCGAAAGTCCATATCCTTGCAGGATGCGGCACTCGAAAGCCTCCTCGAAATCCAGGCGCAGGCGATCCGGAAGAGGTGCGCCGCCGCACGTGATCCGCGTCAGGCTGGAGAGGTTGTAACGCTTGCGATCCGGATGATTCAACAAATACACCAGCATGGTGGGAACAACCGGCATGTACTGGACTTGGAAACGCTCAATCGCCTCTAAAACGCGCTTCGGATCGAATTGCGGCAACAGCACCGACGCGATGCCCCAGCGATTCGCCAGAAATTGCATCAGCACGCCATAGACGTGGGTTAACGGCAGAGGATGCAACATGGGTCCCGGTCCCAGCTCCGGATTCTGCCGCAGCACGCCGTCCAGAGCAGCCAGAAAATTTCCGTGCGTCAGCATTACGCCCTTCGGAGTGCCGGTTGTTCCCGACGTGTAAAGCAGAATTGCAAGATCGGTAGCCGAACAATCAACCGGAGTTTCGATGGGCGAAGACTCCGCCACTAGCGGCGCAATGTTCACGCTCCCAGGAATCTCGGCCTCACCGAATACCAGCAGGTGCTTCACGTTCCCGGCCGCGGCGGCGGCTTCCGCCAGACGAGCAGCCAGGCGCGGTACCGTCAGTACTACGGTCGCGCTCGAATTTCGAAAGATCTCGGCGACCTCTCCGGCGGTCCACTGCGGAATCACGGGAACGATCGTCGCACCGATGGTCCAAATGGCCGTAAATGCCGCCGTCAATTCGGGCGAGTTCGGCATCATTACCAAAACGCGGTCTTGAGGTTTGACTCCGAACTCCTGAAGAACGCGCGCCAGCGAGCCGGCCATGCGCAATTCCTCTAGGTTGGTATAGCTTCGTCCCTCGAAATGGAGTCTGGTGTATGCGCCAAATCGCTCCAGGTTATCGAAATCCAATTGTGCGAGATTTGACGCACAGGTCTGCAACGCGGCAGCATGTTTCATAATGATTGCTTCCAGGGCAACTCTCGGGCCACATGGTCGGGAAAGAAGAGAAAGTTGTCTAAGGCAGAATCACTAGCACCAGATGGGGCATATTCCTCACCCATGACGCAGTTGCGCAGCGTGAATTTTCCAGACCGGCCTCTCGGTGACCAAATATTACAGAGAACATTGCATCGTCATAATGTGGTACCTGACGTGCTCCTCCGCTGCCAAATCGCAGGAGAAATCCTGAGAGTTCCTTAGCATAAACGGCTAGCCGACCTAAAGGCTGGGCCGAACCCGCAATATTTCGCCGACAACGCCGGTACTGTTCCGGCCAAGGATGTGTTATGTCCCAAAGAATCACCACGCTTGTGCTTCTTCTCCTAGTCCTGTTACTCGCATCGCTGCCTGTCCAGGGCCAAGTTGATGTCTCCTCCGCAACCCTCAAAGGCATCGTCCTCGATCCCCTAGCCGCCGCCGTTCCGGGTGCAACAATAACGGTCACTAATACTGAGCGCGGTGTCAGCCAAACGGCCGTGACAGATCAAGGCGGATCCTACCAAATCCCGCTACTTCCACCTGGATCCTATCGGATCGAAGTCGCCATGGAGGGCTTCGAGAAAGAGGTAGCCAGCGGATTGGAGCTGTCCGTGGGCGCGAGTGTCATTTACGATGTCCACTTGAAGCTCGGCTCGGTGAAAGACGTCCTCAATGTCACCGCCGAAGCCCCGTTGATCGAGACCGAAAAAACGCAGCAGGCCAATACGTTAAGCACCAAAGTAATCGATAGCCTTCCGAATCTTTCTCGAAATTTCACCGATTCAGTGTTCACCCTGCCGGGCGTGTCAAGCTCGGATGCGCCGCGCGCTCAGAATCCCGGATTTACCGGGTTTCTCACTTCCGGTTTCTCGATCGGAGGCAGCAACGGACGCAACAACCTGGTGACCATCGACGGCGGGGAGAATGAGTTTGGCTCGGGACAACTTCGGACGGCCAACATCAGCGTGGAATCCGTGCAGGAATTTCAAGTGAATCGGAACGCCTTCGGCCCTGAGTTCGGATTCACCGCAGGCACTGCCGTAAACGTGGTGACGAAAAGTGGCGCGAACCAGTTGAATGGCAGCGCCTATGCGTTCTTCCGCGATCAATACACTTCCGCAAAGAGCTACTTCGATACCTTCCCGGGCAGACCATTCGATCAGAATTTCTCGCCGGGCGGAACGTTGGGCGGTCCCATTAAGAAAGATAAGCTCTTCTTCTTTACCTCCTATGAGGATCGCCGCCTCAATACTCCGGAATTCCGCACCTATCTGGGCACACCGGAAGCTCTGGGGCTAAACGGTAATCCGGCTCAGCTCAATTACGTGAATCAACTGGCTAGTTCCGGCGTCCCAGCGCTCCAAGGCCTGGCCGGCTTCTTCCAGCAAGCTTTAAATCCGATGAATTTCCCCGATGTCACGAAGCTGCTCAACTCGAACAACGGCGTCTTCTCGGATGTCAACAAGAGCCAGGATTCGGTTACGCGGGTCGATTATCAACCCGACAACAAGGACACGCTTACGTTCCGGTTTTCGACTGAGTTCTGGCACTACACCAACATCGGCGGTAACAACCTGTATTCCGCGAGCACTGCCAGCTACACATCACTGACGGACGTCGCCATTCTGGGTACCTGGAATAGGGTCATCACGCCCACATTAGTCAATCAATTGAGGGTGCAGGTGGTCCCGTACAACAACGTGACTAGCCCATCCCTGACACCCGGCACCACGGAACTCTCCATCGGCGATCTGGGAGTTTTCAACCAGAGCTACCAGTCCCCGTACGCTTCGCACCAGCAGCGTTATCAGTTCGAGGACAATCTCACCTGGATGATCGGGAGCCACACGCTCAAGCTGGGCGCTTCCTATCGTCCCGTGAATTACACCGTGCAAAACAATCTGTGGTTTGGCGGCGAGTTCGATTTCTATGAGGGCGCCATCCCGATGATCGGGATATTGCCGGCGAATGCTCAATTAGCGCTTGCCGAATTCAATGTCGGGCACGGATATCCGCAAACCGGACCACCCGCCACCAACCTCAGCGCGCTGCAGTCCTTCGCGCTCGGCGTTCCGGCGGATTACCGGCAAGGCTTCAACAACCCGCTGTGGAGCTCTTGGGCAAATTATCTAGGCGCGTTTGTCCAAGATTCGTGGAAAATCACACCGAGGTTCACCTTGAACTACGGAGTTCGATTGGATTATGACGCCGAGCCCGCGCCTGTCCCGCACAATATCTATTTCTCGCCTCGGCTGGGCTTCGCCTGGGATCCCTTTGGCGATCAGAAGACCGTAATCCGCGCCGGCGGCGGAATATTCGTTTCCCCGGTCAACTTCCAGATCCCTTATCTGGTGAACCTTCTGAACGACAGCGGCAAGTACATCAACCAGGTGTTCAGCGCCGTCAACTCGCCCGGCGTCAATGCCGCGATGATCTACGGATACGGCGTCCAGCAAGGCATCCTTCCATTCGGACAACTAACGCAGGCCAATCTGAGCGCGCTCGGAATCCCGGTGGGGCCAGGTGCGGACGGCCGCGTCATCTTCAATCTGGCTTCTAATTACAAGAACAACTATTCCATCCAGTCGAGCTTGAGCATCGCCCGGCAATTAACCAACAGCCTGTCATTAGAAGTTGGATTCCAAAGATACAAGGGCGTTCATCTCCCCATGGATCAGGAAACCAATTACAAAGAAACCGGCGTGATCGATCCGGTATGGGGACCGCAGTATGTTCCCATCAATCCGTCCATCATCCAAGCCAACACATACTCGTCCATCGGCAATTCGACATACAACGGGCTGACAACATCGTTAACCAAGCGCTACACCAGCCACTTTCAAGTTCAAGCCAACTACACTTACAGCAAAGCCATCGACGATGTTACCGATTTCAACTCCCAGTTCGCGTCCTTCTTCCCCACTCGCTTGAACTTGGAACGCGGACTCTCGGCCTATAATATCGGGCAAAACTTCGTCGCGAACGGCGTTTACAATACTCCGTTCAAAGCCGGCGCGGGCGAACCGTTCTGGAGCCGGATACTGGCTGACATGACGTTCTCGCCCATTGTGCACATGCATAGCGGGCTGCCATTCACCATCCGCGTTCCAGGCGCGGTGAACGGTACTCTGGGGGATTCGCTCTATGCTCGGCCCTGGTACGTTTCAAGGAATACAGGTATCGGGCCCGATTTTTACGACTTCGACGCACGCCTCACCAAGTCGTTTTTCATCAACCGCGATCGGGGCCTCAAATTCGATTTCATCGCGGAAGCAACCAACCTGCTCAATCACACGAATTTCAG
>JBEKJJ010000361.1:0-6708 GCA_050011295.1 Bryobacteraceae bacterium
AGTTGCTGGAAGATTGCCTCCAGCGTGGGCGCCGACATCAGAGTCCGCAGCCGTTCAATGGAATCATCGGCGACAATCTTGCCGCGGTGCAAAATCACCACGTGGCTCGAGCGATGCCTTCTTCAATCCTCGGGAGGATTATGCGGCGGTGGTTCTCCTGAATAGCGGACCAAACCCGCTGCTCTCCGCCAGCCTGATCGGCGAACATATCCGGCAGCGGCTCTCCGGCGAGCCGGCCATCTCGCTCGATACCGTTCTGGTCCCCGCAAGCCGAGGATTTCCTGGCGTGTTGCGATCGTTCGGCGCCTATTGGTTCACCATGCTCGCGGCGGGCGTGTTTGTCTATGGCGCAGTTTTGGGAGCGCAGGGCCTGGCGCAATTTCTGCCGCGACGGCTGTTTCTGCGTCTCTCGGGGTATCTGCAAATGACGGCATTTTGTTTGATTGTCGGCGTGTACTTTCTGCAGCCGGGATTTGGCGGACTAGACGACCTCACCATCGGCTCGATAGGGCGCTTGATTCAATGGCTGCCGTCCTACTGGTTTCTCGCGCTCTACCAGCAATTGAACGGATCGATGCATCCGGCGCTGGGGCCGCTGGCGCGCCGGGCGTGGATCGGATTGGCGTTGGTGGTGTTCGGAGCGGCCGTGGTCTACACGCTTTCTTATTGGCGCACACTGCGCAAGATCGTAGAGGAACCCGACATCGTGCCCGGCTCGCTCCGGTTGCGATGGTTGCCACGATTCGGCTCCCAGCCACAGACGGCGATCGGGCAATTCACCGTGCGCACGCTCGGGCGCAGCAGGCAGCATCGACTGATTCTGGGTTTCTATCTGGGAATCGGCCTCGCCTTCACCAGTCTTCTGCTCAATGGATCCGGCGCAGGCGTGAACAATCCGTGGCGTGAGAAGAGCATACTGCTATGGGCCGCGAGCGTCATGATGATTGTGCTGGCCGCGGTGGGGACGCGGGTAGCTTTCGCGCTTCCGCTGGATCTGCGGGCCAACTGGATCTTCCGCGTCATTGGAGTGCCGGGTGGATTGGAGAGTCGCGCCGCTAGCCGCCGTGCGCTGCTGCTGCTTTCCGTCGCGCCCGTCTGGCTCGCAACGGCGCTGGTTTGCTTAACGCTTTGGCCTGGGCGGCAGAACGCGGCGCACCTGGTTGTTCTTGGACTGCTCGGATTGATGCTTGCCGATGTCTGCCTGATGCGCTTTCAGAAGGTCCCGTTTACTTGTTCCTACCTGCCTGGAAAATCCCGCTTTCACATGCTTTTTCTTGGTGCCCTTGGCGTGCTGTTGATTGGCTCAAACGGCACCATGCTGGAACGGGACGCGCTACGCGAGACAGGGAGCATGGCAGTGATGCTGGCGCTGTTGGCCATCGCGTTTGTCGCGGTCAGGTGGACGACAATAGCGCTGGCGAAGAGCGACGATCGTGAGTTGCTGTTTGAGGAGGAGGTGCCTCCGGCCGTGCAGGGGTTGGGATTACACCGCGATGGCGTTATGCCGATTGGGCCGTGAGTGGCTCAGCCTTCGAACATCCACTTGCCGCCGACCATCGTTCGTTGAACTGGGATGCCGATTAATTTCGACGGATCTTCACGCAGCGGGTCGCGCCCGAGCACTACCAGATCGGCGAGCTTGCCAGGCGTGATTGAGCCCTTCAGATTTTCTTCGAAAGACGCGTAGGCGCCGTTCACGGTGCCAACCTGCAAAGCTTCTTGGATGGTAATCCGCTGCTTCGGTCCCCAGACGTTTCCGTTCTTATCCGTTCGCGTGACTTCGGATTGCAGCGCCATCATCGGGTCGAAGGGGCTCGCGGTATAATCGGATGCCTGCGTGGCGCGGATTCCTTCGTCCAGAAAACTGCGCAGCGCGAACATGCGATTCACGCGCTCCGGTCCGTAGACGCTGAGTTTCTCGCCGTGATAGTAAGCGTACGAAGAAAACGGCGTTGGGATGGCCCCAATGGCTTTGATCCTGCGCACCAGATCATCGTTGATGACGGTGCAATGTTCCAACCGGAATCGGGGATCGTGGCGCGGCGACTCGCGCTGCAGCCTCTCGTACACGCGCAGCGCCTGATCGATGGTCCCGTCGCCGTTGGCGTGGCTCGCTACCTGCCATCCGGCCAGATGTGCCTTGCGCGCCCAGGTGTACATTTCCTCCTCGCCCATGATCAGGATTCCGTAGTCATTCGGCCGCCCCACGTAGGGCTGCGTTAGCCGCGCGGTACGCTCGGAAATCGACCCGTCCAGCATCAGCTTCATCGCACCGACACGTACCCAGTCGTTGCCCAGGCCGGTTCGAATTCCAGCTCGGATCATTTTGTCGATATGCGGCGCGCCGATCAGGCAATAGATGCGGGCGTGCAGATCGCCTGCTTCCAGCGCGTCCTGATAAGCCAGCAGATCGTCGGGATTTCCCAAGGCGTCGTGGGCCGATGTGACGCCAGCGCGTACCAGCATTTGAGTGATCAGCTTCACGCCGTCGCGCCGGTCGGACCGAGTGGCAGTGCTTGGGATTTTCGATCGGAAAGCGGCATTTCCGTTGTCCATAACGCGGCCGGTGAGTTTTCCGTCCGCCCCGTGTTCGTAAGCGCCGCCGGCGGGATTCGGAGTCTGGTCGTTAATATCGGCCTTGTTCAGCGCGGCCGAATTCACGAACGCAGTGTGGCCTCCGCGGTGTTGAATATACACGGGATTGTTGGGCGCGGCTTCATCCAGATCCTGGCGATTGATAGGCCGTCCTTCGGCCATCTTCGTGTCGTCGTACTTGAAACCCAGCACCCAATTCCCGGCGGGCGTTTCAGACGCGCGTTTGCGGATGGCGTCCTTAATGGCGGCGATGGAAGGCAGATCGGTATCCACGGACTGGAGATGCTCCAGGCCGGACTGGGCCACATGCATGTGAGCATCGATGAATCCGGGGAACACGGGAAACTTGCCGAGATCGATCCGTTTGGTGCGCGAGGTTGCGTAGGCGCTGATTTCGGCGTTCGTTCCAACGGCCAGAAAGCGGCCGTTTGCAATGGCGACGGCCTCGGCCTGGGGATTGGCCGGGTCCACGGTGTGGATCACGCCGTTGAGCAGAATGAGTTCGGGCTCAGTGGAAGCGGCAGAGAGAGCAGTGGCTCCGAGAAGGCCAACAAAGTCGCGACGAGACAGGTGCATTACGTTCCCCAGGATGTATTGTATGCGAGTCAAGATAAGATTACAGCGTGGAGCTTCGCGGCCGCATCTGGCAGTACGTCCGTCCGGAAGACCTGGTGTGGGTAATGCTGTTCGCCGCATTGGCGATTTTCGGACCACACCGGAGCCCGGAGAGTATCGTGCTGCTGAGCGCGCTTGGCCTCTTCCAGCTGCTGGAGCCGAAACTGCTCCCTTCGTCGCTCAAAGGCAGTATCGCCTCCTTCGCCGTCAAGCTGGCCCTATGCTGTCTGCTGATTGGTTGGACAGACGGAATCTCCAGCCGGTACTACTGGGTGCTGTTTTTGCCCGTGATATCTGCCGCGACAACCTTCAATCTGATCGGGACCGTGATCGCCAGCCTGCTCGCCTCGGGTGTTTTTCTTTCTTTCGTCAAAATGATCAAAGAGCCTGATTACCTCGATCCGGCAGAATACCCGGAGTTGGTGATGCGGGCTCTCATTCTTCCTGTAATCGGCTTCTTGACACAGCAAGTTGCTGAGGCCAACCGGATCGCGGCACGCGAAGCCCAGATCGCGGCCGAGAGACTCGGGGAGGCAAACCGGAATCTGCAGGAAGCCGAGGCTGCCGTTCGGCGCAGCGATCGGCTCGCAGCTCTGGGCCAGCTCTCGGCGGGTCTGGCTCACGAACTCCGCAATCCGCTCGGCACCATCAAGACTTCGGCTGAAATGTTGCTCAAGAACGTTCCAGCCGACAACGCCGTGGCTCGCGAAATGGCGGGATTTATTTCGAGCGAAGTGGACCGAACCAATTCGCTGGTCACGCGTTTCCTGGATTTCGCGCGGCCGCTGGCGGTCCGGCTAGACAAGACCGATCTTACGCAGGTGATCGACCAGGCTGTCAGCGACGTGGAGAAACATCAGCCGCCCCTCGACGTGACGATCTACAAGAACTACTCGCCTGAAATTCCGCCCTTCTTTCTGGACGGCGAACTAATGGAGCGAGTGATGTACAATCTCCTGCTGAATGCCGCGCAGGCCAGTCCGCCCAACGGTAGCATCACTGTAAAGACGCGCCAGATTGAAGGCATGGTGGAAATTGCGGTGATCGATCGCGGATCGGGCATTCCACCGAAACTGATCGAAAATATTTTCAATCCGTTCTATACGACCAAATCCGCCGGCGTGGGATTGGGCTTAGCGATTGTTTCGAAGATTGTCGACGAACATGGCGGCAGCATATCGGTAGAGAGCGAACCGGGCGAAGGCAGCGTGTTTCGGGTATATCTGCCATTCCGGGAGACATTGAAAGAGGAGCGATGAAGGCGACAATTCTAGTGGTGGAGGACGAAGAAAAACTGCGGCGCGTAGTGGAGCTGCAATTGAAAGGCGCCGGGTTTGAAGTGGAGCAGGCCGGCACCGTAGAGCAAGCCATGCGATTGGCGGACCGCGCCGACGTGATCCTGACTGATTTGCGGCTGCCCGGCGTGAGCGGCCTGGAATTATTAGCGAACTTGCGCCGTCAGGATTCTCACACGCCTGTTATCGTGATGACGGCCTTCGGAAGCATCGAAACCGCGGTGGAAGCGATGAAAGCCGGCGCTGTGGATTTTCTCCCCAAACCTTTTTCGCTCGATCATCTGATGACGGTGGTGAACAAAGCTCTCGAGCTGCGAACGCTGCGCGACGAAAACCGGGAGCTGCGCGCGGAACTGAGCCAGCGTTACGAATTCGACAACATGGTGGGGCATAGCGAAGGGATGCGTGAGATATTCGGCACCATCACCCGCGTTGCTCCCACACGCGCCACCGTGTTGCTGTGCGGCGAGAGCGGCGTGGGAAAAGATATGATCGCGCGCGCCATCCATCATCACTCGCCGCGGGCGGATCGACCTTTCGTCAAGATCAATTGCACCGCGCTGCCGGAGAATCTGATGGAGAGCGAGCTGTTTGGCTACGAAAAGGGCGCGTTCACCGGCGCCAATACGTCAAAGCCGGGCAAGTTCGAGCAGGCCGATACGGGAACGGTGTTTCTGGATGAAATCGGCGATGTGCCGGCGTCGGTGCAGGTGAAGCTGCTGCGCATTTTGCAGGAGCGCGAATTCGAGCGCCTGGGTTCTAACAAGGTGAAGCATATCGATGTGCGCGTGCTCGCGGCCACCAATGTGGATCTGCGAGCGGCGCTGGAACAGGGCACTTTTCGCGAGGACTTGTATTATCGATTGAACGTTCTGCCCATCAATATTCCGCCGCTGCGGGAACGCAAAGAAGATATTCCGTACCTGGCCGGATTTTTCGTGAAGAAGCTGGGGAAGGATTTGGGCAGCCCGGTGCAATCGATTTCTGACGGCGCCATGGAGCGCCTGCTGGGATATCATTGGCCGGGAAATGTCCGAGAGCTGGAAAACGTGCTGGAGCGCAGCATGGTGCTGGCGAATGGAGCCGTTCTGGAGGCCGGCGACGTTAAGCTGGACACTGCGCCAGCGGCCCGCTTTACCGTAGCCGATAATTTTCTGCCGGAAGGCGTTACGCTGGACGAGTATGAGCAGTCCATCATTAAAGAAGCATTGAAGCGCGCGAATGGGAACAAGAGCCAGGCAGCGCGAATGTTGGGGCTGACCAGAAATGCGTTGCGGTACCGGTTGTCGCAGATGGGGCTGGAGTCGTAAAAGGAGGCTCGGGTGAAACACTATCAACTTGCTCAGGTGAACATCGGACGAGTGCTGGGGGCGCTCGATTCAGAGGTGATGGCAGGCTTTGTGGCGCAGTTGGATGAAATCAACGCTCTGGCCGATCGAAGCGCCGGATTTATCTGGCGGCTGAAGGATGCGACGGGCGTGCAGATTTACGACGATCCACTCATTTTGGTGAATATGTCGGTTTGGGAATCCGTGGAAACGCTTCGGCAATTTGTGTACAAGAGCGGCCACGTGGCTCCCCTGCGCGACCGCTCGAAATGGTTTGAGAAGCCAGCGCAGGCGCATATGGCGATGTGGTGGGTGCCCGCGGGGCACATTCCAACGGTGGAAGAAGCACGGGAGCGCTTGGAATACCGCCGCAACTGGGGCGACAGTCCAATTGCGTTTTCATTCGGCAAAACTTATCCCGAACCGGAAGAGCCAGTGGGCGATGGCGCCGCGCCTCCGATGATTCTCAACAATCGGATTTTTGCCGCCGCGTTCAATACACCCAATGGGGACTGCAACTCCGGAACCCAGTTTCACTACCGGCAGGACGGCGGTCGGGTGTGGGCGACGTATGCAGGCGGACGCGTTCAGTTTGGAAGCTTGGTGGCAATCGGCGATGCGGAAGGGTGCTTGGACATGCGCTACCAGCATGTCGACGCCGGCGGCCAACTTCGTACCGGAAAGTGTCGCGCCACGCTCGAGACTCTCGCGGACGGGCGAGTGCGCCTGCACGAACGGTGGCAATGGACGAATGGGGATCTGTCGGAAGGGCAGTCTATTGTGGAAGAGCTAATGAGTTAATCGGCCAACGCAAGATTCGCTTGAGCGCGCAATGTGAGGTCAGCAAAGGCGCCGCGGCGGAATTTCACGAATGC
>JBEKJJ010000362.1:0-6688 GCA_050011295.1 Bryobacteraceae bacterium
GGCGTGAGTTACTGAAGATGCAATCCGGCGCCACAGATTTTCAAGCGCCGAAGCAGCATGGCGACGAAATCTCGCGGCGGTTGGACAGCATGAGTTTCGAGCAACACCTAATGGAAAAATTCGGGCTGAGCCGCGAGACCGTTCGAACATTTTTGTCTCCGGTGAGTGGCGGAGGGTCGGGTTTGGGAGCTGACGCGCTGTCTGCCTACGCGGATTATGCAGCCGATGTGCTGCTGCCATGGGATCACGAGAAAGGGGTGCAAATGTTTCCGGGAGGGAATGCCGGCGTAGCCCGGCACATTGTGAAATCGCTGATCCCGGATGCGATTCCTGGCCCTGTGACGCTCGAATCAGTGTCGAGGACGCCCGTGGATTTCGCGGCTTTGGATCGGCCGG
This sequence comes from Bryobacteraceae bacterium, assembly GCA_050011295.1. GTDB lineage: Bacteria > Acidobacteriota > Terriglobia > Bryobacterales > Bryobacteraceae > Palsa-89. Next base: position 397 of record JBEKJJ010000362.1, read on the forward strand.
GCGCGTCGCGCATCCGCCTGCGCACCACGGTGATTTCAGTTCAGCATCAAGCCGGAGGAGTCGAGGTGGTGTATGCGCGCGATGGGAAACTCGCGAGCGTGAGGGCGCGCAACGTCATCGTGGCCGGTGGAAGCTGGACAGCGAAACATATTGTGAAGGACCTGCCGGCGTCTCACCGCGACGCATACGCGCAGTTTTACCGCGCTCCCTGCCTGATGGCGAACGTGGCAGTGAGGAATTGGCGTTTCCTCTATAAGCTAGGAATCAGTGAGTGCCAGTGGTTCGAAGGCGTCGGCAACTATACGGCGATTCGAAAGCTGGCCACGTTCGGAGCGGTGTCTCCCACGCTATCGCCCGATTCTCCCGCAGTGCTCACGCTCAAGATTCTGTTTTCGAATCCGGAGTTGCCAATCGGCGAGCAGGTGACCAGAGGCCGTGCGGAACTGATCGGAACGCCTTTTCGAGGATACGAAAAGCGAATCCGGGAACAGCTAAGCATGCTGTTCGGCAGCTTGGGATTCGATGCGCGGCGCGATATCGCCGGCATTATTCTAAATCGCTGGGGTCACGCGTATCTAAGCGCGCAACCTGGGTTCTTTTTCGGAAAAGACGGGAAGCCCGGGCCGGGAGAGGTCCTACGCAACACGCCATTCGACAGGATCAGCTTCGCCAATTCTGATCTGGCCGGGATTATGGACCACCGGACATCGATCTTAGAAGCGCATCGTGCAGTGGGGCAGGCGCTTTCGTCTGCCAACCGCGCCTAACGCGAGCGCGCCGCTGTGGCCGTAGCCGGCTTCGGAGTTTCCGCGACCACCGGGACACCGGCCGGCGCCACCGGATCCTTCCGCATCATTCCCAGCAATTTGCGCAGATCGGTATCGAGTCCCTGCCGGATGTCCGGATTATCCTTCAAAAACTGCCGGGCGTTCTCGCGGCCTTGGCCGATGCGATCGCCCTTGTAGCTGTACCAGGAGCCGCTCTTCTCGACCAGGTTTTGCGCCACGCCCAGATCGATGAGATCGCCTTCGCGCGAAATGCCTTCGCCGTAGATGATGTCGAACTCGGCTTCCCGGAATGGCGGCGCTACCTTGTTCTTAACGATCTTCACCTTGGTGCGATTGCCGACGACAACTTCGCCTTCCTTGATGGCGGCGATGCGGCGGATGTCTGCGCGAACGGAGGAATAAAATTTCAGCGCGCGGCCACCGGTGGTAGTTTCGGGATTCCCAAACATCACTCCGATTTTTTCGCGGATCTGGTTGATGAAGACCAGGCAGGTATTCGATTTCGAGACGTGGCCGGTGAGCTTGCGCATGGCCTGCGACATCAGGCGCGCCTGCAAACCCATGTGGCTGTCACCCATTTCACCGTCCAACTCGGATTTGGGAACGAGCGCGGCGACGGAATCCACCACCAAAACGTCGATAGAGCCGGACACAATGAGCGCGCTGGTGATCTCGAGCGCCTGCTCGGCGTAATCCGGCTGCGAGACCAGCAGGTTGTCTACATCCACGCCGAGCTTGCGGGCGTAGGCCGGATCGAGCGCATGCTCCACATCAATGAATGCGGCCATTCCGCCCACTTTCTGAGCTTCGGCGATCACTTGCAGCGCGATGGTTGTCTTTCCAGACGATTCCGGGCCGAAGATTTCGATGATCCGGCCGCGCGGGAATCCGCCGACGCCGAGAGCATGATCGAGCGAGATAGAGCCGGAGGAGATGGCGGCCACCTGTACGACGGCCTCCTTCGATCCCAGTCGCACGATGGACCCTTTCCCGAATTGTTTTTCGATCTGGGTTAGCGTGAGTCCTAGAGTGCGGGCGCGTTCTTTTTCATCCATGATGCTGTCCTATTGTAGCGGTTTTGAAAACGAGAAACGAGAAACGAGAAACCAGAAACGGTTTTACATCTTCGGCGCGTAGTAGCCTTTGCGGCAGCTCACCAGAAGATCTTTACGGCCCTTCACCCGGATCTCGACGGAGTGATACAGCCCGTCGGTCTTGAGAGGTTCGGGGCGATAAAAGATGTTGTATTGATGGCGAAGCTCGTTCGAGATGTTTTCGAAAGACTGGTTCAAATCAGACGCCTGAAAGGGAAAAAATGCCCGACCGCCCGTTTCGGAGGCGAAGTAGCGCATCACCTTGTCGCCATCGGTGGGGATGCGCGAGATGTTGGTGGAAATGGTGTAGACGGTGACATCGGCCTTTTGCGCCATTTCCAGTGCCTGATCGCGCGTGTAGCGGCTCTGGTTGTCTTCGCCGTCGCTCAGGATCACCATGGCGCGGCGAAATTTGTAGAGCGGCTGATCCTGCATCAATTTGTCGCGGCTGGCGAAGAAGATGGCGTCATAGAGAGACGTTCCGCCGCCGGGGCGCAAACTTTGGACTGCTTTATCGAGAGCGGGAATATCGTCGGTGAGGTCGGTGACCAGTTCAGCGGCGGTATCGAAGCTCACCACCAGCGCTTTATCTTGATGCGGGCGGACGGTGCTATCGATGAAAGCAGTGGCGGCTTCCTGTTGGAACCGGAATCGGTCGCGAATGCTGTTGCTGGTGTCGATGAGGATGGCAAGCCTTAACGGCAGATCTGTCTCAGCCGCAAATTCAACGATGGGTTGTGATTTCTTGGATTCGAAGACTTCGAAATCATCCTTGGCTAGATCCGTGACGAATCGGCCCTTCTTGTCGGATACGGTGAAGAGCATGTTGACGCGCGAGACGTCCACTGTGATGCGGGTTTTGTCCGGGGCGTCTTGCGCCGAGGCCTTGTCGTTCTTTTGGCCTGTGAGGGCGAACGTGAACGCGCAGAGTGCGACTGCGGCGAGAACAGCAGGTTTCATTGACGTAATTCCATTATAGGGACTTGGGGTAGCTGGTTGCTGGTTGCTGGTTGCTGGCGGGGAGGGTTTCGAGAAATTCCTCGAGTTCGGGGGGGAGGGGGGCAGTGATGCTTATTCTTTCGCCTGTCGTCGGGCTGGTAAATGTTATGCGGTGGGCGTGGAGGAAAAAGCGCGATAGCGTGGCTGGTGGGGCTCCGTAGAGTTTATCGCCGGCTACTGGATGGCCGATGCTGGCCAAATGGACGCGGATCTGGTGAGTGCGGCCCGTTCCGATTCTCACTTCCAGGTAGCTATAGCCTTCGAAGTGCCGCAGCACTTTATACTCGGTAATCGCTTGGCGCCCGGCTGCTGATTTGGCCGTCATGCGGACGCGGCGAATTGGATCACGGGCGATGGGCTTGGTGATTTGTCCCCGATCCATTTTCATGTGTCCGTGCACCAGCGCAAGGTAGATTTTCTCGACATTTCGGTTGGAAAACTGCGCGGCAAGATGGCGATGGGCGGCGTCGGTTTTCGCTACCAGGATCACTCCGCTGGTGAGCCGGTCCAGCCGGTGCACGATCCCGGGCCGTAAATTGCCGCCCACGCTCGATAGCTTTCCGAAGCGATGTACCAGCGCATTCACTAGAGTGCCCGAGTGTCGGCCCGCGCCGGCGTGCACGACCATGCCCGCGGGTTTGTTGACCGCGATCACATCGTCATCCTGATAGAGGATTTCGAGCGGCAGATCCTCGGCTACCGCGTGGAGCGGAACGAGATCAGCCGGCTCTATCTGGATTTGTTCCGAGCCTTTCAACAAATAAGCGCGCTTGGCGGGTGTGCCGTTCACCTGCACGCGGCCTTGGTCGATCCACGCCTGCAGCCGCGACCGGCTGTATTGCGGAAGTTGATTGTGCAGGAATTGGTCCAGGCGTTGGCCGGCGTCGGTGGATGAGGCCTCTAGTTGGATCACGCTTGTGCTACACCAGTTATATTCAAAACCACTCCCCAGTTGTTGAAACCCGCGAACGTATTGTTCTGGCGTTGTTGTTCTGTGGCTTGTTAGCAGCGCGACTTTGTCACACCGGCATCGTTTGGGTGGAGGAAGGCTATCCCACCGCGGCGGCGATCCAGATTCTGGACGGCAAGCTTCTCTATCGCGATATTTGGTTTGACAAGCCGCCGCTCGCGGCATACACATATCTGCTGTGGGACGCCCGCATCGGAGTGCCGCTGCGGATTGTGGGCGCAATCTTCGTTTTTCTTTGCTGCTGGATGGCGTGGCGATTCGCGCGTGATATGTGGGGGCCTCGCGAGGGTATGGCGGCGGCATGCTTCGTCGCTTTCTTTCTGACGTTCGGCATTCCGTCCGCGGTGATGGCACTGGCTCCGGATCTGTTGATGGTGTTGCCGCATATCGCCGCCGTTTATCTGGCCTGGCGCGGACGCGCGTTTCTTAGCGGTTTGACCGCCGGGGTCGCGATGCTGGTGAATCCCAAGGCAATCTTTGTGCTGGTTGCCTGTGCGTTGTGGACGGGGAGTTCATGGACTTGGTTGCTTGCCGGGTTCGCACTTCCTAATCTGGCGGCGCTGGCTATTTTTGGACATCCCTACATTCAGGAAGTCTGGAAATGGGGCGCGCTGTATTCCAAGCAGACGTTCGCGCTTTCGACAGGAATCACCCGCACTCTGAGCTGGGCCGGCTTTCACTGCGCGCTGGTAACAGCCGCGGCGTTTGCATTTTGGAAAGAGAAGCAATGGAGGATGTTGGTCTGGCTGCTGCTGAGCCTAGCTGCCGTTGCGGCCGGTTGGCGATTCTTCCCGCGATACTACTTCCAATTGCTGCCAGTGATGGCATTGATGGCCGCGCGCGGGTATACCTTGCTGGGGCGATATCGAGCCGTTGTCTGGCTGCTTCTACTGATTCCGCTAGCTCGCTTCGGTCCGCGATATGTCGCGCTGGCCTCGGATCTGGTGCAGCATCGCGAGACGCAGTGGAGCGATCTTGCTATGAACGAGGACAGCCACGCGGCCGCGGATCGGATTGGACGCGACGGCACGCTGCTGGTGTGGGGCTATCGACCGGACATTTTCGCCTACACGCGGATGAAGGCGGGTACGCGATTCTTGGATTCGCAACCGCTGACCGGCGTTCTGGCAGATCGCCATTTGACCAACTCAGCCGTTATCGCGCCGGAGTGGGCGGCGGAGAATCGGAAAGAGTTGTCGAAGACGGCGCCGGCTTGGATCGTGGATGGACTCGCGCCCTATAATCCAATGCTTGCGATTTCGAATTACCCCGATCTGAAGGAGTGGTTGGCGGGGTATCGGGAAGTGGGAAGGACTCAGGCGACAATTATTTATCACCGCAAGTGACGCGCTATTTACCAGACCAGCAGGCCGTGCGCTTTTCCAGAAACGCCGAGATACCTTCTTGGGCATCCTGCGCGAGTGCATTCATGGCCATTACTTCTTTGGTGTAGGCGTAGGCTTTGGACTGGTCAAGATCGATCTGCGCGTAGTAGGCTTGCTTGCCAAGCCCGACCGTGAAGCTGCTGGCCTCGGCGATCTGGCAGGCTAGCCGTCGCGTTTCGGTTTCAAGCTCCGTGGCCGGGACGACGCGGTTCACCAGTCCCCATTCGGCGGCGGTGGCCGCGTCCACCAGCTTTCCGGTGAGCAGCATCTCCATGGCCCGCTTGCGGCCCACGGCACGGCTTAACGCGACCATGGGAGTGCTGCAGAAGAGTCCGATTCTCACGCCAGGCGTCGCGAAAGTAGCTTGCTCGCTGGCGACTGCGAGATCGCAGCTTGCCACCAATTGACAGCCGGCCGCGGTGGCCACGCCTTGCACCTGCGCGATGACCGGCTGCGGGATAGATTGAATCCGCGTCATCAATTCGGTGCACACGTCGAAGATGCGGCGATATTCGCCGACGTTGCGGCCCACCATCTCACTCAAATCGTGTCCGGCGGAGAAAACTTTCCCGGTGGATGCCAGGATGACCGCGCGAATGTTGGGATCGGCGCCGAATTCGTCCAAGGAACGAATCAGGTCGAGCATGAGCGAAAGCGAAAGCGGATTGCGCCGATCGGGCCGGTTGAGCGTGATGATACCCAGAGTGCCTTCCCTGGATTGCAACAAATCTTGATTCGGCATGGCGCAGCCTCCACTTTCGAGTGTACTGTGGGACGGCGCCGTGCGCTTCCTGGCATGGTCCGATACCATGAAGCCGTGGAAGCTCACGATCACGCGGAACCAGCTCCTAGCCCGACACATGCCCCAACACCTGCTCCGACGCCTGCTCCGACACCTGCTCCAACATGGGCCGCCCTCAAGGACGACGAATTGTTGGCCCACCGGATTTGCGATCTGGGTGTGCACATCACCGGCAGCGAGTTGGAAGGGCGAGTAACGCAGTTCCAGGAGGAGTTGGCGGCGCGAGGCTTGGCGTTTCGTCCGGCCTGCTATCT